>DATJXL010000127.1:0-2015 GCA_035500135.1 Kofleriaceae bacterium
ACGCCGATCTCGTCGATCTTCGAGAACAGGTGGTCGGCGGCGTAGCGCGCGAACACGTCCGACAGGCCGGGCTCGACGCCGATCCCGACGAGCGCGAGCAGCCCGCGCTCCCGCCACGCCTCCTCCTTCGCGAACTGCAGGTCGCCGAGCTTGACGCCGTCGCGGCTCGACAACGTCATCGCCATGTCGAGATACGTGCACCCCGCGTCGAACGCCGCCTGGAAGATCGGCGGGTTGAAGCGCGGGTCGGCGGCGTTGAGGATCGTGTCGCAGCGCTCGGCCCGCGCGAGCTCCGCGATCGCGGCCGCGTCCGACGCGTCGACCTGCGCCGCGCCGAAGCGGTCGTCGGCGAGCCGGTCGACGAGCGCCCGTGGTCGCGCCGGGTCGAGGTCGGCGAAGACGATGCGCTCGAAGAAGTCGCGGCGGCGCGCGATCGGCCCGACCGCGGAGCCGACGCCGCCGGTGCCGACGACGAGCACCCTCACGGGAGGCGCGTCCCCGGCTCGCGTGTCGCCGCGGCGTGACCGACGTGCATCCGCTCCTGCGCCTCTTCGAGGACCTCGCCGAGCGTCCCCGCGATCTCGTCGAACTCCTTCTGCGTCGCGATCAGCGGCGGCGAGATCTGCACCACCGGGTCGCCGCGGTCGTCGGCGCGGCAGATCAGCCCCTTCTCGTAGAGCCGCGGCGACAGGAAGCCGCGCAGCAGCGTCTCGCACTCCTCGTCGCTGAACCCGCCGCGCGTCTCCTTGTCCTTCACCAGCTCGAGCGCGTAGAAGAAGCCTGTACCGCGCAGGTCGCCGACGATGTCGAGATCGAGGAGCTGCGCCAGCGTGTCGCGGAACGCCCCGCCGTTGTCGCGCACGTTCTCGACCACGCGCTCGCGCTTCATGATCTCGATGTTCTTGAGCGCGATCGCGCACATCACCGGGTGGCCGCCGAACGTCATCCCGTGCGTGTACATCGCCTGCTCGCCGAGGAACGGGTCGAACACGGCGTCGGAGGCGATGACGGCGCCGATCGCCGCATACGCCGACGACAGCCCCTTCGCGCACGTGACGAGATCGGGGCGGATGTCGTACACCTCGGAGCCGAACCAGCCGCCGACGCGCCCGAAGCCGGTGATCACCTCGTCGGCGCAGAGCAGGATCTCGTAGCGGTCGCAGAGCTCGCGCACGCCGCGGAAGTAGCCGGCCGGCGGCGTGAACGAGCCGCCCGCGTTCTGCACCGGCTCCATGATCACCATCGCCACCGTCGACGGCCCGGCCGCGACGATCGCCTGCTCGAGGTCGTCGAGCAGCAACGCGGTGAACTCCTCCTCGGTCTCGTCCGCGGGCCGGTGGTAGCGGTTCGTGTTGCGCACGTGCAGCGTGTCCGGCACGAGCGGCTCGAACGGGTTCTTCAGCGCCGCGATGCCGTTGATCGAGAGCGCGCCCATCGTCGTCCCGTGGTACGCGGTGCGCCGCGCGATCGCCTTCCAGCGGCGCTCGCCGCGCGCGGCGTGGAACTGGCGCGCGAGCTTCCACGCCGCCTCGACCGCCTCCGAGCCGCCGGAGACGAAGAAGACGCGGTTCAGGTCGCCCGGCGCGAGCTGCGCCACCTCGGCTGCGAGCTCGATCGCGCGCGGGTGCGCGTACGACCAGTTCGTGTAGAAGGGCAGCTCCTTCATCTGCTCGAGCGCCGCCCGACCGACCTCCTCGCCGTGCGAGTAGCCGATCTGCACCGCGAAGAGGCCCGCGAGCGCATCGAGGTACCGCTTGCCGTTCGCGTCCTCGAGATAGCAGCCGTCGCCGCGCACGATGATCGGCACCTCGCCCTGCTCGTACGCACCCATGCGCGTGAAGTGCAGCCAGAGGTGGTCGCGCGCCGCCTGCTGGAGGTCGACCGTCACGCCGACACCAGCTTCTTCTCGCGGCGATTCGAGACGAGGATCTGCGTCAGCATGATCGCGACCGCGATCACGAAGATCGACGTCCCGATGACGTTGATCTGCGGCGGCGTGGCGACGCGCGCCGCGC
>DATJXL010000128.1:0-36946 GCA_035500135.1 Kofleriaceae bacterium
GAACTGCGACGCCGCGAACTCGATCGAGCCGACGATCGACGGCGCGACGATGTTGCCGGCGACGCGCACGACGAACAGGTCGCCGAAGCCCTGATCGAACAGGATCTCGACCGGCGTGCGCGAATCCGAGCAGCCGAGCACGATCGCGAACGGCCGCTGCGCCGCGGTCGAGCGCGCCGAATCGAAGCTGCGCCCGGGCGCGTTGCTCGTGCCGTCGCGAAACCGCTGGTTGCCGACCGCGAGCCGGTGCAGCGCCGCGTCGGGGTCGAGCGAGAACGGGTCCCACGTGTTCGGCATGGCCCGAGGTTCATACTACGGAGCGTAGCCGTCGGTCAGCGTGCCGAGAAACGCAGCGACGTCGGCGAGATCCGCGGCGGAAGCCGGGCCGCCCGCACGACGATCAGCGATCGGACGAACGCGCTCGATTTCTAGCGGATCGCGGACCCGATCGCCGCCGGCAGCGCGACGCCGACCCACGCCGCGAGGCTCGGCGCGATGTCGAGCATGCGGATGCGCCCGAGCTCGCGATGCGCGATGCCCGGGCCGACCGCGATGAACGACGCGGCCATCGCCGGATCGGTCGGCGGCCAGCCGTGCGTGCCGTGTCCCGGTTTGGCGACGACGAGCTCGCCGGTGCGCTCGCCGCCGAACGCGAAGCCCGGCGGCGCGACCAGCGCGAACGCCGCGGCGGGGTCGGCGCCGAACGCGGCGAGCTGCTCGCGCGAGAGCCGCCGCACGTCGGGCAGCTCGGCGACCGCGGCATCGAGCTCGGCCGCCGCGCTGGGGTCGATCAGATAGAACAGCGCGGTGCCGCCCGCGGTGACGACTCCGACGCGCGCCGCGACCGTCTTCGTTCCGTCGAGCGTGATCAGGTGGTGGCGCGCGAGCACGACGTAGGGCTCGAGCTCGTGATCGATCGGCGCGAAACCGTGGTCGGACACGATCACGAGCGTGGTCCGCGCCGCCTCCGGTTGGGCCGAGATGGTCGCGGCGAGCTGACCGATCAAGGCATCGACGTTCTCGATCGCGGCGATCGCCTCGGGGCTCCACGGCCCGTGCTCGTGCTCGGCCTCGTCGAGCGCGGGCGCGTGGATCATCAGCAGGTCGGGGTGCTCGTGCGTGACGAGGTACGTCGCGATCGCGAAGATCGACGCGTCCGCCGCCATCGGCGGCCTCAGCTGCTGCCACAGCTCGTGGTCTTCACGCGCGACGCGATCGAGCAGCCCCGGCGTCGCCAGCGCGCGCAGGAGCTTCTGGTCGTCCGCGGTTCCGGCGCGCCAGTACTCCGGCACGTTGAACGACACGCGCGCGCCGACCGTGACCGGCCAGCTGACGAGCCCGGCGCGGCGGTGCTGCGCCTCGACCGCGTCCCACAGCGTCGGCGCGTGGATGTCCTCGCTGTACCACCACCAGCCTTCGGCGTTCTTGCCGAGCGGGTCGACCGGCTTGTTGCCGACGATGCCGTGGACCGCCGGCGGCACGCCGGTCGCCATCGTCGTGTGCGACGGGTACGTCACCGTCGGAAACACGCCCTCGACGCCGGTCGCGTACGCGCCGCGCGCGATGAGCTGGCGCAGCGCCGGGATCTTGAGCCCGTGCGCGTCGGGATGGACGTAGGCGTCCGCCATGAGGCCGTCGACGCTGACGACGACCAGATGCGGCATGGTCGCCGGCGGCGGCGCGCTCGGCGCCGGCGCCGGCGGTGGCGCGGCGCCGCACGCGACTGCGAACGACGCCACCAGCAACGTGCGAATCATGACGCGTTGTTACCTGCTGATTGCAGACTTTTCCACCCCACTGCGTGGGTCCGGACATGCCGTCCTTGCCGCTCGCGCTTCGCGACTCGTACCTGGTCGACTTGCTCGCGTGGGTCGCGGCGCGCTGCCGCGACGCGATCGTGCGCGGGATGTTTGCCAAGCCGGCGCGCGCGCTACTCGACGACGCGGTCGCCGGCCTCGGGCCGAGCTGCGGGCTCGCGCGCTGGGA
The DNA here is from genome assembly GCA_035500135.1 of Kofleriaceae bacterium. Classification (GTDB taxonomy): domain Bacteria; phylum Myxococcota_A; class Polyangia; order Haliangiales; family Haliangiaceae; genus JABFXX01. The sequence goes on from DATJXL010000128.1 coordinate 1,987, forward strand.
GACGCTCGGCCCGCACGCGGCGCTTCGCCGCGAGCTCGGCCTGACGCTGGCCGCGACCGCGCTGCTCGTGGTCGCGGCGGCGCCGCGGCTGTGGAGCACGATCGCGATCGTGTACCGGATGGCCGGCGCGCGCGGCCCCGCGCTCGATCGCAAGCTCGCGGTCGCGCTGCTCGGCGGCGATCGCGAGGCCGAGGCCGCGGTCGCGCTCGAGCTCGCCTCCGACGCGCCGCTCGTCCGCTCGGGCGCCCTCGTCGTGCGCGGCGAATCGATCGCCGCGAGCGACGCCATCGTGCGCCGGCTCGCCGGAATGCCCGCGTGATTTCACCCGGTTGCAGCCGCGCTGCAGGATCTCGCGCCGGCCTGCGTGGGTCAGTTCAGGAGGTCACGATGCACCGCTCTCGCAGACCAACGCGCGTGTTCCAGCGCCCGGCCCCGAAGGCGCCCGAGCGCGAGCCCGAGCTCGAGCTCGCCGACACGCTCGACTTCGAGGTCGAGGAGCCCACGAACGAGCTGCCGGCGCGCACCGGCCGCGCACCGGCGGGCCGGTGAGGTGGACAGCCCGATGCCCCGGATCGAAAATGGACGGCGATGGGGGAGCCCGCCGCCGAGATCACGGCCCTGCTCGGCCGCGTGCGCGACGGCGAGGCAGGCGCGCGCGAAGCGCTGCTCCCGCTCGTCTACGGTGAGCTCGAGAACATCGCGCGCGGCTACGCCCACCCGGCGATGTCGATCGAGCCGCGCGGGCTCGTCCACGAGCTGTACTTGAAGCTGGTCGGCTCGCCGATCGAAAGCTCCGGCTCTGCCGGAGCGCGCAGCGACGCGAAGCGTCGCGGAGGGGTGATCGACGCGCGCGACCGCAAGCACTTCTTCGCGATCGCCGCGCTCGCGATGCGCCAGATCCTCGCCGATCGCGCACGCCGCCGGCGCGCCGAGAAGCGCGGCGGCGACGCGGTGCAGGTCACGCTGACCGGGCTCGCCGAATCCGGCGACGACGTGTGCGACGCGCTCGCCGTGCACGACGCGCTCGTCAAGCTCGAGGAGCTGTCGGAGCGCCAAGCGCGCATCGTCGAGATGCGCTGCCTCGTCGGGCTGACCGCGATCGAGACCGCCGAGGCACTCGACATCTCGGAGCGCACGGTGCACGCCGAGTGGCGGCTCGCCCGCGCGTGGCTCGCGCGCGAGCTGGGCGGCACGTGAAGACGATCCAGGGCCAGGGCTCGGTCAGTAAGCGCGCCCGCCACGAGCGCGTCACCGAGCTGTTCACCGAGGCGGTGTCGCTCGGGTCCGCGGAGCGCGACGCGCTGCTCGCCCGCGTGCGCGAGGAAGACGCCGAGCTCGCCGCCGAGGTCGCCGAGCTGCTCGCGGCCGACTCCGCCGCGCACCTCGACACCGCGGCGTTCGCGCCCGCGATCGATCGCCGCACGCCGACGCGCGGCGTGCCGACCGGCCCGCGCATCCCCGGCTATCGCATGCTCGAGATGATCGGCGAGGGCGGCATGGGCGAGGTCTACCTCGCCGAGCAAGACGAGCCGAGGCGGCGCGTCGCGATCAAGGTCCTGTACGCGCGCTCGCAGAGCGCGCTCGCGCGCTTCAAGGCCGAGGCGCAGATCATGGCGCGCCTCGATCATCCCGGCATCGCGCGCGTGCTCGAGGCCGGCGACGCCGACGGCCAGCCGTTCCTCGTGATGGAGCACGTCGCGGGCGAGACGCTCGACAGGCACGCGAAGCCGCTGCCGCGCGCGCGCCGGATCGAGCTGTTCGCCGCGATGTGCGAGGCCGTGCATCACGCGCACGTCAAGGGCGTGATCCACCGCGACCTGAAGCCATCCAACGTGATGGTGCGCGCGGACGGCCGCGTGGTCGTGCTCGACTTCGGCGTCGCGCGGCTCGCCGCCGACGACGGCTCGACGCCCGGCGACACGCGTGCCGGCGAGCTCGTCGGCACGCCGGTGTACATGAGCCCCGAGCAGGCGCGGCTGCGCGCCGACGAGGTCGACGCGCGCTCCGACGTCTACACGCTCGGCGTGATCCTGTACGAGCTGGCATGCGGCGAGCTGCCGTACGACGTGCGCGGCATGCCGCTGCCCGCGATCACGGTCGTGATCACCGAGGATCCGCCGATCCCGCTCGGCTCGCGCGACGCGTCGCTACGCGGCGACCTCGAGGCGATCTGCGGCAAGGCGCTCGCGAAGGACCCGCGCGATCGCTACCAGAGCGTGTCGGCGCTGGCCGACGACGTGCGCCGCTACCTCGACGGCCAGTCGGTGTCGGTGCGCGTCCCCGGCGCGGTCGAACGCGCGCGGCGGTTCGTGCGGCGGCGTCCGTTCGTCGCGGCGGCCGTCGCGGGTGCCGCGCTCGTCACCACGGCGTTCGCGGCGGTCGTCACCGCGCTATGGCTCGACGCGCGCGCCGCCCGCGACGACGCCGAACACGCGCGCACCGTGGCCGAGAACGCCAGCGGCGAGCTCCAGCTGCAGAAGAACCAGCTCGTGCTGCGCCAGGCGCGCGCCGCGCTCGACCGCGATCCGACCGAGGCGCTCGCGTGGCTCAAGGAGCTCGCGCCGCCGGGCCCGAAGTCTGGCATGCCGGGCGTCGAGCCCGGCGCCGCGTGGGGCGTGCTCGAGGAGGCGCGTGCGCGCGGCGTCGCGAGCGACGTGCTGCGCGCTCACACCGACGAGGTGCACTGGGTCGAAGGGCTGCCGGGCGGCGGCGTCGTCACCGGCGGCTACGACGGACGCGCGATCGACTGGGAGCCGCCCGGGTTCGCGCCGCGCGTCGTGCTCGCCGCGAAGCGCGGCCGCATCCACACGGTGCGGCCGTCGCCCGATGGCGCGCTGCTCGCGATCGGCGGCGACGCCGGCGAGGCGTACGTGACGACGCGCGACGGCACGATCCGCGCGACGCTTCCCGGCCACGAAGGCGATGTCCAGCACATCGCGTGGTCGAGCGATGCGAGCTGGCTCGTCACCGCCGACGATCACGGCCACGTGCGGCTGTGGGCGCACGGCGAGCTGCCCGGCCGCGAGCTCGTCGCGACGACATCGCCGGTCGGCACCGTCGAGTTCTCCGACGACGGACGCGCGATCGTCGCGGCCGATCATCAAGGCCACGTCTGGCTGTGGAGCGCGCCCGATTGGACCGCGCGCACCGCGAACATCGGCGCCGATGTCGCCGACGCGTGGACGGACGGCACGCACGTCCAGGCCGCCGATGCCGACGGCACGCTGCACGTGTGGCACGTCGACGGCGACAAGCTCGCGATCGAGCGCGAGGTCGCGACCAAGCTGCAGACCAAGCGCGCCGCGTTCGCGAAGGGCGGCGCGTGGGCGGTGCTCGGCGCGGTCAGCGGCGCGATCACGCGCATCACCGGCACGCAGATCGAGACGATCGGCGCGCATCACACGCAGGTGCGGAGCCTCGCGGTGTCGGAAGACGGCAAGTGGATCGCGCACGGCGGCGAGGACGGCTCGCTCGTCCTCCACGAGACCGCGACCGGCCGCGACCTCGCGCTGCGCGGCCATCGCGGGCGCATCCGCCACGTCGCGTTCGTCGGCGGCGCGCTGTGGTCGTCCGACAGCGACGGCGTCGTGCGGCGCTGGGATCTACCCGCCGGTCCGCCGGCGCTGTTCCAGGCCGACGCCGCGCCGCTCTTGCTCGCGAACGACGACAAGCTGCTGGCCGCGGTCGACGCGAACGGCGACGTGTGGACGTGGAACCTCGCCGACGGCCGGCGCACGCACGCCGGCCACGCCGACGGCCGCGTCACGAAGCTCGCGCTCGCGGCGGGCACGGTGGTCACCGGCACGGCCGACGGCGACGTCGCGTGGTGGCTCGCGCAGCCGGTGCATCGCAAGGTCAAGGGCGTGGTCAGCGCGCTCGCGGCGAGCGGCGATCGGGTCGCGGTCGGCACGTCGCTCGGGCCGATCGCGATGTTCTCGGCGGTGGGCGCGCCGCTCGAGACGCTGCCCGGCAACACGAACGGCACCGAGGCGCTCGGGTTCGACGCCAGCGGCGAACGGCTGGTCTCGGGCGGGCAGGATCGCTCGCTGCGGCTGTGGAAGCGCGACGTCACGACGCGCGCGTTCGGCTCGTGGCTCGCGATCGACGGCTTGAAGGCCGACGTGCACTTCGCGGCGCTGCGCGGCGAGGTCGCGATCGCCGCGAGCAACGACGGCGAGGTGACGGCGTGGTCGATCGAAGGCGGGCATCCCGGCGCCGCGCGCGAGCTCGCGCATCACCGCGGCGCGGTGCAAGTGCTCGCGATCGATCCGACCGGCACGTGGATCGCGACGGCCGGGCGCGACGCGAACGTCGCGCGCGCGTCGCTCGCGCCGGGCGCGACCGGCGGCGCGCAGCTGCAGCTGCCGGCCGCGGCCGTCGCGCTCGCGGTCGCGAGCGACGGCACGATCCACGCGGTCACGCGCACCGGCGCGGTCGAGCGCGTCGGCGCCGGCGATGACGCCCGCGCCACGACCGAGCTCGATCACGGCGCGACCGCCGCGCTGTCGATCGGCGACGGCCGCTGGGTCGTCGCGCACGACGACGGCGCGATCGTCGCGACCGATTTCACCGCGCGCGCGATCGCCGGGCTCGCCCCCGCGCTCGCCGCGACGACGCACTTTCAGCTGGAGCTGAACCGCTGATGCTCGCGCGCGGGGTCACGGTTCCGGCGCTGTTGTACGGCACCGCGTGGAAAGAAGACGCGACCGAGGCGTGCGTGACCGCCGCGCTCGCGGCCGGGTTTCGCGGCATCGACACCGCGAACCAGCGCAAGCACTACTTCGAGGCGGGGGTCGGGCGCGCGATCGCCGCGTCCGGCGTGCCGCGCGCCGAGCTGTTCGTGCAGACCAAGTTCACGTTTCGCGACGGCCAGGATGATCGGCTGCCCTACGACGAGCGCGCGCCGATCGCGGAGCAAGTGGCGCAATCGTTCGCGAGCTCGCTCGAGCATCTCGGCCTCGACACGATCGATTCGCTGGTGCTGCACGGGCCGTCGCGCGCCGACGGCCTCGGGCCCGACGATCGCGAAGCGTGGCGGGCCATGGAGCAGCTCGCGCGCGCGAACCAGGTGCGGTTGATCGGGATCAGCAACGCGACCGCGCGCCAGGTCGGCGACCTCGTCGCGCTCGCGCAGATCGCGCCCGCGTTCGTGCAGAACCGCTGCTATGCAGCGCGCGGCTGGGATCGCGACGTCCGCGCGGTGTGCGCCGGGAACGGCCTGGTGTACCAAGGCTTCTCGCTGCTCACGGCGAACCGTCAGGTCCTCGCGCATCCCGGCGTGCGCGCGATCGCGGCGCATCACGGCGCGACCCCGGCGCAGATCGTGTTCCGGTTCGCGCAGCAGCTCGGGATGCTCCCGCTCACCGGGACGCGAGACCCGGTCCACATGCGCGAGGACCTCGCGACGACGAGCGACGCGTTCGCGCTCGATGCGGGTGAGATCGCGATCGTGAGCGCGGCGGGGTAGCGGCAGCCGCGATGACGCGCGCGGCCATCGCACGCCGCGCGCCGGTCCGACCGCGAATGTAAGCGAGTTTTTCGTTGATCCCGCCGGGCGCGTCGTTACGATTCGCGCCGATGATGAGGGCGCTGGCGATCGTCGTGGTGGCAGTGGCCGCAGCCTGCGCGACGGCGGGCACCTCGAACAACACCGGCCAGGACGCGCCGTCGAACGAGCACTTCGACGCGTCCCCCAAGATCTACGACGACGCGCCGTCCGTGCACGGCGATGCATCGCGGCCGATCGATGCGCCGCCAGCCCCGCCGCCCGATGCGCCGCCCGGCAGCGGCGGCCAGGTCTGCAGCGTCAACATGGACTGCCCGGATGCCGGCACGTGCTGCTTCATCGCGGTGTGCGTACCGGGCACCGGCGTCGGCAGCGATCTCTGCTTCCCGAGCTAGCCCAGCGAGCTTCGTCGAGCGTCCTCGAGGTAGCGCTCGACGCGTCTTTACACGCCGCGTCACTTCGGCCAACCTCGGCGGGACTCGTGGAGAACGACCAGCTCTCGCGCGACCTGGCGTCGCTGAAGATCGATCGCAGCGCGCCGCCGTCGACGGGCGCGCGCTCGCGCATCCTGTGGACCGTGGTCGTGCTCGGCGCACTCGGCTTGGTCGGCTGGTTCGTGGTCTACCCGCGCGTGCACGCCGCGCTCACGACGCCCGAGGTCGACATCGGCGAGGTCACGATGGTGTCGCCGGCGCAAGGCGACGTGCGCGTGACCGCGACCGGTTACGTGATCGCGCTGTCGTCGGCGAAGGTCGCGTCGAAGGTCGCGGGTCGGATCGCCGAGCTCTACGTCGACATCGGCAGCGAGCTCAAGGCGGGCGACAAGGTCGCGCGCGTCGACGACGTCGACTTTCGCGGCTCGCTCGCCGCGTCGCGCGCACGCGGCGCCGCCGCGCGCAGCAAGGTCGCGATCGCGAAGGCGCAGCTCGCCGAGATCCAGGTCCAGATCGATCGCGAGAAGCCGATGGTCGAGAGCGGCGTCTCCGCGAAGGCCACGCTCGCCGATCTGCAGACGCGCTTCGACTCGCTGAGCGCGGCGGTCAAGGCCGCGCAGGCCGACGCCGAAGCCGCCGCCGCCGACACCGCGTCGCTCGAGACCCAGCTCGGCAGCTACACGATCTACTCGCCGATCGACGGCACGGTCGTGTCCAAGCTCGTGCAGGTCGGCGAAGGCGTGTCGCCCGGCTTCGGCACGCCGGGCGTGGTCGAGGTCGTCGACATGAGCTCGCTCGTCGTCGAGGTCGACGTGCCGGAGAGCAAGCTCGATCAGATCGAGAACGACGGTCCGTGCGAGATCGTGCTCGACGCGTACTCGACGAAGCGCTTCCCGGGCTCGGTCAAGGAGATCGTGCAGCGCGTGAACCGCTCGAAGGCGACCGTGCCGGTGCGCGTGAAGTTCGACGAGCGCCCCGAGCGCGCGATGCCCGACATGGCCGCGCGCGTGAGCTTCCTGTCGAAGAAGCTCGATAGCGCCTCGTTCAAGGCCCCGGCCAAGCTCGTCGTGCCGGCCTCCGCGGTCGTGCAGCGCGGCGGCAGCGACGTCGTGTTCATCTACGACGAGGGCGACGTCCGCATGAAGTCGGTGAAGGTCGGGCCGGCCGACGGTGACTATCGCGACGTGCTGTCCGACCTGCCCGAGCACACGAAGGTCGTGCTGTCGCCGCCGACGACGCTCGGCGACGGCCAGAAGGTCAAGGAGAAGAAGTGATGGCTGAAGACATCGTCACGCTCAAGGGCATCGACAAGACCTTCTACCGCGGCAAGGAGCCGATCCACGTGCTCGAGAAGCTCGATCTCGACGTCCCGACCGGCTCGTTCGAGGCGTTGATGGGCCCGTCGGGCTCCGGCAAGTCGACGCTGCTCAACATCATCGCCGGGCTCGACCGCCCGACGGCGGGCAGCGTCAAGATCGCCGGCGCCGAGCTGTCGAAGATGTCGGACGGCGAGCTCGCGAAGTGGCGGTCGCAGACGATCGGCTTCGTGTTCCAGTCGTTCAACTTGATCCCGGTCCTGACCGCGGCGCAGAACGTCGAGCTGCCGCTGCTCCTGACGTCGCTGTCGGGCAGCGAGCGCAAGAAGCGCGTCGCGACGGCGCTCCGCATCGTCGGGCTCGAAGACCGCATGGACCACTACCCGCGCCAGCTCTCGGGCGGCCAGGAGCAGCGCGTCGCGATCGCGCGCGCGATCGTCAACGATCCGAAGATCATCGTCGCCGACGAGCCCACCGGCGATCTCGATCGCAAGAGCGCCGACGACGTGCTCACGCTGATGGAGAAGCTCAACAAGGAGCTCGGCAAGACCATCTTCATGGTCACGCACGATCCGGCGGCGGCCGAGCGCGCGAGCGTGCATCGCAAGCTCGACAAGGGAGCGCTGCAATGAACTTGGCGACGTACGCGCGGCGGAACCTGTTCCGCCGGCGCGGCCGCACGATCCTCACGATGTGCGCGGTCGCGCTGGCCGTGCTGATCTTCTGCATCATCCGCACGGTGATCGTCGAGTGGAATGCGGGCGCCGACGCGGCCGCGCAGGATCGGCTCGCGATCCGCCACAAGGTCTCGATCACGATGCAGCTGCCGCGGCACTACGTCGACGACGTGCGCGCGATGCAAGGCAGCGGCGTCAAGGCGGTGACGTGGGCGAACTGGTTCGGTGCCAAGGATCCGAAGGAGCGCGTCCCGTTCTTCGCCGGGTTCGCGGTCGATCAGAACACGTGGTTCGACGTGATGGACGAGATGCAGGTCGATCCGGCCGCGCTCGCCGAGTGGAAGAAGCCGGAGAACAAGAACGGCGCGATCATCGGCGACCAGCTCGCGAAGGCGTTCGGCGTGAAGGTCGGCGATCGCATGGTCGTCAACAGCGACATCTATCCCGGCGACTGGGACTTCAAGGTCATCGCGATCTATCAGCCGCTGCGCCGCACGGCCGACCGCAACACCCTCGTGTTCCGATGGGACTATCTCACCGACGATCCGCGCGCGACGTTCAGCAAGGATCAGGTCGGCTGGATGGCCGCCCGCATCGACGATCCGGGCCGCGGCCCCGAGATCTCGAAGGCGATCGACGCGAAGTTCTCCGAGAAAGACGACCAGACGCTGACGATGAGCGAGCGCGCGTTCCAGCTCGGGTTCCTCGGCGGGTTTTCCGCCGTGCTCAAGGCATTCGACCTGGTGTCACTGGGCATCCTGCTCGTGATGGTCTTGATCCTCGCGAACACGATCGCGATGAGCGCGCGCGAACGCACGCACGAGTACGGCGTGCTGCGCGCGATCGGCTTCCCGCCCGGTCACATCCTCGGCTTCATCCTCGGCGAGTCCGTGCTGGTCGCGCTGGTCGGCGGCGCGATCGGCATGCTCGTCACGATCGGCCTCATCAACGGCATGGTCGGCCCGTTCATCGAGGAGAACATGTCGAGCATGTTCCCGTACTTCGCGGTGCCGATGCGCGTGGTCGTGACCGCCTTCGTCTCCGCGGTGATCGTTGGAATCGTCGCCGGGATCGTGCCGGCGATCCTCGCGTCTCGGCTCAAGGTGACCGACGCGCTGCGGAGGCTCGACTGATGGTGCCCGTTCAATACAACGTCCGCAGTCTGTTCGTGCGCAAGGTGACGACCACCGTGACCGCGGTCGGCATCGGCCTCGTCGTGTTCGTGTTCGCGGGCGCGCTGATGATCCGCGAAGCGTTCGAGCACGCGCTCGGCGCGACCGGCAGGCCCGACGTCGCGGTCGTGATCCGCAAGGGCTCGGACAACGAGCTGTCGAGCGCGGTCGCGAACGCCGAGCTCGATCGGCTCAAGGGCCATACCGGCGTGGCCAGCGTGATCGGCGAGGTCGTCGTGGTGATCGCCGGCGAGCGCGCCGACGGCTCGGGCGCGGTCTCGAACGTGCTCGTGCGCGGCACACCGGCCGACGGCTTCAAGTTCCGGCCCGAGCTCAAGATCGTCGAAGGACGGTTGCCGAATCCCGGCGGCAGCGAGGTGATCGTCGGCAAGGCGATCGCCGGGCGATTCAAGGGCCTGTCCATCGGCGGCACGTTCGATCTACGCCACAACCGCCCGCTGACGGTCGTCGGCGTGTTCGAGGCCGACGGCGCGTCGTACGAATCCGAGGTGTGGGGCGACGTCGACTACATCCGGCACGCGCTCGGCCGCGAAGCCGGCGTGTCGTCGGTGCGCGTGCACTTCAACAGCCCGTCGGACTTCGACTCGTATCGCAGCGAGATCGAGACCGACAAGACGATGGCGATGAAGGTCGCGCGCGAGGCCGACTACCTGCGCAAGCAAGGCGAATCGACCGCGAGCTTCCTGTCGGGCATGGGCATCGCGTTCGCGATCATGTTCTCGCTCGCCGCGATGCTCGGCGCTGCGATCACGATGAACGGCGCGGTCGCGAACCGCTCGCGCGAGATCGGCACGTTGCGCGCGCTCGGCTTCTCGCGGTTCTCGATCCTGACCTCGTTCGTGCTCGAGGCGCTCGTGCTCGCGATCATCGGCGGCATCCTCGGCAGCATCTGCGTGCTCGCGCTGACGTTCGTCAAGGTTCCGGTGATGAACTTCCAGACGTTCTCCGAGATCGTGATCCAGTTCCACGCCGCGCCGAGCGTGTTCGTGAAGGCGCTCGTGTTCTCGGGCGTGATGGGCCTGATCGGCGGCTTGATCCCTGCGATCCGCGCATCGCAGGTGTCACCGGTCGAGGCGATGCGGGCCTAGCAGCCCGGCACGAACCGCTCGGCGTCGATGACGAGCTGGCGATCGAGGACCTCGATCACGGACACGCGCACGCCGTCGTACGCGTCGCGGAGCAGCGCGACGTGGTCGGCGTCGATGCGTGCGGCTGCGATGAAGTCGGCCACGCGGGCGTCCGGGTCGAACGCGACGAGCAGCGTGCCGCGCGCGAGGTCGCGGACCTGAAGCGCCGAGAACTCGGAGATCGCCACGATGCGATGGTCGTCGAGTGCGATCACATCGCCGCCCGCTTCGACCTCGCCGAGCTCGCGCCCGGTGCCGTCGACGAGCTGGGACTGGAGGCACGACCGGTCGGTACAGCTCTCGAACCGGCGCACGAGCAGGAGGTTGCCGACCACGGTGATCGCTTTCTCGCGTCCTCGCACCGGGACGACGCGATCGGCTGCCACGCTCCAGGCCACACGACCGGCCACGACCGTCGCGAGGTCGAACGTCGCGGCGCGATCGGCGTCGGGATCGCGAGCGAGCGCGGCCGCGAGGTGCGGGCCGAGTGGCCTGCAGGTCGTGTCGCGACACGCCGACCAGCGGCCATCGACCTCGCGCACGATCGCGCGCAGCGGTGGACCGAGCACCTCGGGCGGCGTCGCCACGAGCGTCGTGGCGTCGGCGCCGAAGCGCAGGCACGTGCCATCGCTGCAGACGACGGGATCGCCGTCGAGCACCCGCAGGATCGGCGCGTTGCCCGGCACGCACGGAACCGCGCGGGTCGGCATCGCGGGTGGCGGCCTGACTGGAGGCAACGCGGGCAAGGCGACAGGCGTGCCGGGGCGGGCGCGCGGCCAGGCCAGGACGACGACGATGGCTGTCAGCGCCACGATGCTCGCCCAAGGGAACCAGCGGCTCGCGAGGATGGTCATCACGCTACGACACCGCTTCGATAGATCGTCTTTGGAGGTCGTGCGTTGGGACTTGAATGGCCCACGCGATCGCACGTTTCGAGCACCTGGCGCACGCCCGGCCGCGCCCGGCCTGGGCCTATCCGCTGTTCGCCGGCTGCGTCGGCTTCACCGGCCTGTTGTTGTTCGCGATGTGGGCGAAGTCGATCTGGGCGACCGAGCAGCTCGAGCGGCCGAAGATGTCGATCGATCTGCGGATCGCGCCCGAGCCGCCGCCGGCGCCACCGCCGCCGCCGGGCGGCGCGAAGCCGGTCGCCGCGGCCGTGATCGTTCCGAAGCGGCCGACGGTCAAGGACATCGTCCAGCCGGTGCGGATCGAGAAGCCGATCGAGCATCCGCAGGTCGCCGAAGTGGAAGGCGCGAAGGACGGCAAGGACGGCGGCACGCCGGGCGGCACCAATCCCGACGGCCCCATCGACGGCGCGATCGGCGGGAAGATCGAGACGCCGCCGCGCGTGATCGTCGACAAGATCCCGGCGAAACCGCCGATCGTCCCGCCTTCGGTGCTCGAAACCTCGCGCACCTCCGGCGACCCGCAGATCGTTCCCGACGATGTCACGAAGACCGAGATCCAGCGCTCGGGCAAGGACCGCCTGGTCGGCACGTTCAAGGTGTGCATCGATACCTCCGGGACCGTCTCGAGCGTGGCGCAGCTGAAGTCGACCGGTTTCGCCGCGTACGACTCGCGGATCGCCTCGACGATCCGCGAGACCTGGCGTTACCGACCGCTGCTGATCGACGGCTCCCCCGCCGCGGTGTGCACCGCGGTCACGTTCGTGTACTCGCAGCGTTAGCCGGCGACTTCGAGACGTTTAATTCGCGCCGAGCGGTCAGTCCTCGTCGGCATGATCGGCGTGATCGCCGTGCGGCAGCACGGGGTCGTACTTGCCGTTGCCGTTGGTGTCCAGGAAGATCGGGTTCGTCATCGCGAACGGCGTGACGTTGACGCCGGTGCCGCCGCCGACGACCGGCGCGAGCGAGTGATCGCCTTCGACCCGCACCAGCACGTACGTGTCGTTCGGCGCGTCGATCGCGTACGTCTCGTGAAAGCGATCGACCGGCACGACCGCACCTGGCGCCGGCGCCGGCACGTTCCACCGCTTCACCTCCTTGCCGCCCTGGTAGAGGATCACGCGCGAGACCGAGACCCACGGCGCCGCGCGCACGGTGATGTCGGCGGTCGCCTTGCCGTTCGGCGCCGGTGCGAGATCGCCGATGCCGGTCGTGCCGACGGTGAAGCCGACGATCGGACCGGTCGTGAAGAACGCGTGGTGCGCCTTGACCGCGCGCGCGACGTCGGCGCCGGTCACGGTCGCCGGATCGTCGTTGTCGAGCAGCACGTAGTTGCGCGGATAACCGCCGAGGTTGTACGTGAGGTGGTGCGTGTCGCTGTTGCCGGTCGCGGTGACGAGGTGGCCGCGATCGAGCAGCGCGAACCAGTCGGTCATCACGCGATCGATCGTCCTGCGGTTCGTATCCTGGTAGCCGTTCAACACCTCGACCGCGTCGAAGTCGTACGAGAAGCCCTTGCGCGTCGCACGATCCTTCTCGGGATCGAACTTGCCGAGGGTGAAGTAGCCGGTCGCGGTCTCGAGCCGCGGATGGTGGATGTCGATCAGAGCATCGGGCGCGCGCTCGCGGATGTCGCGGAACATGTCGACCGGCTTCTTGTGCGCGACCGGAATCGCGCCGTGGCCCTCGAGCTCCATCGCGTGCGGCAGCGGGAACGCGCCGTAGTGGCCCCAGTCGCCGGTCGTGATCTCGTCGCCCTGCGTGGTCGCGAGGTACTTTTCGGCGTGGAGCTCCTCGATCACGGGCGCGTAGTTCGAGACGACGTTGTGATCGGTCGACACGATCATGTCGACGCCGTCGGCGACGAACTCGTAGACGCGATCGCGCATCGGCACGCGCGAGTCGGGCGAGCTGGCCGCGTGGACGTGAAAGTCGGCCGACAGCCAGTGCGGCGTGTCGACGACGTGCGTGATGTGCGCGTGAAGCTCGGCGCCTTTGGTCGTGACCGTGATGCGCTGGGTGTCGATCGTCCACTCGGGGCCGCGGCTCGCGGTCACGTCGTACGTGCCGGTCGGCACTGCGACCACGCCGACGCCACCGAGCGAGAACACGCGATTGAACGCCGACATCGACGTGTCGTCCTCGACCCCGACGTCGCCCTTCGACAGTCGCGGCGAGTGAGTCTTGCCGACGCCGAGCAGCGTGAGCTTGCCGGGGATGCGCTTGCCGGTCGCGGTGTCGATGATCTCGAACGACAGACCGCCGTGCTCGACGAGCTTCGGCAGATCGTCGCCGCTGCCTTGCGGCGTCTCGATCCCGATCGGGTCCGAGCTGCCGATATCCGCGTTCGCCGAGCCCTCGACGTGCGCACCGACCGACTCCGGGTTCGTGTGACAGGCGATCAGTCCGACCGCGATCCACAGACGCATCTGTTCTATCGTAGCAGCTCGGCCAAGTGCTCGACGAGCACGTCGCGCACGATCGCGACGCGCGCCGGCACGAACGAAGCCGACGGCATGACGACGTGCATCGGTCCGCCCGGGAAGCGATAGCGCGGCATCACGCGCTCGAGCGCGGCCTGCGGGCAGCCGACGAACAGCGGCAGCGGGCCGATGCCGAGACCGGCCGCGATCGCGCGCAGCGAGAACGAGAAGTCGTCGCTCGAGATCGGACCGGTCACGTCGACCGTCTCGGTGCGCGCGCCGCCTTCCAGCGTCCACGTCGTGCGGCCCCCGCGCCCGCGAAACATCACCGCATCGTGCGCGGCAAGCTCGCCGAGCCGGCGCGGCCGCCCGCGCTTCGCGAGATACTCCTTGGACGCGAACAAGCCGGCGTGGGTCGTGCCGACCTTGCGCGCGACCAGCGACGAATCGGCGAGCTTGCCGGCGCGGATCGCGAGGTCGACGCCCTCGGCGACGAGATCGATCACGCGCGACGTCAGCACGAGCTCGACGTGGATCGACGGATACTTCGCGACCAGCCGCGCGACCACCTCGGGCAGCCCCATCAGCGCCGCGTCGTTCGGCGCGGTCACCCGCACCACGCCGCGGGGCTCGCGGCCGTGCTCGCGCACCGCCGACGACGCCTCCTCGAGTGCACCGACCGCGCCGCGCACGCGTTCGTACAGGTCGCGGCCGGCCTCGGTGATACCGCGCTGGCGCGTCGTGCGCTGGATCAACCGCACGCCCAGCTCGCGCTCGAGTCGCGCGATGCCGCGCGTCACCGACGATTTCGGCAGCCCGGTCGCGCGCGCGGCTCCCGTGAAGCTGCCGCGCTCGACGACGCGCGTGAACAGGGCCAGGTCGTTGTAATCCATCGCGCGAGGATACGTGATCGCCCGCGAGGCAGACGCGCTCGCGTGCGCGTGCGCGAGCGCTCGCGAGGCCTCGCGCTTGCAGCGCGCCGCGACGTTCACGATCGACCAGGCGATGGAGCGCATGGAGCGCTCGATGACGAGGTACGGCGAGTAGTATTGTTGCCGAAATGGCAATTAGTCGTTGCTCTGTTGCTTCCTTGTCGACAGCGCCGGGTCGGCGCAGTTTGAGGTCCACAAGGAGCAACAAGCCATGCGCTGGAACATCGATCCCTCTCACTCGACGGCCGAGTTCACGGTCCGCCACCTGATGATCACGAACGTGCGCGGGCGGTTCGGCAAGCTGGCCGGCACGGTCGAGTACGATCCCGAGCGCCCGGAGGCGACCCAGATCGACGCGACGATCGACGCGACCTCGATCGACACCCAAGAAGCGAAGCGCGACGCGCACCTGCGCAGCCCCGACTTCTTCGACGTCGAAAAGTTTCCGACGCTGACCTTTCGATCGTCGAAGGTCTCCAAGACCCGCGACGGCCTCGACGTGACCGGCGACCTCACGATGCACGGCGTCACCCGGCAGATCGTGCTGGCGGTCGAGACGCCGAGCGATGCCACGAAGGACCCGTGGGGCAACACGCGCATCGGCGCGACGGCCACCGCCAAGCTCAACCGCAAGGACTGGGGGCTCAACTGGAACGCGGCGCTCGAAGCCGGCGGCGTGCTGGTCGGCGAGCAGGTGAAGATCCAGCTCGAGATCCAGCTGACCGCGGATAAGAACTAACCGCGGTCGGACCTGCCCGAAAGACCTCGGGAGCAGACCTTGCAGCGAAGTGGATCCATCCCCACGGATCTACTCATGACCGAAACCCTACCCATCGTCGCGCTGCGGAGCTCGGTGATCTTGCCAGGAGTGGGCCTGCCCATCTCGGCAGGTCGTCCGCAGACGCTGCGCGCGATCGAAGTCGCGTTGAAGGACCCCGCGCATCGCGTGCTCGCGATCGCGCAACGAACCGAGGCGCCCGGCGACGACGTCGCCGCGGATTCGCTGTACACGATCGGCACGATCGCCACGCTCGGCTCGGTCCAGCGCGGCGGAAATGGCGTGCGCGTGTTCCTGCAAGGCGTGTCGCGCGGGATCTTGCTGCGCGTGACGCCGAAAGACGGCTACCTCGAGGCCACGGTCGGCGACGCCAAGGAGCTGTCGCCGACCGACCCGCTCGACCGCACGTTCGTCGCACTGCACCGCGAGGTGCGCGAGCGCGCCGCCGAGCTCGCGAAGAAGCGCGGCGTGCCGGAGGAGGCGATCGAGCAGATGCTCGCGCAGATCACCGAGCCCGGCCCGCTCGCCGATCTCGTCGCGGGCTACCTCGACATCACCGGCGAGCAGAAGCAGGAGCTGCTCGAGACGATGGCGATCGAGGATCGGCTGCGCCGCGTGCTCGTTCACGTGCAGCGCCAGCTCGACATGCTGTCGGCACAGGAAGAGATCCAGTCGAAGGTGAAAGAGGAGCTCGGCGACCGCCAGCGCGAGGTCTACCTGCGCCAGCAGCTCAAGGCGATCCAGGAGGAGCTCGGTGAGGGCGAAGGCGGGCAGGACGAAGGCCTGAAGGAGCTCAAGACGAAGCTCGACGCGCTGCCGCTGCCTGAAGAGGCGCGGCGCGAGGTCGATCGCGAATGGTCGCGGCTCGTGCGCGTCGGCCGCGAGTCGATGGAGTCGCAAGTCATCCGCACCTACCTCGAGACGATCGCGGAGCTGCCGTGGGGCACGCGCAGCGAGGGCAAGCTCGACGTCACCGAGGCCGCGCGCATCCTCGACGAGGACCACTTCGGCCTGGCCGACGTCAAGGACCGCGTGCTCGAGTTCCTCGCGGTCATGCAGCTCGCGCCGAAGGCCGAGACCAAGCACGGCAAGGGCAAGATCCTGCTGTTCACGGGGCCGCCTGGCGTCGGCAAGACGTCGATCGCGAAGTCGATCGCACGCGCGATGGGGCGCAAGTACGTCCGCATCTCGCTCGGCGGCGCGCGCGACGAGGCCGACATCCGCGGCCACCGCCGCACGTACATCGGCGCCCTGCCCGGCCGCATCCTGCAAGGCATGAAGCAGGCAGGCGCGAAGAACCCGGTGTTCTTGCTCGACGAGGTCGACAAGCTCGGCGCGTCGTATCACGGCGATCCGGCCGCGGCGCTGCTCGAGGTGCTCGACCCGGCGCAGAACGACTCGTTCACCGATCACTATCTCGGCGTGCCGTTCGATCTGTCCGAGGTGTTCTTCATCGCGACCGCGAACTTCATCCAGAACATCCCCGGTCCGCTGCTCGACCGCATGGAGGTCGTCGAGTTCGCCGGCTACACCGAGGCCGAGAAGCTCGCGATCGCGAAGCAGTACCTCGTGCGCCGTCAGCTCGAGGACAACAGCGTGACCGCCGAGCAGATCGAGCTCACCGACGACGCCGTGAGCGAGGTCATCACCGGCTACACGCGCGAGGCGGGCGTCCGCCAGCTCGAGCGCGAGCTCGGCCGGCTCGCGCGCAAGATCGCGCGCCGGATCGCGGCGAAGGAGGTCGAGCACGTCCTGGTCGACCGCGCCGACGTGCGCGCGCTGCTCGGCCGGCCGCGCGTTCATCCCGAGAAGGCGGCGCGCGAGGATCAGGTCGGCATCGCGACCGGCATGTATTACACGCCGGCGGGTGGCGACATCATGTTCGTCGAGGCCCAGCTGATGCGCGGCCGCGGCGAATTGATCCTGACCGGGCAGCTCGGCGACGTGATGAAGGAGTCGGCGCGCGCCGCCTGGACGTTCGCGCGAGCCCACGCCGACTGGTTCGGGATCGAGGATCGCGACTTCGAGCGCGACGTCCACGTCCACGTGCCGGCCGGCGCGATCCCGAAGGACGGGCCGTCGGCGGGCATCGCGATGGCGACGGCGATGGTGTCGGCGCTGTCGAAGCGCCCGGCGTGCCACGACGTCGCGATGACCGGCGAGATCACGCTGTCGGGCCGCGTGCTGCCGATCGGCGGGCTCAAGGAGAAGGTGCTCGGGGCCGTGCGTGCAGGAATCACACACATCGTGATCCCGCGCGACAACTTCCCCGATCTCGACGACCTGCCGCGTGAAGTGCGCGAGAAGCTCGTCGTCACGCCGGTCGACACGCTCGTCGAGGCCCTCGCGGTCACGCTGCGCGACACCACCGTGCTCGATGGCCGGCTCATGTTCGGCACGGCCGGCGGGTACGTCGCCCACTGAGCGGAGCTTCCCCACTCGTGGGAGGTCGCGTCGAGCGACGCTGACCGTGCGGCGATGATCGCGGAGCTGCGGAACCAGGGCCACGTGCTGGTCGTGACCTCCGCGTTCACGACGGGCACGATCATTCGATCATGGTCGCGTGTGCTTGGTGGCCGGCGCGCCGAGCTGCACGCCGTCGATCCGCTGGGTCGGCCCGGGCTTCGGCGCTGGCGGCAGGTTCGGCTCGAACACCTCGGTGCATTCGTAGAGGACGATCACGAGCACGATGAGCAGGAATCCGCCGAGCACGTAGGCGACCTTGCGCACGTCGCGCTTGCGCGCGGCGGCGTTGCGCGCGATCACGTCCTTGAGGCTGCCCACGCCCTACCCTACCTCACGCGGTGAACACGTCGAGGCGCGCCTCGGCCTCGGCCATCAGCTTCGCGTGCGCCGGATCGGGCGCGCTGCGCCGGCGGAAGTACGCCATCGCCGCGACGATCGCGTCGGTGCCGATCAGCGTGTCGAGCAAGACGTTCGCGACGAGGCTCAGCAGCGCCGTGACCACGCGGACCGTGCCCATGTGCAGATCTTTGATGAACTCGTGCAGGCCGTACACGACGAACACGAGCGAGACCAGCAGGATGCCGATGTACGCGAGATACGTCTTGTGCACGCGGTGATAGGACTCGTCGTTCGTGAGTGGCACGGTGAGCCGCCGGCCGGACACGCCGATGAAGATCTGCGCGACCACGATGCCGAGGTTGCCGACGAGAAACTGCCAGCTGCCGGTGACCTGGTACGGGAGCATGAAGATGATGTACGCGAACAGCGCGTAGATCGGCGCCGCGAGCAGCATCAGCCAGCCCGGCGCCGCCGTGCCCGGGAACTGCAGCTTCGTCACGATCGACGCCCGGATCAGGCCGGGCATCAGCGAGATCACCTTCGGGCCGAGCACGAGCAGCGCCTGCATGCCGAACGCGAGGCCGACGAGCGTCTGATAGTCGTGACGCGCGATGTGAAGCGCGCCGCCCGAGATCTCGTTGAGCGCGGTCTGCGCGGCCCAGTACGATTCGCCGTACGCGTTGCGGAACGGATAGCCGTACACGATGAACGGCGCGACGAAGTACAACGCCCACGCGATGAACAGCGCGCGGCGCTGCCGCTTCCATTGCGCCCAGTGGCGGAGCTGATCGAACGCGACGATCGCGAACAGCCCCTCGGCGATCGCCGGCAGCATCAGGAACGCGCGCCCGAGGTGAGGTACGTCGGGGCCGTCCCAGATCTCGAAGAACCGGAACACGGTGAGCGGCACGAACATCACCGCGACGAGCAGCAGCACCGAGCGTCGCCACGCCAGGAACGCCTGGTGCTCGGGGTTGCGGATGTGGCTCGCCTGGCGCGCGAGGTGAGAGCGCTCCTGCGGCAGCACCTCGTCGACCTTGATGTCGAGGCGATACGCGCGGCGGAGCGAGACCAGGAAGAAGCTGCGCGTCCAGGTCTCGGCCGGCGCCGCGGTCTGCGGCACGATGACCGCCATCGGCAGCTCGGGCGGCGGCGGCTGCTGCGGCGGCTGCTGCGGCGGCTGTTCGGGTGGCGGCTGCTCCTCCATCGCCATCGATGCTAACTTAACCCCAGAACGGGTGCGGATCGCGAGCTGGCTCTTCGTGGTGTGCGCGGCCGTTACCGCGATCTCGGTGTTCCTGCCGGCGATCGAGCTCGAGGTGCACGGCCACGGCGTGCAGCGCGCGTCGCTGTCGTTGTACAAGGCGACGACCGATCGCCAGCTCGCGCGCGCGCTGTTCGGCCGGTATCGGCGCAGCTCGGGCCGGCGGCTCGGCGAGGCGGTCACGTCGATGCTGGTGCCGCGCATGGGCTCGAACAAGGCGCACCTCGACGACGCGCAGGATGCGATGTCGACGCTCGACTCGCTCGACGACGACGACATCCGCCACGCCGGCATCGGCCTCGCCGTCGCGGTGTGGGCGCTTGTCGGGCTGGCGCTCGCGATGGCCATGCTCGTCCTCGGCGAGCTGATGCGCGAGACCTATCGCGTTTGGCGCGCCGGCGTCGCGTGCGCGCTCGCCGTGGTCGTCGCCGCGCTCGCGGTCGGAGCGCGGATCGGCTGCGGCGAAGCCGTGTGGGAGGCCAACGACGAGGTCGGCTACGACCTCGTCGGGGTCGCGACCGCCGCGCACCTGTTGGCGGTCGCGGCCTGCGGTGCGCTCGTCGCGATCGCGACCGCCGTCGTGCTTGCACGGCGAAAATCGCGATAGAGTGATCGCGATGCGGGGTCACGCGCCGCTCCCTTCCGTGGAGCTGCTGACGAAGTACCTCGCGGGCGAGTTTCCGGAGCTCGACCGCGAGCGCTTGCAGGGCGCGGTCGAGCGCGCGGTAGCCCGTGCGGCGGCGCAGTCGCTCGATACCGAGGGCTACCGCGTGGTCGACCTCCACCTCGCGCGCGTCGAGGCCGCGAAGGAGTCGGTCGAACGCGCCCAGATCCTGCGCGAGCTCGCGAGCACGCTCGAGGAGCGCGGCGATGCCGAGCGCGCGTTCGTCACGCTGCTCGCGGCGTTCGACGAGGCGCCGGCGGCCGGCGATCTCGATCCGCTGCTGCGGCTCGCACGCGTCACCCAGCGCTTCGCCGAGCTGCCGCTCGAGACGATGACCGCGCTCGTCGACATCCAGGACGACGCGAGCGCGCGCCGGCTGTCGGAGATCGCGGCCGCCTGGCGCGAGCTCGACCGCGGCTACTACGCGGCCGATTGCTACGAGCGCGTGCTGCTGATCGATCCGAAGAGCACGGCGGCGAGCGAAGCGCTCGAGGTGTTCTACCGCAGCTCGCGCGAGTGGTCGCAGCTCGTCGACCTGCTCGGGCGGCGCGCGGTGCACGTCGACAGCGATGCCGAGCGCGCCGAGCTGTACCGCGAGATGGCGGTCGTCTACGAGCGCGAGCTCCACGACGACAGCGCCGCGCTCGACGCGTACCAGGATTCGAACCGGCTGGACGGCGGCAACCGCGACGTGCTCGAGGCGATCGCGCGGCTCGCGCAGCGCGTCGGCAACATGGACGAGGACGCGCTCGCCGCGCTCGAGTCGGCGATCGCGCTCGAGACCGCGCCGAAGCCGCGCGCCGAGCTCGCGCTGCGCGGCGCCAAGCTGGCGTCGACCGTGAACTGGGACAAGGCGCAGAAGCTGTACGAGAGTGCGCTCGCCGACGATCCCGATCTGGTCCCGGCAATCGACGGCCTCGTGGTGCTGCTGCGCGACCGCGGTCAGCTCAGCGAGGCGATCACGCTGCTCGTGAACTCGGCGGAGCGCATGTCGCTCGCGAGCGAACGCTCGCGCTGGCTGACCGATGCCGCCGACTACTGCGTCGGGCTCGGCGACACCGACTGGGCCAAGCAGCTGTACCGCGACGCGCGCACGGCCGATCCGAACAACGCGAAGGCCGGCATCGCCCTCGTCGAGCTGTTGCGGGACGGCGGCGGCTCGCTCGTCGAGCTCGTGCCGATCCTCGACGAGCTGTGCCGCACGACCGATGACCCGGTGCGCCTGCGCGGCTACCTCGTCGCGCGCAGCGGGGTCGCGCGCGAGCTCGGCGATCAGACCGGCGCGCGCAACGTGCTGTGGCGTGCGCTCGATCTCGATCCGGCGGATCTGCAGACGCGGCGCGAGCTCGCCGACATGCTGTTCGAGGCGCAGCAGTGGCAGAAGGCGCGGCAGGTGATCGAGCCCTTGTTCGAGCACGAGGATCTGCTCGGCCGGGACACCGCGATCGAGCTGCACTATCGCGTCGCGAGATGTGCACGCGAGCTCGGCGATCTCGAAGGTGCGAGCAAGCACGCCGCGATCTCGCTCGCACTCGCGCCCGATCACCGGCCGTCGCTGCTCCTGCGCGAGGAGCTCGACGCGAACGATCCGGTCGCGCTGACCGCGCACCAGCTCGCGCTCGCGAACATGGCGCCGCCCGAGGAGAAGGCGCAGCGGTTCACCGCGCTCGGCGACCGCTACATCGAGCTCGGCGATCGCGCCACCGCGCGCGAGATGTACCGCGAGGCGCTCGTCAACAAGCCGGGCGATCACCTGCTGCTGACGAAGTTCCTCGAGCTGATCGCCGATGAAGGCGACTGGAGCTACTCGCTCGACCTCGTGCGCCGGCTGATCGAGACCGAGAAGGACGCGAAGGTGAAGGCCCGCTACGGTCACCTCGCCGGCATGATCGCGCGCGACGAGCTCGATGACGAGGATCTCGCCGAGCAGCTCGTCACGCGCGCGCTCGAGGACGATCCGGGGTCGTTCGCGATCGCCGATGACCTCGAGGCCCTGCTCGAGACCAGCGGCCAGCGCGACGCGCTCGCGTCGTTCTACTACCGCCGGCTCGAGCACGTGCGCGAGCTCGAAGGCCGCCCCGGCGAGCAGCTGAGACTGTGGGGCGCGCTCGGCGAGCTCTTGCTCGAGCTCGATCGCCACGACGACGCGGTCGTCGCGTTCGAGGTCGCACAGAACCTCGATCCCGACAACGCGGCCCGCCGCGCCCGGCTCGTCGATCTCTACGAAGGCGATCCGCAGTACGACGCCAAGGCGATCGCGCACCACCAGGCGCTGCTGCGCGGCGACAAGCGCCGCATCGCGTCGTACAAGGCGCTGCGCGTGCTCTACGACCGCGGCGGTCAGGCCGAGCGCGCCACCGCGATCGGCGAGGCGATCGCCGTGCTCGACGGCCTCGACGTCCGCGTGATCGAGGATGGCATCAAGAGCCTGTTCGAGCGCGGGCATACGGCGGATCCGTCGCCCAGGCGCGAGCCCAGCGCGAAGCCGCGCTCGCTCAGCGACGCCGACTGGCTCGCGCTGTCGCGATTCGACGTCGATCTGCAGCTGTCGGCGCTGTTCGCGCTGGCCGCGCCGGCGTTCGCCGCCGAGCGCGCGCGCATCCGGCCGCCGCAGGGCATGCCGGCACGCGAGGACGACGTGCCGGCGAAGATCGCGAAGCTGGTCGCGCGCGTCGCGGGGTCGTTCGGCCTGACGCTCCCGCCGGTCTACATCGATCGCGATCAGATGTCGCCATGCAAGGTCGTGATGCGCGCGCGCGACGGCCGGCTCGTGCCCGTGCTCGTCATCGGCCGGCCCGCGCTCGAGCACCCCGACGAGCCCGCCGCCGAGCACGAGCTCGCGTTCGTGCTCGCGCGTCAGCTCGCCGACCTGCGCAGCGACCGCATCGCGCGCCTGCTCGTGCCGCGCGCCAACGAGCTGGCGCAGATCGTCGAGCTCGCGCTCGGCCTCAAACACGAGACCGAGAGCACGTCGGCGCGCAGCGAAGCGCCGCGCGCCGACGATTTGGTGACACGGGGGGCGCGCTGGCTGACCGGGTCGCTGCACCCGATGGAGCTCGATCAAGCGGTCGCGCTCGGCGGCCGGCTACGCGAGCGCAACATCCAGCCGCTGCGCGCCGCCGTCGACTGGCTCGCGGCCACCGAGCGCGCCGCCGACCGCATCGGCTTCGTCGTCGTCGGCGATCTCGCCAACTGCGTGCGCGTGCTCGAGCGCGATCCCAACGCGCACTCGGGCGAAGTCCACCGCGTGCTCGAGCTCGTGTGGTCGAGCGTGACCGAGGACGTGCTCGCCGTGCGCGGGCGGGTCGAAGGCTGGAGCTGAGAACGTGTTACCGCCAAGGCGCCACAGACTGGCGCCTTGGCGGTAATTCCTCGCCGAGCTACAGCGACTGCAGGTACGTCACCAAGTCGCTGATCTGCGCCGGCGTCAGCTGCGACGTGTGACCGTGGTTGTCGCCGCCGCCCTGCGGGCCGAAGCGATCGGTCAGGGTCGGCGCGCTGCCGTCGTGCAGGTACGGCGGGCGAGCGCCGACGCCGAGCAAGCTCGGCACCTTGAAGCTGCCGCCGGTGCCGACGTTCACGATCATGTGGTTGGTGAACAGCGGGCCGTTGTGGCAGGTCGTGCAGCCGGTGTCCGCCGACTGGAACAACGCCTGGCCGCGCGCGACCGCCGCTGGATCGAGCATGCTGCTCGGAGCGGGTGCCGCGACGCGCTGCAAGAACGCCGGAAGCATCACGTGCTGGCTGTTGGTCGGCGTCGGACCCGCCATGCGGTTCGCGAACACGTCGTCCATCAGCGTCGGCAGATCCGGTTCGTCGCCGGCCCAGTGATAGGGCGCGCGGTCGAGGATGTCTCCCGCGATGCTCTGGGTGCGGCGCGTGCCCTCGACGTCGAACTGCCAGACCAGGCCGTCGTCGCGGCCTTCGGGATGGCACGACGCGCAGGCGATGCCGACCTGGGTCTGCGTGTGGAACAGCGCGCGGCCGGAGTCGTAGCCGAAGCCGCCGGTCAACGCGATCGTCGTCGCGGTCGTACCGTGGTGAACGACCACCGCCGGCAGCTCCGGGTAATAGATCAAGAGGTCGCCCGAGGCCGTGAACTGGACCGAGGTCGGGATGCCGAGCTGGTCGTCCATGTCCCCGCCGTCGCTGCTGCCCGAGCCGCTGCCGCTGCCGCTGCCGCCGCCGCCGTCACCGCTGCCGCCGCCGCACATGTTGTCATCGGGCGTGGTGAGCGCCGCGGTCGGGAACACGTGGACGGTCTGGCTGCCCGCGGTGAGCAGCGCGATGCGATCGCCGAGCGTGGTCGTGGCCATGTCGACCGGCAGCGCGCCGATGACCGGCGGCGCCGCCGCGAACGGAACGGTCGTGGTGTGCGGGTTCGGGTCGAGCATGACCGAGACGCCGGTCTCGACCGGGCCATCGCCGCAGCCCGCGCCGTAGCCACCGTGCGTGACGTGCAGGATGGTCTGGAGCTGGCGCTGGTGCGCCATCACGATGCGGCCGTCGGGCAGCACGAGCGAGCGCCAGGCGACCGCGGCAACGGCCGCGACTTCTCCGTCCGGAATTCCGCTGCCGCTGCCACTCCCGCTGCCGCCGCTGCTCCCGCTGCCGATGCCGATGCTCGAGTCATCGAAGCGAGCAACCACCGGGGAGGTCACGCGGCTCAGGATCGCGCCGTTCGGGTCGAGCGCGATCAGCTCGGCCGTACGGAAACGGGTGACGTAGAGCTGGCCGTTCGAGATCAAGACGTCGCGCAGGTCGCGGTCGACGAACACCGCGCGCGACGGGGTGGCCGCGCCGGCCGGCACCGAGACCAGCTCGCCGCCGGTGCAGGCCACGTCGATGACGCCGTTCGCGGCATCCCAGACCAGGCCGCGCGGCTCGGGGCACACCGCGACCCGTGCGGTCTGCGTCAGCGTCCCGGCATCCGACAACTCGAGCAACGCGCCGCCGCGCCGCAGCGCGACATAGACGCGACCGGCGCTGTCCTCGGCGATGCGGCCCGGCTCGTCGCCGGTGTTGAGCGCGAGCTCGGCCGCGACCTTGTTCGTCGTCAGATCGACGCTCAGCACGCGATCGCGATCGGGGTCGGAAATGATGACGTGCGTGCCATCCTTCGAGACCAGCATCGTGCCGCCGCTGACCGGCACGCCCCACGACGGAGGCGGTGTGGTCGACGGGCCTTGCGACGAGCCGCAGCCGGCGATGACAAGCGCGAACAGAATCTTCTTCACGGTCCACCTCCTGTGGTGGGGGGAGAGCTTATTGCGCCGCTACCGCCGTTCGTACCCGGCTCGGCGCAGCCGCCGTCGGAGCTGAACGCCTGATACCCGATGCTCGCGTTTGCGGTGCCACCGTCGAACGTGACCTTGCAATCGCTCGGCGTGATCCCCGCATTGTCGATCGGCGGCTCGAGCGTGCCGCCGCCCTCGGTGGTCGGCAGGTCGCCGCCGAAGTCCACCGGCTCGGCCGTCGCGCCGAAGATGGCGAGCACGCTCGGCAGGTTGTCGAGCTCGTACGTGCACAGATCCATGCACGCATCCGCGTCGAGGCGGCAGCTCTCGATCCGGAGCTGGAGCGGTGCCGTGGCCTTGGCCTCGTCGACCGCGATGTTCAGCTTCGCTTCCTGGGTGCTGCACTCGTCGTTGTTGCCTTGAGGAAACAACGAGTTGGTCGGGATCTGCTGGGAGTCGTCGCTGCCGCTGCTACAGCCGACCGCGGACAGCGCTACCAGCAACGTCCGGGCGAGGATTCGCTGCATGGCCCGCGTGCAAGTGCAACGGGCATTCCACTGTGACACCGGTTGGTGTCGCGGGTTTGGCTGCCCCCCACCGACACCATTGTTGTCACCACGCGACAAGACGGCCTCGAAAAACTGATGTAACGAAAGGGTCATGGACGTGTTCGGCAAGCTCTCCACGTACGACTTCGGCGAGGTCCACTTCGCGCTCGACAAGGCCACTCAGCTCCGCGCGATCGTCGCGATCCACGATCATCGACTCGGCCCGGCCCTGGGGGGTTGCCGGTTCATCGAGTACGACCACGACGAATCGGCGCTGGTCGATGCACTCCGCCTCGCGCGCGGCATGACGTACAAGGCGGCGCTCGCGGGGCTCGCCCACGGCGGCGGCAAGAGCGTGATCATCCGGCCGCGCCAGCGCTTCGATCGCGTCGCGCTGTTCCGCGCGTTCGGACGCTTCATCGAGAACCTGCGCGGCCACTACATCACGGCCGAGGACTCGGGCACCGGGCTCGAGGACATGGAGATCATCCGCACGCAGACCAAGCACGTCACCGGCATCGACCCGTCGCACGGCGGCTCGGGCGATCCGTCGCCGTTCACCGCGCTCGGCGTGCGGCGCGGCATCGAGGCGTGCGTGAAGTTCAAGCTCGGCAAGGACGACATCAAGGGCGTGCACGTCGCGGTGCAGGGCGTCGGCCACGTCGGCTATCACCTGTGCAAGGAGCTGCACGCGGCCGGCGCCAAGCTCACGGTCGCCGACATCGACAAGCTCAAGAGCGAGCGCGCGCAGCGCGAGTTCGGCGCGGCGATCGTCGCGCTCGATCAGATCGCGCGCGTCGACTGCGACGTGTTCGCGCCGTGCGCGCTCGGCGCCGGCCTCAACGACGACACCGTGCCCGAGCTGCGCGCGAAGATCGTCGCCGGCGCTGCGAACAACCAGCTCGCCGAGCCGCGCCACGGCGACGACCTCCACGCGCGCGGCATCCTGTACGCGCCCGACTACGCGATCAACGCCGGCGGCCTGGTCAACGTCGCGCAGGAAGTGAAGGGCTACGACGCGAAGGCCGCGCGCGAGCGGACGCTCAAGATCTACGACACGATCTACGAGATCTGCGAGCGCAGCAAACGGCTCGCGGCGCCGACCTACAAGGTCGCCGACATCATGGTCGAGGAGAAGCTCGCGGCCGCTACTCCACGCGCTGGATGATGTGGATGCCGAACTCGGTCTTGACGACGCCGACCTCGCCCACCTTCAGGCGCAGCGACAGGTTCTTGAACGGCTCGACGAGCGCGGCGTCCGCCGACACGTCGTAGCTCTTGCCGTCCTTGGCCGAGCCCGGGTCCTCCGACAGCGATGCCATCAGCGGCTCGATCTTGTCGCCCTTCTGCAGCTTGGCGACGGTGTCCTTGACGAGCTTCTCGAGGTCGGCGCGCGAGCGCGACTTGCCGCGCGGATCCTCGGCGTGCACCTCGGTCCAGCCGAGCAGGATGTGCTTGACCTTGGCCTTCTGCGTCACCGGCTCGCGCTTCAGGATGTCGGCTGACTCGAGCGCATCGGGCGGCGGCGCCGCGACGCGCTTCATCACGAGCCAGCCGAAACCGGTCTTGAACATGCCGGCCTCGTTGAGCTTGAGGCGCAGCGCCGGGGTCTTGAGCTCGTCGGGCATGCGGCCCTTGGCCTGGATCTCGACCGGCACTTCCTTCTTGTCCTTCGCGCCCGGGATGTCGCTCGTGTCCGCGATCAGCTTGTCGAAGTCGCCACCGGCCATCGCCTTGTCGACGGTGTCCTTCGCGAGCTTGTCGGCATCGGCCTTGCTGCGCGACACGCCGCGGATCGCCTGCGGAGCATCCTTCCATCCGATCACGAGGTACTGGATGTAGGCCGGGCCGGCCTCTTCGGGACGCGCGAGGATCGCGGCCGACTCCATCGGATCCGGTGGCGGCGCCGGCACGCGCTCCATCACGTGATAGCCGAACGCGGTCTTGACGATGCCGATCTCGTTCTCCTTCAGCCGCAGCGCGAGGTTCTTGAACTCGGGCACGAACGGGGTGTCGGCCTTGACCTGGTACGGCTCGCCCTTGAGCGAGCCCGGATCCTCCGAGTACTGCTTGACGAGATCGTCGATCGAGCCCGGGTTGGCCTTGAGCTTGCCTGCGATGTCGCGCGCGAGCTGAGCCGCATCGGCGTTCGTGCGATCCTTCGAGCGTGGATCCTTGCCCGCGGTGCCCTTCCAGCCGATCAGCACGTGCTTGACGTACACGCTCGGCGCGGTGTCGGTGCGCGCGAGGATGTCCTTGCTATCGATGTCTTCGGCGGGCTCGGCCGGAGTCGCCGCCGAACCGGGGTGGGTGCCGGATCCCGAGGGCGATGCGGTGGTCGTCTTCGCGGCAGCGGGCGTGTCGTCGAGCTTGCTCTTGCCCTGCTGACACGCCGCGGCGGCGCACAGCAGGAACGCGACTAGGGAAATGCGCATGAGGCGCGCACCTTAGCACCTAACGGGAGTTGGTGCCGCGGGCGCGCACGCGCGCGCGCGCGAGGCCGAACACCGCGCGGTCGAGATGCACGGTGCTCTCGCGCAGCCGACTGCGCATGTCGCGCACCTCCGGACCGGGCGACAATGTGCGCAGCTTGGCGTCGACTTCTCGGGCGCGCGATCGATATGCATCGATCTGGGCCCGTAACAGCGCGAGTTGTTCACCGAGCGCCATCTCGATCACTTTGAGCACCGAACACGCGGATCGTCGCGCGAAATTTCCTGACTCGCGGTGACACGTGCGATGCGAGCGCTACGCCGAGCGCGAGATCGCGAGCGCATCTTCCAGCTCCGCCAGCGATTCGTCGGTGTGGTCGAGCATTCGCTGCAGGGCTGGGACACTCCTGCGACACGCGATGTAGCCAAACCCCATCTGACCGGCGTAGCTCGTGATCGTGATGTTGAGCGCGAGGTAGTCGACCGGGATCGACACCGGGTAGGTCTCGTCGAGCCGCATGCCGTCGAGGTAGAGCCGCTCGGTCGGACCGGGCACGTTCGAGATCACGACGTTGTAGATCGGCCGACGCTTCGCGTAACCGGTCAGCATGCTCGGCGCCATCGGCGCGCTCATCGCCGCCGCGTGCGCGACACGTTCGAGCCGCGACATCTTCGACAACCGCTCCTTCGCGGTCGAGGTCGACTCGACGATCGTGTGCAGGCGCGCGAGCGGGTCGTCGACGTGCGTCGCGAGGTTCGCGAGCAGGATCGTGAGCTGGTTACCGCCGGTCTCGTCGGCCGCGCGCACCGACACCGGCACCATCGCCACGAGCGGGCGCTCGGGCAGCGCGTCGTGCATCATCAGGTAGCGGCGCAGCGCGCCGGCGCACACCGCGAGCGTGACGTCGTTGACGGTCGCGCCGCCGGCAGCCTTCGCCGCGTTCTTGAACCGCGCGAGCGCGTACGACTGCGCGGCGAACCGGCGCGAGCCCGAGATCCGCACGTTGAACATCGTCGGCGGCGCGTGAAACGGCTGCGCCTCGGCGCTCTCGGGCTCGGCCGCGCGCACCAGCTCGCGCAGGCCGCTGCGAATGCCCGGCACGATCTCGGCGCCGGCGGCGAGCACGCGATCGACGATGCCGTGGGTCTCGGGATGCACGTCGCGGCGCGGGCGCGACGGCCGATCCTGCGCCCACAGCGGCGGGCGGCGCTCGTCGGGGTCCTGCGACAGCACGGTCTGCAGCAGCCGCATCGCCGCGACGCCGTCCATCATCGCGTGATGCATCTTCGCGTACAGCGCGACGCGGCCGTCGGCGAGGCCTTCGATCAGGTGCAGCTCCCACAGCGGGCGCGTGCGATCGACGAGCGTGCCGTGCAGGCGCGACACCAGCGCGAGCAGCTCGCGCACGCGCCCCGGCCGCGGCAGCGCCGAGTGGCGGAGGTGATAGTCGAGCTCGAAGTCGTGGTCCTGCTCCCAGAACCAGTGACCGACCTTCCATTCGGCGCGCTCGTCGAACGGCGCACGGGCGTACGGATACTCGCGCCACGCTTCGACCACGTTCTGCACGAAATCGGGGCCGGCCCCGGGCGGCGGCGTGTACAGCTGCAGGCCGCCGACGTGCATCGGCTGGCGGCGGCCCTCGAGCCACAGGAACATCGCGTCGGTTGGCGAGAGTGGCTTCACGGTATGCGATCGAATGTTACCCGCCGATCGGGCGGCACGAACAGCACGAACAGCAGCCAGACGACGATCATGAGGCCGGCGTACAGGGCACCGATCCACGGAAACGCCCACACCATCGCGATCACGCACACCGCCGACAGCGCGATCGCGGCGATCGGCGTCACCGGGTAGAGCGGCGCGCGATACGGGCGCGGCAGGTCTGGCTCGCGAACGCGCAGCACGAGCACGGCGGCCGACGACAGGATGTAGAGCGTGAGCGCGCCGAACACCGCGATCAGGATGATCTGCTGGGTCTGGCCGGTGACGAGCGCGACCAGGCCGACCGCGAGGTTGGCGAGCAGCGCGGCGACCGGCGTGCGCGTGCCGGCGTGGACCTCGCCGAGCGTGCGCGGCGCGTAGCCGGCGCGGCCGAATTCGAGGATCGCGCGGCTCGCCGCGATCAGGATGCCGTGAAAGCTCGCGATCAGCCCGACGAGGCCGACTCCGGTCAGCAGCAGGAACCACGAGCTGTCGCGCGACACGACCTGCGCGATCGCGAGCGGCAGCGGCGAGTCGGACGTCTTGTCGGCGGCGACGTACACGACCGCCTTCCAGCCGCCGGCGCCGACCGCGCCGAACAGCGTCAGCGCGGTGAGCACGACGAGCGTGGCCATCGCCGACAAAAAGCCGATCGGCAGATCGCGCTGCGGCCGCTTGGCTTCCTCGGCGACGTTCGCGATGCCTTCGATCGCGAGATAGAACCAGATCGCGAACGGCAGCGCGGCGAACGCGCCGCCCCAGCCGTGCGGCAGCGCGTCGGCGGAGAACGAGCCCCACGAGAAGTGCGGCATCACGACCGCGCCGAAGATCGCGAGCTCGATCACGGCGAGCACGGTGAGCACGAGCTCGAACGCGGCCGAGATCCGCACGCCGACGATGTTGACGACCGTGAACACGACGTACGCGACGACCGCGGTCGCGAGCACCGGCACGCCGGGCGCGGCCTGGTTGATGTAGCCGCCGATCGCGAACGCGATCGCGGGCGGCGCGAGCACGTACTCGACGAGCTGCGCCGCCCCTGCGACGAACCCGAGCTGCGGGCCGAACGCGCGCGACGCGTACACGAACGCGCCACCCGCGCGCGGCAGCGCGCACGCCAGCTCGGCATAGCCGAGCACGAACGCGACGTAGAGCACGGTGACCGCCGCGGTCGCCGCGAGCATCCCGTACGGCCCGCCCTCGGGCAGCCCGAGGTTCCAGCCGAAGTACATGCCGGAGATGACGTAGCCGACGCCGAGGCCCCAGATCATGATCGGGCCCAGCGACTTCTGGAGCTGCGTCATCGCCGGTCGAAGAAGTGCCAGACGCCGAACACGTTGCCGGACGGATCTTCCAGCTTCGCGATGAGCGTGTTGCCCTCGTGATACGTCGCCCTCACGACCGCGCCGCCGAGCTGCTGGGCGGCGGCGACCGACGCCTCGACATCGGCGACCGTGAAGTAGCTGATCATGCCGTCGCCGCCGTCGCCGCGCGTCCAGCGCCCGATGAGACTCGCGGCGTCGTCGGAGAACCGAAAGTCGTCCGCGCTGCGCTGGTCGATCTTCCAGCCGCACACGGCCTCGTAGAAGCGCGCGGCTTGTGCCGGATCTTTCGCAAAGATCTCGAGATACGTGAGCTTCGGCATCGCCGCATAATACGCTCGTGACCCCGGACCGAGTGGCGGCGTTGCTCGCAGAAGTGGGCGAGCGTGTCGATCCGCGCGCGCTCGTCGTCGAGCGCCGCGACTGGCGCTGGTTCGTGCAGCTGCCGGGCGACCGCATGCTGTTCGTGCCGGTCGACGAGGCCGGTGCGCACCGGCTCGCGGCCGAGCGTCGCCTGCTCGCCGCGCTCGCCCCGCGCCTGAGCTTCGCGGTGCCACGCCCGATCGGCCCGCCGGAGGCCGCGCTCGATCTCCGCACGCGCGTGCGCGGCGAGACCGGCATCCACCTGCACGGCTCGCTGATCACGCACACGCCCGACGCCTACGCCGACGACCTCGCGCGGCTGCTCGCCGAGCTGCACGGCGCCTTCGCGCGCGACGAGCTCGTGCGGCTCGCGCCGCCGATGCGCGCCGACGTGTATCCGCTTCCCGAGGCGCAGCTGCGCGCGGTCGTCGCTTCGCTGCCGGCCGAGATCCACGCGCGCGTGCACGCCGCGCTCGATCGCTACGCCGAGCTCGCGCCCACCGACTCCGTGCTCGTGCACAACGACATCGGCACGCACAACCTCGCGTTCGATCCGGACAGCCACCGCGTCATCGGGATCTTCGATTTCGAGGAAGCCGCGCACGGCGATCGCCACCACGACGCCAAGTACCTGCCGTCGTACGGCCCTCGCATCACCGCCCGCGTGCTCGAGCTCTATCGCGACCGCACCGGCATCGAGCTCGATGTCCCGCGCATCCGCCTGCTCCACTTCGCGACCGCGCTCTCGTTCTGGGTCTGGCGCGAATCCGATCCGGTCGCGCACGACACGCGCTCCAGCCGCGACCGCGATCAAGCGCTCGCGTGGATCGGCCTCGCGCTGTTCGCGCTATAGCCGCCTGACCGCGCCCTCGAACGTCGCTCCGCCGGCCGCGACGTACACCACGCCGCCCGACACCGACAGCTCCCACGCGTTGTTGCGATCGAGCGTGCCGGCGAGCGCATCCAAGAACTCCACCGGCAGCTCGACGAGCTCGGGCGCGCGGAACGGCGGGCGCTCCGCCAGCGCCTCGGCGATCCGATCCGCCGTCCACGTGTAGACGACCACGCGCGGGCAGGCCTTGCTCGCGCGATGGAGCCGCTCCGCCGATGGCGCGCCGACCTCGATCCACGCCTGCAGGTCTCCGCGCAGGTCGCGGCGCACGAGCGCCGGCTCGTCGCCGTCGGAGACGCCGCCCTTGCTGAACTCCAGGCCCTCCGCGTGCTCGAGCGCGCGCGCCAGCACGCGCGCGACCAGGTAGCGGTCGCTCTCCGACGGGTGTTGCGCGACGCGCCATGACAATTGCTCGTAGACGCCGCGATCGGCGTCAGCGAGCGCGAGGTCGAAGCGTCGCATCGTCGCGCCAAGCGCCATCTCCTCATTATATTCTCGCCGCGATGTCCTCGCCGTCGGTCTCGCTACCCACCTCCGCTCGGGTCGTCATCGTCGGCGGCGGGATCATCGGCTGCTCGATCGCGTATCACCTCGCGAAGCTGGGCTGGCGCGAGGTCGTGCTGCTCGAGCGCGACCGGCTCACCTCGGGCACGACGTGGCACGCCGCCGGCCTCATCGTGTCGTTCGGCTCGACGTCCGAGACGTCCACCGAGATGCGCAAGTACACGCGCGACCTCTACGCGAGCCTCGAGGCCGAGACCGGGCAATCGACCGGCTTCAAGCCGGTCGGCTTCATCGAGGTCGCCGGCGATCGCGATCGCCTCGAGGAATATCGCCGGGTGTCGGCGTTCAACCGCTACTGCGGCGTCGACGTCCACGAGATCTCGCCGGCGCAGGTGAAGGACCTGTTCCCGCTCGCGAAGACCGACGACCTGCTCGCGGGCTTCTACGTCAAGGAAGACGGCCGCGCCGATCCGGTCGGCTGCACGATGGCGCTCGCGAAAGGCGCTCGCGCACGCGGCGCGACGCTGATCGAGAATGTCCCCGTCACCGGTTTTCGCACCGCGCGCGGCGCGGTCACGCACGTCACGACCGCGCACGGCGACATCGCGTGCGACCACGTCGTGCTGTGCGCCGGCATGTGGTCGCGCCAGCTCGCGGCGCGCGCCGGCGTCTCGGTGCCGCTGCAGTCGGCCGAGCACTACTACCTCATCACCGAGCGGATCCCCGAGCTGTCGCCGTCGTGGCCGGTGCTCGAGGACCCGGCGTCGCACGGCTACTTCCGCGAGGAGGTCGGCGGGCTGATGATCGGCCTGTTCGAGCCGATCTGCGCGCCGTGGCAGGTCGGCGGCGTGCCCGACGACTTCTCGTTCGGCGAGATCCAGCCCGACTGGGAGCGCATGGGCCCGTACGTCGAGAAGGCGATGGCGCGCGTGCCGCGCGCGATGGACGCCGGCGTCCGCAAGTTCTTCTGCGGGCCGG
Source organism: Kofleriaceae bacterium (assembly GCA_035500135.1). GTDB lineage: Bacteria > Myxococcota_A > Polyangia > Haliangiales > Haliangiaceae > JABFXX01. The sequence goes on from DATJXL010000128.1 coordinate 35,989, forward strand.
AGAGCTTCACGCCCGACCTCGCGCCGATCGTCGGCCCCGCGCCCGAGCTCCACAACTTCTTCGTGTGCGCCGGCCTGAACTCGATCGGCATCATCACCGGCGGCGGCATGGGCCGCGTCGTCGCGCACTGGCTCGATCGCGGCCGCCCCGACGTCGACACCAGCTACATGCACATCGATCGCTTGCACGCGTATCAGGCGAACCCCGAGTATCGCCGGCTGCGCACCGTCGAGTCGCTCGGCATGGTCTACCAGTGCCATTACCCGACGCGCTCGATGGAAACCGCGCGCGGCGCCAAGAAGTCGCCGTTCTACGATCGGCTCGCCGCGCTCGGCGCGTACTTTCGCGACGTCAGCGGCTGGGAAGGCGCCGACTGGTACGCCGGTCCGGGCAAGACGGCGACCCAGGAGCTCACGTTCGGCAAGCCGAGCTGGTTCCCGAACTGGGCCGCCGAGCACCGGGCCGCGCGCGAAGGCGTGATCGTGATGGACATGTCGTTCATGTCGAAGTTCCGCGTCGAAGGCCGCGACGCCGGCCGCGTGCTCGACTGGATCAGCGCGAACTCGGTCGACGGCGCGGCCGGGCAGATCACGTACACGCAGTGGCTCGACGACGCCGGCAAGCTGCAGGCCGACCTCACCGTGACCAAGCTCGACGACGAGCACTTCTGGGTCGTCGCCAGCGACACCGTGCACCGCCACGTCGAGACCTGGATGCGCCGGCACATCGGCGATCAGCACGCGTTCGTCAGCGACGTCACCTCCGGCTACGCGCAGCTCAACGTGCAGGGCCCGCGCTCGCGCGAGCTGATGCAGCTCGTGACCTCGGTCGACATGTCGAACGCCGCGTTCCCGTTCCGCTGCGCGCGCGAGCTCGACATCGGGTTCGCGCGCGTGTTGTGCATTCGCATCACGTACCTCGGCGAGCTCGGCTACGAGCTGTACATCCCGACCGAGCA
>DATJXL010000129.1:0-15287 GCA_035500135.1 Kofleriaceae bacterium
TGATCGGCGGCGGTGGCGTTGAAGCCGCCGCTGTTCTGGTAGGAGTCGAGGTTGTCGGGCTCGACGGCGTCGAACCCTTTTTGCCGGCAGATGGCGAAGCGCGCCGACATGATCGATTGCAGCGTCGCGTAATTCGGGCCGGCCGGGCGGACGTCGAGCCACTTCTCGCCGGGCCAGCCGACGACGTCGCTGCCGAGGAGCGCGGCGGGAAACTGCGCGGAGTCGGGGCGGGCCGGCTCGTAGGTGCCGGCGTCCATGTAGCAGACGACGCGCTTGCCGAGCGCGTGCAATGCGCTGACCTCGTCGGCGGTGTTGCCGAAGCCGTCGATGTCGTACGCGCCGACGTCGTGCGTGTTGTCGGGAGGCGTGCTCTGGAGGTCCCAGAAGAACGTCGTCGCCGCAGCCGGCACCCAGTGCGTGCCCGGCGATGTGTCGACGATCGGCGCCGCATCGACCGTGCGGACCGGCGCGTCGGTCGTGGCCTTGGTCGAGCTGCTACTGCCGCAAGCCGCGGCCGCGAGCAGCGCGCACGTGCGCGGGCAACGCATCGCGACGATTGTGTCACGGCGATGGCGGCGAAGGCGGGTAAGAACCGAGGCGCGATCACGCGACTCGCGCGCGTCAGTGCTTGAGCGCGGCGAGCTGCTTGTACTCGTCGCTCGTCGGGGCGATCGCGGACAGCTTCGCGAGTGCTTCGTTGAACACCTTGCGATCGCCGAGCTTGGACGCGATCTGGCCGGCGAGCGCCCAGCCCTCGATGGAATCGGGATCGAGCTCGACGGCCTTGCGCGCGAGCTCGAACGCGTTCTTGCGGCGCTTGTCCTGCAGCATCGCCGCGCGAAACAGATACGCCGAGTACAGCGACGGATCCTGCTCGAGCACGAGCTCGAGCTCGTGATCGGCGCCGACCTCGTCACCGTTCAGGTAGCGGGCGGCGCCGAGGCCGAAGTGCGCCTGGGCCTGGCGGCGCAGCGAGGCCTTCGCCGCGACCAGCGCGTCGCGCGCGGCGTCGAACGCCTTGATCGCGTCCTCGTTCTTGCCCGCCGCGATCGCGAGCTTGCCGCTGACGATCGACGCCTCGGGTTGATCCTTCAGCCGCTCGGGGGCGAGCTTCTTGAGCTTCTCGGTCAGCGCGGCGCCGGCCTTGGCGTCGCCGGTCACGCTGTCGGCGGCGAGCAAGAACGTCTCGGGATCGTTGCCGCTGCCGTCGAGCGCGCGCGTGAACAGCGTGACCGCGCCGGCGTAGTCGCCCTTGCGCAGCGCGAGCCGGCCGCGCTCGCGCGCGATCTTCCACTTCGGCGCCATCGCCATCGCGTCGACGGCGTCGAGCAGCTTGATCGCGCCCGCGTGATCGCCGCCGAGCATGCGCGCGCGCGCGAGCTCCAACAACAGGTTTGGCGAGGCGTGCTCGTCCTGCTCCTTGTACAGCGCCTCGATCGCCTCGCGGCCACCGGCGGCGTCGCGATCCTCGATCATCAGCAGGCCGACCTCGAGCCGCGCCTCGACGTTGCCCGACTTCGCCGCCTCGGCGTACGCCGCGCGCGCGCCCTTGAAGTCGCCGAGGTCGCGATCGAGGCGCGCGAGCTCGAGCTGAGCGCGCGCGGCCTCGATGCCGGGCGGCCCGGCGACGAGCTTGTCGAGGAGCTGCTTCGCCTTGTCGAGCGAGCTCGCGTCGCCGGCCACGCGCAGCGCCATCGCATACGCGATCGCGATCGCGGGCGACGGCAGGCCGCTCCCCGGCACGAACGGCGCGAGCTGCTTCTTCGCGTCGTCGACGTCGCCGGCGGCGAGCTCGAGCCGCGCGCGCCCGACGATCGCGGGCTCGAGCTTGGGCAGCTTCTTGAGCGCGGCTTCGAAGTCGGCGCGCGCGCCGTCGTTGTCGCCGAGGTCGAGCCGCGACTGGCCGCGCAACGCGAGCCCGACCGGCAGCGCCACGAGCACGGGCGGCCGCGCGAGCGCGTCGTTCGCCTCGGTCGGCTTGCCCTCGGCAAGCAGGATGCGTGCGAGCGCGTAGTGCGCCCGGATGCTCTGCGGCCACGAGGCGAGCGCGCGCTGCGCGGCCGCGTGCGCGATCGCTAGCTCGTTGACGGTGTACAGCGTGTCGAGCGCGTCCTCCGCGAACCGCGCGTCGTCGAAGCCGACCGCGGCCGCCGAGCGCAGGTCGCCGCGCGCGCTCGTGACGTCGCCGCGCGCGAAGTCGACCTCGGCAAGCGCGAGGTTCGCGAACGCGAGCTCGGCCGGCGCGATGCCGCGCGGCTGCTCGCCCGCCGGCTTGCTGCCCTCGACGATCACCGCCTGGACCTTGCTGTGGAGCTCCATGCCGAGCGCGAGCCCCGGCGCGACGCGGCCCGAGCGCGCGAGCACGATCGCGCGCTCGATCGTCGCCGCCGGATGATCTTGATGCGCGCCGAGCACGCGGTCGAGCACGCTCGCCGCGTCGTCCCATGCCGTCGCGGCCGCGTGGGCGCGCGCGAGGCCGACGCCGTAGAGCGGCCGCGGATCCTTCTCGAACGCCGACGTCATGTACGTGATCGCGGCCTTGACGTCGCCGCCGAGCAACGCCGCGCGACCTGCGACGTACTGCGCGCCGGGATCGTCGGGCGCGGCGGCGAGCGCCGCATCGGCCGCGGTCTTCGCGCCCGCGACGTCGCTCGCGGCGAGCGCGAGATAGGCAGCGGCGATCGCGCCGTCGGCTCCGCCCTGCCCCGCCAGCGCGTCCACCGCGGCCTTCGCCTCGGGCTCGCCATCCGCGAACTCGAACGCGACGAGCGCGCGCGCGCGCGCGAACGCCGCGCGATTCTCGATCGCGTCGTCGGCGCCGACGATCTGGCCGAGGTTCGAGGCCGCCGCGCTCCACGCCGTCCACGTGTCGGCCTTCGAGAGGTCGGTCGCGCGATCGCGCGCCGCCGCGATCTGCTTCTGCAGCCGCATCGCGCGGATCTGGAAGCCGGCGAACACGCCGCCGCCGATCACGATCACCCCGATCACGACCCACACCGCGATCTGCAGCTTCGAGCGCGTCTTGCGCATGCCGGTGCGCGGCACCGAGGACGGATCGAGCGCCGGTTGCTCGACGACCGGCGGCGGCTCGACCACCGGCGGCACGATGCCGGCCTGCGCGGCGATCGTCGCGTGCGCCCACGCCGGTCCGCCCGGCTGCGCACCGCCGAACAGGGCGTCGACCGCGGCCGCGCTCTGCTGCTGCATCGGCGTCAGCGGAGGCTGGACCGCGATCGTCGGGCGCGCCGCGGCGGCGACGCTCGCCGGCGACACGCCGGGCGGCACCTGCGGCGGCGGCGCGGCGGCCATCGTCGGCAGCCCCGCGGCGAGCCGCGGCACCGGCGGAAGTGGTGCGGGCGTCGCGGGCGCGGCGACCGGTGGCGGTGCGCTCGGCGCGGGCGGCGGCGGCGAGCTCGGCCCCGGCCGCGGCGGCTTGGATGCCGGCTTGGTACGCGCAGGCCCCTCGAGCGGCCCGGCCGGCAGCCCGACCGCGTCGCGCACGGCGGGATTCGGCGCCGGCAGCTTGCGCTTGGGCGCCGGGCGCATCGTCGGCGGGATGGTCTCGCCGAGCTCGAGATCGTCGTCGCTGCCGTCGAGCTCGATCGTCGGCGACTTGCGGCCGCCGTCCTTGCCGGCCTTCTTGCCGAGCACGGTCTCGCCGCCGCGCGCCGACGAGCTCACGGCGCCGCGGGCACCGCCGATCTTCGCGGGCTTCTTGCCGGCCACCGGCGGCGCCGCGAGATCGTCGAAGTCGACGTCATCCTCGTCGACCTCGACGCCTTCGACCGACGGATCGACCTCGACCGTGCCCGACTTGTCGCCGACCGCGAGCTCGGCCGGCGACGGCTCGGAGACCGCGCCGCGCTGCGCCGAGCGCCGACCCGACCCCGGCGCGGCCAGCGTCGTCGGCTTGGTGTAGCCGCCTCCCGAGTCCTCGTCGCCCTCGCCTTCGGCCGCGCCGTGGTTGGGATAGTGCTTGGTGTCGCCGCTGCCGACGAACTCGACCGACGGGTGGACCGCGCTCGCGAGCGGGCCGCGCGCGCTGACCTGCTCGGCCTGACCGAGCAGCTGCATGATTTTCGGATCCCCCGGCGCGACCTGCAGGGCCTTGTGCAGGGTCTCGATCGCGGCCGCGGTGTCGCCCTTGCGCATCAGCGCCTCGCCCTTGAGCACGTGCGCGGGCACGGCGCCCTGGTCGAGCTCGAGCGCGACCCGCATCTCGGCCAGCACCTCGTCGTAGCGCTTGAGCGCGAGCAGCGCCTGGCCGAGCACGACGCGGCCCTCGACGGTCGTCGGCCGGCCGAGCAGCCCCAGCCGGCAGACCTTGACGGCCTCCTGGAACTGACCCGCGGCGACCAGCGCCTGGCCGCGACTGACGAAGTCGCTTTGCGACACGTTGCCCGGTGCCGATCTTACGACATCCGTCGAGCCGGAGCGACTTGCAGCTAGTGGTCTTCCTTCGCGATCGGCTCGGGGATGCCGGGCATCTCGTCGCCGCGCAGGCGCGTCTCCTCGACGACCAGCCACAGCTTGCCCTTCAGCTGCCAGGTCTCGAGCGCGCGGGTCTCGTGCACCACGCCCTGCGACTCGCGATACCACTCGAGCTTGATCTCGACCTTGGCCTCGTGCGAGCTGCGCTGGTCGACCTTGACGATGTCGTACTGGGTGATCTTGAGATCCTTCGCGCGCTCGTCCCAGTCGTCGACAAACTGCGCGCGCTCGCGCGGCGGCACGTGCGCGGCCGCGACGTCGAACCTCGCCCATTGCATGCCTTCGTGATAGCCGCGGACCGCGTCGTCGAACGCCTCCGCGCGCTCGGCGCTCGCCGCGCCACAGCCGGCCAGTAACAAGATCGCGAGCCTGGTCATGTCTCACCTCCGGGTGCGCGCTTCCGCCGCACCGCCTTGATCGCCTCGAGGTCACGCGCGCCGAGCTCGCGCGTCGCGACCAGCAACACGAGGAACACCACCGCGACCGCCGCGGCGGCAACGAGCGTCATCACCTTGCCGCGGTCGTGCAGCGGCAAGAACCGGCCGGCCGCGTAGGCGCCGGCGGCCGCGATCGCGATGCGCGCGATGCTCGCCGCCGGCATCGTGGCGCCGAACAGCCGCTGCAGCTGGTAGCCGGTGATCACCGCGCCGACCACCATCGCGGAGCCGGTGACCGTGGCCGCGACCTCGAGCACGTGCGGGCCGCCGGCGGCGATGCCGATCGCGATGTAGTTGCCGATCGCGGCGACCGCGAGCGTGATCGCCGCCGACACGATCGCGGCGCGCGAGCGGCCGGCGCCGTTCAGGATCGTGCCGGCGATCGCGAACATCGCGAACGCGACGTAGCCGAGCGCGAGCTCGACGAGCGCGGGCGCGCCCTCGACGTAGGTCTCCGGGTAGAGCAGCCGCATCACGTCGGCGGGATTCGCGGCCATCACGATCGCGATCGCGGTCGCGAAGATCAGCGAGTAGCGCAGCGTGATCTGGATGTAGCGCTTGGTCGTCTCGCGGTCCTCCGCGAATGTCGCGCTCGAGACCAGCGGGAACACGACGAACGTCGCGGCGATGATCGCCTGGTACGACACGCGCGCGAGGTTCTGCACCGCCGTGTACGCGCCGTTCATCTCGTCGGCGCGGTTCGCGGAGAACTCGATCGCGAGCCGGCGCTCGAGCAGGAAGTTGTCGACGAACATGAGCGCGTTGAACAGCACGAGGTAGCCGGCGACGCCGGTGAAGAACTGCCACATCGGCTTGACCGGCAGCTTGTCGGCGGGCTTGCCCGGCAGGCCGACCCACACGATCGCGACGCACAGGATGACGACGACCGCGGCGACCCAGCCCGCGATCACGCCGACGACGCCGAGCCCGGCCGCCGCCATGCCGATCAGGCCGGCCGCGCGCACGGTCGCGAACGTGATGTCGAGCCCGGCCTGCTTGTGGAACTGCAGGAGCCCGTTCGCGGTGCCGACGAACACGGCGTAGAACGAGTAGCCGCCGATGATGAGGCCGGCGAGCACGAGCGGCATCGTCTTCTGCGGGTCGCCGAGCAGCCACGCCACGCCCGGCGCCGCCGCGATGAACGCGACCGCGATCGGCAGGCCGAGCCGCACGTGCATGCGCAACCCGGCGTGCTGGACCGCGCGCGCCTTCTCGGGATCCCGGGTCGCGAACTTCGAGACCGTCTGGATCGTGCCGGTGACCGCGACGTTGTTGAACCACGACGCGATGCTGTTCACCATGCTGAACCGGCCGAACTCGACCTTCGGCAGCAGGCGAGGCAGGCCGAACAGCTGGACCGCGAGCCCGACGAACAGGAAGTAGAACTTCGCGAAGGCGATATATAAGACGCCGCGCCCCGCGCCGGTCGGCTTCGGATTCGGCTCGCTCACTACCGCTCAGCGGTTATCACGCGATCAGGGGTCGCGCCAGTTCGTGGCCGTCATCGATCGACCGTCGGAAAACCGAGCGCGTAGTCGCCGCGGGCGGTGGCCATCGGCGGCGTGCAGTACGCGTCGGGCAGCCCGCTCTGCGCGGTCATCGCGCACTCGATCGCGAGCTCGGTGTCCCAGAACGTGCCGTCGTGCTGGCGCAAGCCCTCGATGGTGGTCCAGTAGCGGCGCTCGAGGCGATGACCGTCGCCGAAATCGATCGCGAGGCTCACGTCGGGGTCGTCGTCCGTCGGCGCCGCGGCCGGCGGCGCGCACACGAACCGGTTCGTGCCGGGCAAGGCGGTCGGCTCGCACGGACCGTTGACCGCATCGTCGAAGCCGTACGGCAAGACGAGACCATCGCTCGCGCGCAGCATGCGGGTCACGAGGCGGCCTTGGCCGGCGAGCTCGACGGTCGCGTGCACGTAGTCGCCCCCGACGCCGGCGTCCACGCACGCGTAGTCGGTCCCCGACATCGGCTCGAACGCGCACTCGACGCCGAGCTTGCTGTCGAACACGCCGCGAAGCTGCATCGCGCCGTCGGTCGTCTCCCACCATTCGATCATCAGGCGGCTGCCGCTCTGCTCGAGCACGTCGGGCGTCGGTCCGGTCTCGAAGTCGGTTCCGCACGCCGCGAGCGCCACGGCGATGCATGCACGGCGGATCATGGCGCCGGCTACAGCAAGCGCCGCGCCGGGGCGCGGCGACCGGATTTCGCGCAGTTCGCGGCGCGCGGGCCGGCAAGCCTTGCTCGGTCGGCAACTCTTGCCTGCTGCTGGTGCTCAGCGCGGCCGCGTCACCACCAGATGCGCTTGTTTGTCCTTGTCCACGTAGCCGAACCGGAACGGCAATCCACGCCGGCGCTGGCTCTTCCACAGCTCGACGAACGCCTGGTCGGCGGCGGAATCCTGCGCGCCCTCGAGGAACGCGCCGTCGTAGTCGCCGTAGGTGTCCTGCACCAGGCCGGCCTTGTGGGCGTAGACCGGCGGGATGCCGGTCGAATCCGACAGCATCCACGCCAAATGAGCGAGCAGGTAGTCTCGGATGCGCGAGAAGTCGCCGCGCCACAGGAGATAGCTCGCGCCTTTGACGAGCACCGTCACCTGCCCCTTCTGCTCGAGGTGCAGGACGAGCTGCGGATGCGTCCGCATGTACGCGTCGCCGAGGTTCCACGCGATGTGGCGATGCACGCGCACCGCGGTCTCGCCGATCTTGCGGTAGCGGATCTCCACGTTCGCGAACGCCGCCGAGAAGTTCGGCGACTTCCAGTCGTGCTTGAGGCTCTTGGTCTTCGGCGCGTCCTTGTCGAGCGCGTCGATCGCGGCTTGATCGAGGTACTGGATCGCGCCGGCGTCGTCGAGCGTGAAGTAGCGCATCGACACCGGCTCGTAGCCGGCCGCGACGAGGCCGAGCAAGAACGAGCTGACCTGGCCGGGCAGATCGTTCTCCTGCTGTGCCGACAGGTTCTCGCTCGTGTTCGAGCCGACCGAGAGCAGGCCGCCGATCTCGAGGCGCAGCGCGCCGAGGCTGCGCTCGACCTGCGCCGGCGTGAGATCGCGCAACCGGCGCGGATCGCCGGCGAGCTCGAGCGACACCGTCGTGATCTCGGTCGCGTCCGGAAACGCGACGAGCGCGGACAGGAGGTCGCCGCCGCCGAACGGATACACGACGGTGGTCGGCGCGTCCTTGGGCTCGACCGACTCGAACCACGCGCGCGCGCGAGCCCCGAAGTACAGCGCGCGGAACTTGTCCATCGCACCGCGTACGACCTTGCAGTGATGGTCGACGATCTTTTCGAGCTCCGGCTTGACCGCATCGTCGCCACCGCACGCGGCGACCCGATAGAGCAGCTTGGCGTCGTCGATGAAGTCCTTCGGATCGGCCGCGGCGACCCGAGACGTGACCACCAGCGCGAAGACGACGGCGAATCGCATGTTCGGGTTGAACGCTCGCACGACCGCGTTCATTCACGCGCTCATGTCGGCGACCGTGCCCTCGTACATCTTGTCGAGCAGCGTCGCGTACTTCTTCTCCACGACCTTGCGCTTGACCTTGAGCGATGGCGTCAGCTCGCCTTCATCCACCGACAGGTCCTTGGGCAGGATCGCGAACTGCTTCACGGTCTCGTACTTCGCGAGCGTCTTGTTGACCTCGGCGAAGTACGGCTCGAGTAGCTGCTTCATCTCGGGCAGCTTGACGACGTCGGTGTAGCCCTTGCCGTTCATGCCGTGGTCCTTCGCCCACTTCATCGTCGCTTCTTCGTCGAGCGTGACCAGCGCGGTGACGAAGTTGCGCTTGTCGCCGTGCACGATCACCTGGCTGATGAACGGGCACGTCGCCTTGAGCTTGCCCTCGATCGCCTGCGGCGCGATGTACTTGCCGCCGCTGGTCTTGATGAGGTCCTTCTTGCGATCGGTGATGCGCAAGAAGCCGCGCGGATCGATCTCGCCGATGTCGCCGGTGCGCAGCCAGCCGTCGCCCGTGAGCGCCTCGGCGGTGGCCTCGGGCAGGTTGTGATAGCCGTGCATCACGCCCGGGCTCTTGATCAGGATCTCGCTGTCCTCGGGCGCGAGCTTGACCTCGGTGCCGGGCATCGGCAGCCCGACCGTGCCGAACGCGTACTTGTTGGGACGGTTGACGAAGCTGGCGGCGCTGGTCTCGGTGAGGCCGTAGCCCTCGAGGATCAGGATGCCGCACGCGTGGAAGAACTCGGCGATCTCGCGCGACAGCGGCGCCGAGCCCGAGATGAAGTAGCGCACGCGGCCGCCGAACGTCTTCTTGATGCGATCGAACACGAGCCGGTTCGCGAGCTCGAGCTTCCACCGCAACAGGCCGGTCGGCTCGTTGCCCTGCTGGCGCACCTTCGAGCCTTCGCGGCCGGCTTCGATCGCGAGCTCGAAGATCTTCTGCTTGATCGGATGGCCCTGCTTCGAGCTCTCGACGATCTTGTTGTAGACCTTCTCGAAGATGCGCGGCACGGCGGCCATGATCGTCGGCCGCACGACCGCGAGGTTCTCGACGAGCTTCGGGATGCGGCCGTCGACCGCGGTCACCGAGCCCGACGCGATGTGGCCGCACATCAGGACCTTGCCGAACGAGTGCGACATCGGCAGCCACAGGTACTGCACGTCGTCGCGGCCCCACAGCCGGCACGCGTCGATCGCGTCGGCGCAGTACGCCCAGCACTCGTGAAGCAGGCGCACGCCCTTGGGCTTGCCGGTCGTGCCCGACGTGTAGATGAGCGTCGCGAGGTGGCGGCCTTCGATCGCCTCGACCGCGTCGTCGACCGCGCGCGGATCCTTGGCGAGGTGCTCGGCGCCCTTCTGCTCGAGCTCGGCAAGCGTCATCACCCAGTCGCCGTCACCTTGGCCGTCGAGGATGATCAGCTTCTCGAGCGCGGGCATCTCGCGGCGGTGCGCGCGCAGCTTGTCGACCTGCTTCGCGTCCTCGGCGAACACGTAGCGCGTCTCGGAATCGGCGAGGATGAACGCGCACTCCTCGGCGGTCGACGATGGATACACGGTCGTGGTCGCGCCGCCCGCCGACAGGATCCCGAGGTCGCACAGCAGCCACTCGACGCGCGTGTTCGCGAGAATGCCGACGCGCTGCTCGGGCGAGACGCCGAGCGCGAGCAGGCCGGCGGCGATCGCCTTGACGCGGTCGCCGGCCTGGCGCCACGTCATCGACCGCCACGCGCTGCCGACCGGATAGCGGTAGGCCTCGCGCTCGGGCGTGTCCTTCACGCGCGTCGCGAACAGCTGCGCGATCGAGGTCGTCTTGCGTACGAGGCGCTCGGGAGCGGTCGATGCGGGCATGGCGGCTGCGACTATATATGACGTCAAGGGGTGGTCAGGAAGGCCGCGAGGTCGTCGATCACCTGCGCGTCGACGTGGCCGGGCTTTCCATAATCGGCCGGGGACGGCGGCTGGCCGCCCTCGGTGAACGCATGGCCGAGCGTCGGGTAGGTATGAAACGTCACGTGCGGGCGCTTGCCGAGCGCCGACTTCCACGCCGGAAAGTCGTCGGCCATCGTGACCTGGTAGTCGCGCTCGCCTTGCAAGACGAGGATCGGGATCGCGAGCTTGGCTGCGACCTTCGCGGGGTAGTAGTCGCGGACGTCGAGGAAGTACGCCCCCGGAATCGCGATGCCGCCGAACGGCGTCTCGACCTGCTGGTCCGGCTTGAGCGAGGACGAGCGTACGGTCATCGCGAACTTCTCGGCCTGGCGGATCGCTTCGGCGAGCTGCGCGTCGCCGGGCTGGAGCGACGCGATGTAGCGGAACTGTGCGAGCACCGACTCCTCGAGCGGGCGCGTCGGACCGGCGAGGATCACGAGTCGCTTGATCGCCTTGTCCTCGCTCGCGATGCGCGGCGCGAGGTAACCGCCCTGGCTGTGGCCGAGCAGCGCGATGCGCGCGTGATCGATCTCGGGGCGCGCCGCGAGCAGCGCGACCGCGGCATGCGCGGCCTCGTCGACCTCGTCGCGCTGCGTGCGGATGCCCGACGGATCGACCTTGCTGCGCTTGTCGTAGCGCAGGACCGCGATGCCGCGGCTCGCGAGCCCCCACGCGAGATCCTTGAACGGCGCGAGCTCACCGATGTGCTCGTCGCGATCGTTCGGACCCGAGCCGTGCACGAGCACGACCGCCGGCACGTGGGTCGCGCCCTTGGGCAGCGACAGCGTGCCCGGCAGCTTGCCGACGGTGACGTCGATCTCGTCGAACGCGTCGCGCTTGGCGTACGGCGGCGGATCCCACTTCGGCTCGGGTTGCTCGCCGGGCGCGATGAAGAAGCCGCTGACCTTGCCGTGCGGATCGATCGTGACGCGCAGGACGAGCGGCGCGTGCTCGAACGTCACCTTCGCGACCGCGACGTGCGAGTCCTGCACGGCTTGCATCGCGACGGCGTCGACCTGCTGGAGCGCGCCGACCTGCGCCTCGAGCTTGCCCCACATCGCGGCGACCTGATCGGCCGACGCCGCCTTGGCCATGCGATCGTCGAACGCCGCCGCGGCGCCGGCGTAGTCGTGGTGGGCGAGCTTCGCGATGAAGTCGCGCGCGCGAGTCTCGTCTGTCACGGCGGGTGCCTCCTGGGGCGAAACGGGAGCGGGCGGAGGTGCCGGCACGGGGGGCGCAGCCGGCGGCACCGACGAGCCGCAAGCGACGAGAAACAGGAGCGAGAGCCGCGTCATCATGCGAGTACGCTACATTACCGGCGTGTCGTCCGCGACCGACTGGCTGTCGTCGCTCGCCGGCGCCTGGCGCGCCGAGCGGATGGCCGCGCGCGCGCGGATCGCGATGGAGCGCAGCGGGCGATCGCTCGCGGAGCGGGTCGCGCTCGGCGTCGCGCTCGCGCACCTGCGCATCGTCGACGAGATGTCCGCGCACGGCGACCGTGTCCGCGTGCGCGTCGCGGTGCCCGATTCGATCGACCTCGACAACATGCGGCTCGCGCCCGGCGACCCGGTGCGGCTGTGGGCCGAGCAGCCCGACGAGCCCGGCGCGGTGCGCGGCGTGTTCGAGCGCCGCGAGGAGCAGAGCGTGTGGCTCATGCTCGACCGCGCGGTCGACGAGGTCGATCGCGAGTACGCGCTCGATCCCGAAGCGCCGGAGCTGACGTTCGACCGCGGCGATGCCGCGATCCAGCGCGCCCAGGCCGCGCTCGCGAACTCGGATCTCGCGCGCATCCGCGAGGTCTGCGCGCTCGCGAAGCCGCCGCGGCCGCTCGCGGCGACGAGCTGGGAGCCGCTCGACACCGCGCTCGACGACCGCCAGCGCGCCGCGGTCGACGGCGCGCTGCGCTCGGGCGACCTCGCGCTCGTGTGGGGACCGCCCGGCACGGGCAAGACGCGCACGCTCGTCGAGATCGTTCGCCAGCGCGTCGCGCGCGGCGAGCGCGTGCTGTGCGCGGCGCCGTCGAACACCGCGGTCGACAACCTCGGCATGCGGCTCGCGGGCGCGGGCGTGCGTGCCATCCGGCTCGGCCACCCGGCGCGCGTCTCGCCCGAGCTGGTTTCGCTCACGATCGACGCGCAGATCGATCGCGACGGCGCGTTCGACCTCGCGCGCGAGTGGCGCGACCGCGCTCGCGCGCTGCGCAAGAGCGCGATCGGCAAGTACGGCGCGGAGGCGAAGGCGCTGTGGCAGGAGGCGCGCCAGCTCGACCGCGACGCGGCGCGCGAGATCGCGAACGCCGAGCGCACGATCGTCGACCGCGCCGATGTCGTGCTCGCGACCTGCGTCGGCTGCGACCATCCGATTCTCGGCGAGGCGGTGTTCGACTGCGCGGTCGTCGACGAGGCCACGCAGGCGCCCGATCCGCTGCTGCTCGTGCCGCTGTCGCGCGCGAAGGTCGCGGTGCTCGCCGGCGATCCGCACCAGCTCGGCCCGGTGATCGTCGGCGGCGTGCGCGCCGAGGCCGCGCTCGCGACCACGATCTTCGAGCGCCTCGTCGCGGCGCATCGCGACGCGCCCCGTGTCACGGAAGCGACCGACGTCGCGCGAAGCGCGGCGGCGGTCGTCATGCTCGAGCAGCAGCACCGCATGCACGAGGTCATCATGACGTTCCCGTCGCGCGCGATGTACGATGGCCGGCTGCGCGCCGCACCCGAGGTCGCGCATCACGTGCTCGAGGATCTCGGCGTGATCCCCGATCCCGCGCGCGGCAAGCCGATGTGGTTCGTCGACACCGCCGGCAAGGACTGGATCGAGGAGCGCACCGACTTCGATCCCGGCGGCTCGCTCAACAACCTGCCCGCGTACAGCTTCGATCCGAGCACGTTCAATACCGGCAACGCGCAGCGCGTCGCCGCCGAGGCGCGCCGCTTGCTGTCGCGCGGCGTGCGGCCGACGGATCTCGCGATCATCGCCGCCTACTCGGCGCAGGCGCGGCGCCTGCGCGACCTCCTGCGCGAGGAGCGCGCGGCCGGCGTCGAGGTCGGCACGGTCGACGGCTTCCAGGGCCGCGAGAAAGAGGCGGTGATCGTCGACCTCGTGCGCAGCAACGACCACGGCGAGCTCGGCTTCCTCGCGAACACGCGGCGGATGAACGTCGCGCTGACGCGCGCGCGCCGGTTCCTGCTCGTCGTCGCCGACTCCGCGACGCTCGGCGATCATCCGTTCTATGCCGAGTTCGTGCGCTACGTGGACGAGCTCGACGCGCACGGCAGCGCGTGGAGCGACGAGGCCGAAGCCCTTGCGCCGAGCCCGCGCGAGTGAGATGACCGGCGCGTAGTCATGAAATCCAATCTGCTCGCCATCGCAGTTGCTGTCGCGCTCGGTTCGCTGTCCGCGTGCTCGAAGCCGAACAACGTGCCCCTGCTCGAAGACCAGCTGCACGCGCTCGCGAAGCAGGAGGACGCGAAGGTCGCGGCGTTCGACCGCCGCGGCGCCGCGATCCTGCGCGAGCTCGCCGGCCGCACGTTGCCGGGCGACGTCAAGCACGCGCTCGACGAGGCGCACGACGCCGTGTCCGGCCTGCGCCAATGGGACGCGCAGCTCGGGCCGACCACGGCGAACCTCGTCAAGGACGGCAAGGGCGACGAGCTGCAGAAGCTCGTGTACGAGACCCAGGAGAAGCAAGACAAGCTCGATACGATCGCCGAAGACGATCTCACCGCGGTCGAGGGCTGGATCGCGCGCAGCGAGGTGGCCACGGCCGTGCCGCCGCCACCTGCGGCGCCCGTGCCGCCGGATGACGTGCCGCCGCCTGCTCCGGCGCCCGCTGTCGCGCCGACGCCAACTCCCGCGCATCCCTGAGCTGCGCAGCTCGCAGTTCGCGGTGCTGGCGGTGCTACCCTCATCCCATGAGGATCCCGGCGCAGCCCAAGGTCATCATCCGGTCCTGCCGCGAGTACGACTCCGAGAAGATCCGGCAGATCATCCGCGCCGGGCTCGAGGAGCTCGGCCTTTCGCCGCACGGGCGCACGCTCGTCAAGCCGAACCTGGTCGCGGCCGGTCCGATGTTCCCCTACGCGTTCACGCGGCCGGAGTTCGGCGAGGGCGTGCTGCGCGCGCTGCGCGACGTCGGGGGCGGGCAGATGACGGAGCTCGCCGCCGGCGAGCGCTGCGGGATCACGGTGCCGAGCCGCGTCGCGTTTCGCGAGAGCGGCTGGGACGCGATGCTGAAGAAGGTCGGCATCAAGAAGTATCACTTCGAGGAAGAGCAGCAGGTCGAGATCCCGCTGTCGCATCCGCAGCGGCTGCGCGACTACATCTTCACGCCCGAGCCGATCGCGCGCGCCGACTTCTTCGTGAACTGCCCGAAGTTCAAGGCGCACCCGTGGACGACCGTGACGTTCTCGCTCAAGAACTACATCGGCATCCAGGACGATCGCCATCGCCTGATCGATCACGATCACAAGCTCAACGAGAAGATCGCGGACCTCCAGCACATCATCCAGCCGCAGTTCATCGCGATCGACGCGATCACTGCCGGCGAGGGCCGCATGCTGACCCCGACGCCGTTCGACCTCGGCCTCGTCATCATGGGCAACAGCCAGGTCGCGTTCGACGCGGTGTGCTGCGCGATCATCGGCGTCGACGCCCGGTCGGTCGATCACATCCGGCTCGCGACCGAGCACGGCTTCGGCACGCCCGACCTCGCGAACATCCAGATCACCGGCGACGTCTCGCTCGAGGAAGCGAAGCGCCGTGGCAAGGGCTTCAAGGTCGGCCTCATCCGCGTCGAGAAGTACTTCGAGGGCACGCACATCTCGGCGTACGCGGGCCCGCCGCCCGAGCCCGAGCACGGCGACTACTGCTGGGGCGGCTGCCCGGGCGCGATCGAAGAAGCGATCGAGATCCTGCGCGTGTTCGACAAGCAGACCGACGAGAAGATGCCGCACCTGCACGTCGTGTTCGGCGCGTAC
>DATJXL010000130.1:0-12338 GCA_035500135.1 Kofleriaceae bacterium
AGTCCGCAGCCCGAAGTCCGCAGTCCGATCACGCCGCCTTCTTCTTCTCCGCGCGCTCGATGAGAGCTGGCGTCACGACGAGCGAGCGGCCGCGCGGGATGATGAGGCCGTCGCGCGCGAGCTGGTTGAACGCGCGCGAGATCGTCTCGCGGCAGCTGCCGATCATGTTGGCGAGCTCCTGCTGGGTCGGCCGGCGGCGCACGACCAGCCCGTCCGGTCCGCTCGCGCCTTCTTCGCGGGCGAGCCCGACGAGGCGGTGGATGAGGCGCTCGTTGACGTCGCACAGCGCGAGCTGCGCGATCGTCTCGTCGGCGCGGCGCAGCCGGCGCGCCATCTCGCCGAGCAGGTTCACCGCGGTGCGCGGATGCGTCTGCATGTGGCGCATCAGGTCGTCGCGCGACAGCACGAGCAGCGTGGTCGGCTCGATCGCGAGGCAGTGCGCCGAGCGCGGGCCTTGATCGAACAGCGACATCTCGCCGAACGAGTCGCCGGCGCGAAGCAGCGACAGCGTCACCTCGCGGCCGCTCTCGCCGAACATCACCACCTTCACCCTGCCCGCCATGATGAGGAACATCGCGTCGCCCGGCTCGTCCTGGGCGACGACCGCCGAGCCGACCGGCACCTTGCGCACCGACACGCGCGAGGTCAGATCCTCGATCGCGTTGATCGGCAGCGCGGTGAACAGCGGTGCACGTGCGATGGTGGCCCGGATGCGGGCCGGATCCTCGCCGGCACTGCGCGGGTCGTTCGTCGGACGAACGGGCGCAGACGGGGACGAGGGCACAGAGGCAGGCCGAGCAGCGATTCCGAGCGTCATGGGATGCTCCTGGGCCGAGGTCACGGCCACGGTCGCGCTTCACTGCGAGCTTCGTGCCCGCGTGCGGGATCGCGCACCGCAGGTTTTGTTCCGCCAGCTTGCCCGGCTCGACGAGCCCGGGAGCGTGACGAATGCTTCACAACTTCGTACATCACTGGGGCGTGGATGTCGTGGTCGTCACACCTGGCCGCGTGCGTCATTGACAACGCGATGAAGCTTGCCCCATGGGGCGGGCCTCCCCGACGGGCGTGCTAGCTTCCCGGCGATGTCTGCCAGCATCGATGTCGTCATCAATGGTGAGACCCGCACCGTCGCACAAGGTACGACGGTGGCGGCGCTGGTCGAATCGCTCGGTCTCGGCGACCGCCGGGTCGCCGTCGAGCGCAACCGCGAGGTCATCCCGCGCGCCGAGCATGGCTCGACGTTGCTGGCCGCCGGCGACCGGCTCGAGGTGGTCACGTTCGTGGGAGGTGGCCAGTGAGCGAAGCGAGCGACTCGTGGAAGCTCGGATCGCGCGTGTTTCACTCGCGGATCCTCGTCGGCACCGGCAAGTACGCGTCGCTCGACGAGACGCGCGCGGCGATCGCGGCGAGCGGCGCCGAGATCGTGACCGTCGCGCTGCGCCGCGTGGACTTCAAGAGCGGCGCGCCGACCGTGCTCGACGCGATCGATCGCAACAAGTACGTGCTGTTGCCCAACACCGCCGGCTGCTACACGGCCGACGACGCGGTGCGCACGCTCCACCTCGCCCGCGAGCTCGGCATGGACGAGCTCGTGAAGCTCGAGGTGATCGGCGATCCGAAAACCTTGTTTCCCGACAACGCGGCGACGGTCGAGGCCGCGCGCCGGCTCGTCAAGGAAGGCTTCCAGGTCCTTCCTTATTGTTCGGATGACCTCATCACGTGCAAGCGGCTCGAGGAAGCCGGCTGCCTCGCGGTGATGCCGCTCGCCGCGCCGATCGGCTCGGGCCTGGGCATTCGCAACCCGCACAACATCCGATTGATTCTCGAGAACGTCGGCGTGCCGGTGATCGTCGACGCGGGCGTCGGCACCGCGAGCGATGCCGCGATCGCGATGGAGCTCGGCTGCACCGCGGTCCTCATGAACACCGGCCTCGCCGGTGCGAAGAAGCCGGTGCTGATGGCCGAGGCGATGCGCCTCGCGGTCGATGCCGGCCGCAAGGCGTACCTCGCCGGGCGCATGCCGCGCCGCGATCACGCGAACGCGTCGTCGCCGGTGGCCGGGCTCATCGAATAGTGGCACGCGTCTTCGTCTTGACCGATGGCCGCGCCGATCCGATCGCGCGGCTGACCGCGATCGTCCGCGCGGTACCGGCGGGCGCGGTCGCGATCCAGGTCCGCGAGAAGCACCTCGACGGCGGGCCGCTGTTCGCGCTCGTACGAGACGTGATCGCGCTCGGCGCGCCGGTGTGGGTCAACGATCGCGTCGATGTCGCGCGCGCGGCGGGCGCGCACGGCGTGCACCTGCCCGAGTCCGGGCTCGCGATCGCGGACGCGCGCGCGATCGGCGGAGCGTTGCAGGTCGGATGCTCGCGGCACTCGAGCGAAGCCGCCGTCGCGGCCGCGCGCGACCGCGCCGACCTCGTCCAGCTCGGGCCGATCTGGGCGACGCCCGGCAAGGGCGAGCCGATCGGACCGGGCGCGCTGCGCGTGCGACTCGGCGGCGCGCAGCTCGTCGCGGTCGGCGGGATCGATTCGCCCGAGCGCGCGCGCGCGGCGATCGCGGCCGGCGCCGACGCGGTGGCCGTGATCCGCGCCGCGTGGGAGACCGACGACCCCGCCGGTGCGGTCGCGGCGCTGGTTCGGGCTTGCGATGTTAGTGTTCGCATGACACCATGAGGGATGGTCCTCGATGCTCACGTGCTCGCCCGGCTCGGCAATCCGCGGCGCGTCCTCGTCGCCGGCTGCGGCGGTGGCTACGACGTGCTCGGCGCCGTGCCGATCCGCCACGAGCTCGTGGCCGGCGGCATCGCGGTCGAGCTCGCGAGCCTGTCGTTCGCGTACCTGAACGGCCTCGATGGCGCGGGCCAGGATCGCGACATCCCGAACCTGTACGCGGTCGGCGGCGCGGCCGCGACCGAGCGCGCGTATTGCCCCGAGGCGTGGCTCGCGCGCTGGCTCGGCGATGACCACGTCGTGTGGTGCTTCGACAAGACCGGCGTGCGCCCGCTCGCGCGCGCCTATCGCGCGCTCGTCGATCGGCTCGCGATCGACGCGATCGTCCTGGTCGACGGCGGCATCGACGCCGTGCTACGCGGCGACGAGACCTCGCTCGGCACGCCGTCCGAGGACCTCGCGTCGCTCGCGGCCGCGACCGGCCTCGGCATTCCGGTCGCGCTCGCATGCGTCGGGATGACGGCCGAGTTGCGCGACGGCATCGCCCACGCGCAGGTGCTCGAGCGCTTCGCCGAGCTCGCGCGCGCCAGCGCCTGGCTCGGCGCGAGCGCGCTCGTCGCCGGCACGCCAGCGTGCGACGCGTACCTGCGCGCGCTGACTGCCGTGCGCGCCGGTCAGCGCGCGCAGAAGGGCAGCCACGTCCACGACGTCATCTCGCGTGCGCTCGACGGCGAGTTCGGCGCGGTCGCGCCGCACGTGTGGCTGTCGCCGCTCGCCACGATGTACTGGTGGCTCGACGCGCGCGAGGTCGCGCGCACACACCTGTTCCTCGACGACCTGCGCGCGACCGACTCGATCTGGGAGGTCGCCGCGCGCGTCGAGGCGGCGCGCAAGCAGCTCGCGGTGCGGGAGCGCGCGCCGATCCCGATCTGATCCGGGTGTCGGGAATGAACTGCAGGCGCCGGGCGTTCGGGTTTCGTGCGGTGCGCCTACGCGTGGATCTGGCTGCTCGCTGGCTGTGGGCGGCACGAGCCGGCGCCAGCCGCGCCTCCGCCGAAGCCACCGCCGCCGCGGATCGCGCCGGCCGCGGCGGCGCCCGCGCACGCCGAGCCGTGCTCGAAGCAGCTCGTCGCGCTCGGCCCCGGGCTGTTCGCGTCGCGCGAGCCGATCGACGCGAAGCCGGCGACCGGCGATGGCGCCTGCCTCGATATCGTGCGCGCCGAGCTCGCGAGCTATCGCCTGCGCGTGCTGACGGCGAGCCGCGACGGCCACGCGCGAACGGCGCCGGATTGGCGCGACACGTTCGACCTCGCCGCCGTGATCAACGCCGGCATGTTCCACGACACCGGCGCGCCGGTCGGTTTGCTGGTCGAGAACGGCATCGCGGTCGGCAGCGACAACGCGTCGTTCGGCGGCGTGCTCGCATTCGATCCACGCTCGCCCGACGACCCGCCGGTCGCGATCGCCGGGCGCGGCTGCCGCGGGTTCGATCTCGCCGACCTGCGCGAGCGCTACCGCTCGCTCGTGCAGAGCTCGCGTCTGCTCGGCTGCGACGGCACCGCACTGCGGTGGAAGGATCGCAAGCAGTACTCGGCGGCCGCGATCGGCGTCGACCGCAGCGGGCGCGTCGTGCTGCTGCACGCGCGCTCCGCGGTCACGATGACCGAGCTATCGCGCGTGCTCGCATCGCCCGAGCTCGATCTCGCGGGCGCGATCTTTCTCGAAGGCGGCCCCGAGGCGTCGCTGCTCGTGCGCGGCCGGTTCGGATCGATCGCGCGCGTCGGCAGCTACGAGACCAACTTTCGCGAGGACGACACGAACCAGGACTTCTGGCAGCTCCCGAACGTGATCGCCCTCGAACCGCGCTAGCCTCGCGTCCGCAAGCCGCGGCTGAACGGCTATCTCGCGCTGGAGTCACGCTCGCAGGAACAGCGCCGCGATCGCGATCACGGCGGTGATGGCGACGAACGCGCCGAAGAACGTCGAGTCTTTCATTCGCCACTCCTCCACCTCGAGCTCGCGCAAGCGCTTGCACTCGCGTTCGACGAACAGACGACTCTCCGACTTCGGCACCCGGAGCCGCAGGCGTGACACGGTCATGCGTAAATTTTCGGCGCTCGCCCACGTGCGCCGCAACTTTGTTGGCCTCGACGCCCCCCGCGGTTCGGGTTGAAAAAAGCCCGACCATCGTGTAGCCATTACGCCCTACCCGCCGCTGTAGCTCAGGGGTAGAGCAACGGTTTCGTAAGGGCGCACGGGGACTTAGCTCCTAGCGAATCCGCGCGGATCGACGACGATGCGAGCGTGGTTGAAGCGAATCCTCGCGCATCAACGCGCATCGATGAGCAGGCTTTCGTCGATCGGGTCTCGCTCGATTTGATCTCCGCGCACGCAGCGTGGATCGTTCGCCATGAGCGCGCGGAGCTGCGCCGCATGCTGCTCGCAGTGCTCGTCGCGTTGGAGTAGGCCGGCCGCGCGCACTCTTGCAAAGCCAGACGTCCTCCGGTACCTATCCGGTCTCACTTCGCCGGTGTAGCTCAGGGGTAGAGCAGCTGATTCGTAATCAGCAGGTCCGCGGTTCAAACCCGCGCACCGGCTCCATTATTAGACCGTCGCGCTGATCTAGCCGAACTGCGGGGGGCGGTTTCGAGGCCACCTTGGACGATACCGAAGACATGCTCGCCGATGCCTACCAGCTCGGACGACGCAACCAAGAGATTCTGGATCTGGCTCGTGCGTGGTGCCATCACGTTCGCCGCGATCAAAGCTGGACCGGCGTTGGCATGATCGAAGAGGAAACCGGGCTGCCGGTGAGCGGTGGCTCGCTGACGTGTGATCACGCGCGAGGCCAGTCTCCGGCGGGCGCGCAACTAGCCGGCATCGCCCTCGACTTCTACCAGCGGAACTGCGTTGGCTGCACGAAGCGCGTAGCCACGGGTGCGATACCGAACCTCGGAACGTGGGCGGAACAGTTGCTCGCTCAACAACGCGCCGCGGAAGAGTGTGCCGCCGAGGAACGAGCCGTGCGAGACGCTGAGCGCGAAGCACGGCATCGCCAGCGTCGCCTTCGGCTCGCCGGCACAGACCCGGTAACGCAATCGATCCTGGACGTAATCGATCGCATCGACGCAGAATCTCCAGAAACAGAGGCTTGCGAGGAGCTGCTGGCGCTAGCCCGTCTTCACCCCGCCGCGCTCGGCCCGGAAGTCGTCGCGGACCTAGTCGAGCTCGCCGTCTCGCAGCACAATGAAACATGCTTGGAAGCCGTCTCGATCGCGCGCAACGGAACGGGCACTGGTAGCGCCGACATCCTGCAGACCGCGCTCCGCGCTCTCCGGGAAGGCTGGGGACGACGCACGAGCGCGAGCATCATGGTCTCGTTCGCAACTGCCGCCGATATTGACGCGGAACTCGTTCGGGCAGTCGTGCGCATCGCCTCATCGCCGCTGCGACATTGGCCGGGACGTGCGCCAGGTTCGCGCCCGGAGGCATTGTTGAGGTGCATCGAGCTCGCGCCGGAGCGTTGTCTCGATTTTCTCACGCAGGAGTTGAACAACGAGAACGACTGGCGCCGCGGAGCGGCCGCCCAGGCGATGACCTGCATCATCCAGCATGGCACCGCACCGACTGGGCGCATGCTTGCAATGCTCTTGTCGGCGCTGCGATACCGCGACGACCGACGAATGTACGACGCCCAAGCGAGCGTAGCGGTTGAGCAAGCGATCGCAAACGTGATCCTGCGCGAAACGGCGCTCGCCGAGGAGGTGTTCTCCGAGCGATGGGATCGTGCGTCTGCCGCTGAACGGGCGCACGTAATCGGCTCCTACGACCGACTTGTTCGCTCACACCTCGATTCCACACTTCCCACCGCGGCGGCCACCGCTGCCGCGTCGCGCTCGATCCAGGTGATGCTCGATCGCACGACAGAACCCGAGCTGCTTATGGCGGCCGCAGAGGTAGCGAAGTTGGTGCTCGACTATCACGCGAGCACGGTCGAAGTCACGGTGGAGGCACTACTCGGTGCGCTAGCCGTTGTCTGTCGTCTACTTGAAGAAATGAGTGAGCCCGCACCGCCACTTCTACAGCAGACCGCGCAGCAAGCATTCGCATCGACCCTCGAACGCGAACAGCGTCGGAACGCTTTGTCCGTATGCAAGCGCAGCCTCGTCTCCGGCGTAACGGCTGCCGCCGTCGAGCAACCTCAAGCGTTTTGGACAAGCTTCGCAGCCGTGTGGGCAACCGATCCCGAGATTGCGAGCACGCGCCGCGAGCTGACGGCGATTTTGGGCGGCGTAGCAAAGGAACAGGGCTCGCTCGCCACGGCGTTGCCTTACCTATATTCAGCGCTCGTCGGTGCCGATCAAGCTGTCCGTGCTGCCGCGGTCTCGGCGTTCAGCGCTCTCCTCGAGGAGGACGGAGTACGCGACCAACTACCGGAGTTGGTTACCGAGGGCATCGTCAACGCGTTGACCGACAAGTATCTCATCGTGGTCGCCGCCGCTTGCGATGCGATCGGTCTCGTGGATGTGCCCGCCGACAAGCGTGTCGACGTCATGAATCAGCTGCTCGCGATCGCCGCGACGTATGCCTCGCAGCGGTACACCGCCGACCGTATGGTCAGCGACGCACTCGAAGGCGTGCGCAGGCTCGCTCGCGGCACGCCCGTCGAGTCGCGCGTCGATGCTTCGGTGCTCCGCATCATCGACTCGATGGGCTCGTACGAAGCCGTGCAGCAGCTATCGCGAATGCGGTCGCTGGCGACCGAGCCGGCTTGGGTTGCATCGGTCGTGAAAGCGCTGCGGCCAGATTCCGATCCGCAGCTGCGTCGGCTGCGTGACGATGACAAGGAGCGGCTGCTGCGACTGCTGGGCGAACAGCCCCCGGAGCGCGTTGCTCCCCATGTCCAAGAACTCGTGTCGATCGCGCTGTCCCACTTGCCGCAGCGCGCGTACAAGGCTTGGCAGGTCGGCGATGTTCTCGCGTCGCTAGGCTACTTCGCCGAGGCGAAACAGATCGCGGAGAAGGTCGTCGAATTGACTCCCGATGTCCTCGCGGCGCGCCCCTACCGGCTGCGCGCCCAACAGATCCTCGCCTGCTTCGATACCGAAGCTGCTGCTGCTGCCGGAAACGAGACCACTCTGGCGGATGCGCTTGCTCGGTGGGAGTCCATCGGACAAGAGATCGCCCGCGACGACGAGGAGAACGAACATGCCCGCCGACCTTTCATCCCGCCATACTTGCCGGAGTGAACTGCTCGCGGTGCTTCGCGCAGTGCGATCCGGATCTGCATCGGCAGAACATCTCGATCGGGTCGCCGGGATGGTCAGCGGCTTGCCAGGTGGGGCGGTGGAAGGCGACGCGGTATGGGCCGTCGAACAGCTCTTGAGGAGTCTCGCGATGGTCGTTCAGTGGACGCCTGCGATCGCGCAGGCCGATGCGAATCCGCTCAGGTTCCGCGATGCGGCTCGATACCTCGCCACGGTCGCGCTCACCGCGCGAGGCACAAATCGTTGGCCGACGCCGCTCGCGACCGCTGCCGAGAAGCTCGCGTCGATCGCTTCGCCCGATGAAGCGCGAACATGCGCTGAGCAGTTGATCGCTACGCCCCTTCCGCCGAGGGTTACCGATTTGATGGTGCCGCGCGGACGCCGCGCTCCGGCGATCGAGGTCGAGCCCGAAGACCCTACTGCCGATGCGTCCCCCGCGCCGGTCCTTGTCTTGCTCTCGGTCAACGACCAGCCTCTTCAGAGTCCGCTCGCGGTGCAGCCGAACTATCTTTACACAGTCACTGCACGAGTTCGGGCTCCGGCCTGGCCGCCGGATGCGGTTGCGCTGCACATCGAGTTCATGAGCATCCTGCCGTCCGCGAGCCTCGAACTCGCACCGATTAGGATTGACCGTTCTGCGGAGTCGGCAACAACCATGCTTCAGCTGCGCGGCGCACTCGCTGTGGGCCGCAGTGAAGAAATTATCTTGCGGGCGACGTACGAGTTTTCGGACGGCAAGCAACATGTACGCATCGTTGGAATCCCGCGGTTCCGTATCGCGACATTCGATCCGGCGACCGCGCTGCCGCGCAACATGCCGATGGTTGCGCAGGCGCTGCTGGACATGCTGGGCGAGCTAGACGCGAAGCTGCCGAGGTTTCCGCGGGAGGACCGAGGCTCGTTCTTCACTCTATTCGAGTCACTGCTTCGCTATGCTCAGGGAGCAATCCACGACACGCAGCTCGCACAACGAGATCGCATCCCCGAGGCCGACTTTCGACGTGACCTACGACGGCATCTCACCACGGATCGCGAGATCGGAGGAGCGCTTGTTGGAGGCCAGCAGCTCGGCGGAGGGATCACAGATCTCGGACTGGGAAACATCGTCGTCGAGCTGAAGGTCGAGCACGAACGAACGGTGACCTTCGACGACTCGCTTCGATACATGAATCAGCCCGCGCACTATGGAGCCCATGCCGATCGGCCGGTAACGATCTTGTGCATCCTCGACGATTCTGAGAAGAACACGCCGCCTGGCTCTCTAGCCAACTACATCGGCTGGCAAGTCCCATCGCTACACGGACTGCTGGACCCTCGCTTCCCGTCGATGGTCGCAGTTCTCATCGTTCCGATCCGGTTTCCGTTGCCGAGCGATTGGAGCGCAACGCGGAGTACGGGACCCACGCGCAACCGGCGCACACAACGCCGACGAGGTCCGAGCTAGCTCGCGCGCGGCGAGAAGCAGAAGTGATGGTTCATCGGCTGCTCGGCGTGAGAACTCTAATGCCGAAATCTTCAGTGCGCCGAAGTAACGTTGACAGACAGTCCGACGCCACCCTCGTGGGTGTGCAACATGATGCCAGCCGTACCAAAGCGTAGCCTCGTAGGTGGCATTGCTGCGAGCATGACCGAAAGAGGCGCGCCGTGACCGACGACAATAAGCACCAGTGCTTTACCACGCGTTCCGACCTTGTGATCGAGAGCGCTTGGGACGAGATCCTAGCTATCCATGCGCGAAAGGCGATCGTGGTGGTTATCGTCTTGCCGTCCGAGCGCACCGAGGACGGCGAGACGGTCACGCCGGTCGAGTTTCGTAGCGCTGACGAGCACGGTATCGAGTTGCTCGTCCAGCGTGACCCGGCTGTCGAGCCACACATGCACGCGCCATACGACCCTTCGATCGTGAGGATCGTTTATGGCGAAGCCGCGACCGGGGACTTACGGTTCGTCGCACTGCCGCTAGCCGGCCCCATCGACGAAGCGTGACTAGCTGCTCGCGCCGCACCTCCCGCGCCTCGACAGCGTCCTTATCCGGCGATTCGACCTCTACAGGCCCCAGAGCAGCCGCACGCGCTCGATCTCGGCTCGCACCTCGTCGTCCTGCACAGTGCTCGCTTCAGCACGGATCGCGTTCTTCACTTCGTCCGACACCGCCGGGGGTGGAGACTTCCGCGCTCGCATCCGCTGCCACAGCGAGCGCCGAAGCTGGCGCAGGTGATCGACGGGGTCGACGGCCTCGCGCTGCGAGGAGAGTGAGAATCGGATCTCCGACACGAGCGGCGGCGATCCGACCCATGCATTGATCTGTTCCAGCATCTGCGCCTTGAAGAACTGGAGCTCGTGCATCCATGACGACGTCTTCGCCCAGACGCGCAGTACCCCGCGGGAGAGCGAGTCGGGCGAAGTCTTCGACGAGATCTGGCGTCCGACCATGTCGCGCCAAAAGATGTAGACGCTGTGCTGCCGGACCACGTCGACGAGGTTGTGGCGCTTGATGACGCTGCCGATCAGCTCCGAGACCGGAGCCGCCCCCTTCACTCGCTCGTATCGGTCGTTGCCACGGCGCCAGCCGCGACGCGGTGGTAGCCGACGTCCGCCCGAGCTGCCGCCGCCTGAGCCCGAGCTGTCGCCGCCTGAGTTCCCTCCGTCACCCGCACTGCCGCCGCGGCCAGAGCCCGGTGCGGGCTCCGTGTTGCGGTTGCGATCGCGATCGTCTTCTTCCTCGCCCATAGCGCTCCTACGGCAAGAACGGAGGGATACAGCCCTCGTAGATCTCGCTCTGGTTGGCCTGCCTGTCGTCGGGCTCGGCGCAGCAGGCACACGTCCGGCTGAGCGCGAACTGGAACAGCGCCATATAGACCGCCTCGTACGCCGTCGACGTGCGCAGCTCCGGCGGGTCCGCGCTGCGGTTCCACCCAACCAGCGCCACCATCTTTGGCTTCACCTCGCGGAAGAAGTAGTCCTCCGCGCACCAACCGGCCGCGGGGTCGTGGTTCGAGTCATCGCCCACGTCGTCGGCGTTGGCCTCCGGACCTCGCGTCGGCGAGGCCCAGTAGCACTCGTGCCAGAGCTTCTCCAGGCGCGGGTCGAGACTCGCGTACCGAGCGAACGCTCGCCGCGCCTCGTCCATGGTTCGGTACATGGCCCGAGCTTGAACGAGGGGTCTGACATCGAACTCCCTCGCCGAGAAGAAGCGCATCCCGAGACCGCGCCGATGACGAAGTCGGACACGTTCAGTTGCCGAACGTCGCCAGCTCCTTCAAATCGACAGCCGAAGCTGGACTGGGCGAACGAGACTACCCAGCGATCGATCCTTGCTCGCTGTCGGTCGGCGCGACGCGAATGACCGCGGATGAGAGACGCGGGCGTGG
The DNA here is from genome assembly GCA_035500135.1 of Kofleriaceae bacterium. Taxonomy (GTDB): domain Bacteria; phylum Myxococcota_A; class Polyangia; order Haliangiales; family Haliangiaceae; genus JABFXX01. The sequence continues at coordinate 11,312 of DATJXL010000130.1, forward strand.
CGCTCGGCCTCGTCGTTTCTCGTGTGCGTCCGTGCTACAATGTAGTGTCCGGAGAATCCCGAGCAATCGTGACAACCGGATTCGTTGAAAACCGAATAGTTCCCAGGAAAGCCGCGTGCGACGCGGTGAAAGGTCGGTGTCCCTTGAGCTGATTGTTCGCCGACGGGATGGCTCATCGTCCCGGAATGACTGCAAAGGCCGAGAGGCCGTTAGATGGTTGGCCTGCCTGCGGGGCATTGATGCCGTGCCGGGGAAAGCCCTTGCCGGACTTCGAGGCACTATGAAGAAGCTGGTTGTGTTTGTGGAATCGGTTGGTCGCGAGGCTCTCGCGATCGTGGTCGCGCTGCATGTGAACGAGCTGATCGAGTACTTGCGGCACCTGCGGAGCTAGAAGGGGTGAGACGACGACGGCCGGCATCTCGCGATGCCGGCCGTCGGCATTTTCGGCGCCGTTCCCACGCGTCGAGACCATCCTCGCTGCAGATCGTGGCTGTCTCAACGGCGACGAGGAGGGAGGACAAGATCGTGCTCCCCCCGACAGTTGCCACGCGTGAGCTACTGCCGCATCAAAACCAGCTTATCTGAAAGCATCCATTATCACTGCCACTATATACACCATTGATGTATGTAATGTTGTCTCTGTACCCGACGTCACCCGTTACGGTTTCTTGGTGAAAGTCGTAGGTGGGAAGCAACCGGTTGTTGACGTATTGGCCGTAGATGCCGGCGGCTGAGCTATCGAACGTCTGTAGTGCGGTGCCCCAGTACGTTCCTTGGGTACTACACGCGGAGCCAAGGGATGGTACTGGGCTTACGCGATATCGGTTGATCTCAGATGTTATTGATATGTAGTTCATGGTGCCGCAGTTTATCGCGTTGAACCAGAACGATATTTTGCCAACTGCATTCGCACGGCCAGTTGCATTAGCGCCTTGCTGCCCGAGGAATGACCAAGTTGGCGAAGGATGAATCTTCGAATTGAATGCCGAATTGATATTAAGAGTGCCGTTGGGGCATACACCGTAGA
>DATJXL010000131.1:0-18224 GCA_035500135.1 Kofleriaceae bacterium
GCTGTTCGACCACTCGACGACCGCGAAGTTCGAGGTCGGCGGAGGGATCACGACGGCGGTGGACCACATCTCCGCGCAGATCTTCATCCGGCCGTACAACTACGCGATGCTGAAGGACCTGGTCAGCTCCGGCGATCTCGACGCTTCGTTCCTCGCGATGGTCCCGACGTTGACCATCGCCGGCTCGATGCGCACGTGGACGAGGGCCAACGTCGACCCGACCACCGACGGCTGCGACTCCAACCCCTACCAGTGATGACCGACCTCGAGCCCGCCGTCACGTTGCCGTGGCTCGTGCGGCTGCGCTGGTCGTTCGTCGCCGGACAGCTGGCCGTGCTGCCGGTGCTGCACGGCTGGTTCGGGCTGCCGATCAGCCTCGTGGTGCTCGGCGTCGAGCTCGGCGTCATGGTCGCGTCGAACATCGCGCTCGCGGTCGTCCAGCACGACCTCCGGTGGTCGCGGTCGTCGGTGATCGGCGCGGTGATGATCCTCGACACCGCGCTGTGGACGCTGCTGCTCGCCGGCTCGGGCGGCTCCGCGAACCCGTTCACCGTGCTGTACCTCGTGCACATCACGCTGTCGGCGATCGTGCTCGGCCTGTGGTGGACGTGGATCATCGCGGCGCTCTCGCTCGTCGGGTTCGCGCTGTTGTTCGTCACGACGCCGATGCGTGCGATGCACGAGGCGATGGGCTTCGCGGGGCACCTGCAGGCGATGTGGGGCGCGTTCGCGGTCGCCGCGGTGCTGATCGCGTTCTTCGTCGGCCGCGTGACGCGCTCGATCGCGGTGCAGCGCCAGCAGATCGCGAACCTGCGCGAGGCCAACGAGCGAACCGAGCGTCACGCGTCGGTGATGCGGCTGGCCGCCGGCGCCGCGCACGAGCTCGGCAGCCCGCTCGCGACCATCGCGGTCGCCGCGCACGAGGCCAAGCTCCGCCTCGCGGCATCGGGCGACACCGCCGCCGTGGTCGCCGATCTCGAGCTGGTCGCGCACGAGATCGAGCGCTGCCAGTCGATCCTCCAGCGCATCTCGAAGCGATCGCACGAGGTCGACGGCGCGAGCCCGATCCCGCTCGCACAGCTCGCGGACGCGATCCGTGACCGCCTCGGCGAACAGCACGCGCATCGCGTCGACGTGCTCGCCCGCGATCCCGAGCTGGTCCTGCAGCAGCCACGAGATCCGTTGACCGACTCGCTGGTCGCGCTCATCAAGAACGCGCTCGACGCGACGCGCGGCGAAGATCGCGTCGAGGTCGAGCTCGCGCGCGATGCCGCGCGTGGGATCACGATCACGATCGCGGACCGCGGCGACGGCATTCGCGAGGACGTGCTCGCGCGCGTCGGCACGCCGTTCTTCACGACCAAGCAGGCCGGCCGCGGCCTCGGGCTCGGCGTGTTTCTCGCCCGCGCGTTCTTCGAGAGCCGCGGCGGCGCGCTCGCGCTCGAGTCGGTGCCGGGGCGCGGCACGCGCGCGATCGTGCGCCTGCCGCTCGGAGGCGTGGCATGACCCGCACGCTGCTCGTCGTCGACGACGATGATCGACTCCGCGAGCGCCTGGTCGCGGCGTTCGTCGACCGCGGCTATCGCGCGCTCGGCGCGAAGGACCACGGCGAGGCGATCGAGCGCGCGAACGACGGCAAGATCGATCGCGCGGTCGTCGACCTGCGGTTGCCGGGCGTCCACGGCCTCGTCGTCGTGCGCGATCTGCTCGCGCTTCATTCCGCCGCCGAGATCGTCGTGCTCACCGGCTACGGCAGCATCGCGACGGCGGTCGAGGCGATGCAGCTCGGCGCGCGCAACTACCTCACCAAGCCCGCGAACGCGGACCAGATCCACGCGGCGTTCGACGTCGAGCCCGACGCCGAAGGCGAGATCGCGTTCGAGGTGCCGACGATCGCCAAGCTCGAGCGCGAGCACATCGAGCGCGTGCTGCGCGAGTGCGACGGCAATGTCTCGAAGGCTGCGCGCGTGCTCGGCCTGCACCGGCGGACGCTGCAGTACAAGCTGGCGAAGTTTCCGGTCCGCCGATAACCGCCGGTCCGTCGCTCAGTCGGGCAGGCAGAACTTGTACTGCGCGGTATCCGTGCCCGCGGTCGGCGACGTCACGACGAGCGTGGTGACCCAGTATCCCGGCATCCACAGGTTCACCGGCGTCAGCTCGTACTGGCCGCCGCCGTTGTTCGTGACGCCGACCAAGATCGGCGTGCCGTGTCCGTGGTCGGGCATGAACGGCGTCGCGACGATCGTCGCGTCGGTCACCGCTGGCCCCACCATCGCGTCGCTCATCATCGCGTTGATCTGCACCATCCAGGTGTTGTTGCCGCGCGCGGGCGGTGCCGGCATCGCGTCGAGCAACGAGAAGGCCATCTTCTGGCTCGTGCCCATCACCTGAAGTCCCGCGATGTACGTCTGCGGGTTATCGTCCGACGCCGTGCACGTGTAGATGTACGAATCTGGCGTCGTGCCGCTACCGCTGCTGCTGCAGGCCATGGCGGTCGGTAACGTCGCGAGGAGCAGGAGGAGGCGCATGAAAGACCTACGCGGAAGGTGGGTAAAGGTTACCACTGTGGGCGCGAGGGCAGACGATCAATCGTCGCCCCCGTGACCCACCGCATGATCAGTTGTTCGGTGCGCCACACACGAACCAAGTCAGCAGTGTTACACGCTCGTCGTCGGTGAGGTCAGGCGGGGCATAAGGCATCTTGCACGAGTAGATCTCGCCTTCCGCGTCGACCCGGAGCCCGTACAGATTGCTGTACGGGCTCAGCATCCCGACCCCCGAGCCAGTCGGCGAGTGGCAGGCCGCGGTCTGGCAGTACTCCTCGATCAGCGGCGCGACATCGTTCATGTAGCTGGGTGCCGGATCGGGACACGAGGCCGGCAGATCGCGCGGGCAAGACGTCATCGTCCCGGAGTCTTTCGTGCAGGCGAAGGCTGCTACGCAGACCGAGACGATGAGGACTGCACGAGGCACGCTACTTGACGTTGACGTAGAACGCCGCGTGTCCGTGCGGCGAGTCGTCGGCGTAGTCGAGGCAGTTCTCGAACAGGTGGAAGCGAACGGTCCACATGCCGGCCGCGTCGAACTGGATCGGGCCGATCTTGTACGTTCCCGAGGGGCTCTCGACGGCCGTCTGGTTGGTCGGCGGCGCCGGGTGGGTGTCGCTGAGGTAGACCTCCGCGTAGATGTTCGCGCCCGTGACCGCCATCGACGGCGTGTCGGCGTTGAACTGTGCCTTGGTCAAGAAGTACACGTTGTTGTTCTCGTCGACCTGCGTCGACTGCCACTGCACGAAGTACTTGCAGTCGTCGTCGTGACCGGACGTGTTGTACATCGTCGCGCCGAAGTCAGGTTCGGCGGGCGGAGCATCCGGGGAGCCGGGTGGGGGCGGCGCGTCGATCGGCGGGCTGAACTGGCAATCGCCCTGATTCGTCGACTGGACCAGCAGATACGACTGGTTCATGGCCGTGCCACCGTCCATCAGCGTGCAGTGCATGTCCTGGGGCCCACTCACCGCGGCGGCGGTCGAGTAGCTCGGCGAGCTGCTGCCGCAGCCGATCGCGAGTCCACCGCACGCTAACGAAGCTAGAACGTGTCGAGTTTTCATGCGTCGATTTGCTCAGTACGAACGAAGTGGGTCAATCGGATCGACCCGACTGCGCAATTATACCGCACGCGGTATGTGGCCGATCTCGCGTCGGTTAGGTGCGAAAATGGACCGCACATCCGTGACGGCGCGAGTGCGGTATCAACAAGGTATGGCGAGGCTTCTCTTAGCCTGCAGCGCGGCGATCGTCATCGCCACGAGCGCGCTCGCCGGCTGCGCCGACGAGACAGCTTCGCCGGATCTCAACAGCGGCCCGCTCGTGCAGATCGACCAATCGACGAGCACGAGCGGCGGCTATCAGGTCGTCGTGTTCGCGCACACGAGCAAGCTGACCCGCGGTGACTACTCGTTACAATACGTGTTCACGAATACCAGCGACGGCTCGCCAGTCGATGGACTCACGATGACCATCGTTCCGTGGATGCCCGCGATGGGGCATGGCACTCCGATCATTCCGATGATCACCCCGCTCGGCGGCGGCGCGTACCAGCTCGACGATGTCGACCTGTTCATGCCCGGGCTGTGGCAGCTGCGAACGACGACGACGGCGATGCAGGCCGATCAGGTGGAGCCGGCTCTGCAGGTCGAGTAGTGTCTCGAGACATTCGCCCGGGTTTGCTCGTCGTCGTGACTCTGTGCATGCCTTCGATGGCACGCGCGCAGGCCTGCTGCGCCGGCACGAGCGCCGTCACGCCGGGCAGGCTCGCGCTGCATGAAGACGCGCTCGTCGGACTCGATGCCCGTGCCACCGACGCGTACGGCTCGTTCGATCCGACGGGGACGTTCATCGCGACCCCATCTGGAGCGTCCGAAGCCGACTTCGAGCAGGACCTGTTCGCGGCGATCCGCGTGACGTCGCGCGGTCAAGCCGCGCTGCTGGTGCCGCTGGTCGAGACCCGTCGCACGACACCCAGCGACCGCGAGCTCGGCGGCGGGATCGGCGACGTCAACGCGAGCGTCCGCTACGACTTCCTGTACGCGACCGAGGCGCGCTACGTGCCGGGCATCGCCGTGCTCGCGGGGTTGACGTTCCCGACCGGCACCCCGCCCGAGTCCGCGACGAAGCCGCTCGCGACCGACGCGACCGGGGTCGGCGCCTACCAGGGCAACCTCGGTATCTCGCTCGAGAAGGCGATCGGCCCGTGGCTGTTCGGCGCGACCGGTCTGGTGGCGAAGCGGTCGACGCGCACGGCGAACGGCGTGACCGAGGCGCTCGCCTCGCAGTGGACGGCCTTGCTCCTCGCTGCGTACACGTTTCACTCGGAAGCGGCCGTGGCGCTGTCGGGATCGTTCACGGCAGAAGGCGATGCGACGATCGATGGCATGACCGAGCCCGGCTCGAAGCGCCGCTTGGTGGCGATCAGCGCATCCGGCGCCATGCCGGTCTCCGACCGCCTCCGCTTGCAAGGCGCGATCACGATCGATCCGCCGGCCTCGTCGTTCGGGGTCAACCAACCTTCGGCCGGTATCGGCGTCACCGCCACGGTAATCTACGCATGGCTATGAGACGACTCGCACACGCGCCGTGCTCGCTGGTCGTCGCGATGATCGCCGCGTGTGGAGCTCCTGCGGTGACTCCGGCCGCGCAGTGGCCGACGATGACGCTCGCCGCGACGTCGGGCGAGACCGCGGTGTATCCGCGAGATCTCGCGAGCTCGCGCTTCACGGTGTTCGTGTTCTTCGCGAAGGACTGCCCGTGCTTCGGCGCGCACGAAGCTCGGCTGCGCGCGCTCGTCGACAAGTACGGCGCGCGCGGCGTGCGCTTCGTGATCGTGGATCCCGAGGTCGGCCACACCGTCGAAGACGACGCCCGCGCGGTCAGCAGCCGCCATCTGCCCGGCCCGGTGTTTCTCGATTCCGGAGCCAGGCTCGCGAGCATGGTCGGTGCGGTGTACGCGACGTACTCGGTGGTCGTCGATGCGAGCGGACAGATCCGCTACCGCGGCGGCATCGACAGCGACAAGAGCCACCTCCAGGCCGACACCACGCCGTATCTCGCCGACGCGCTCGACGATCTCACCGCCGGGCGGGCGCCGCGGCGCGCCGAAGGCAAGACGCTCGGCTGCGCGCTGCAGATGTGGTGAGTGCGCGCGATGAGCCGTCGATGCTTCGCGGTCGTGCTCGCGACGGCGGTAGCGCTCGGAGGGTGCGGCGCGCAGGCGACACCGCGGTCCGAGCGATCGCCCAGCGCCGACGACATCCTCGCGGCGATGGTCGCCGCGTACCGCGGCGCGCACGCGTACGCCGATCGCGGCGAGCAGCTCGACGGCGCCGGCAAGCGCCGTACGTTCGAGACCGCGTTCGAGCGGCCCGATCGATTCCGCTTCGAGGAGCGCGACGACGGCGATCCAGCCCGCGCGTACGTGATCTCGTCGAGCCGCAGCGGCGTCGTCACGCGATGGTACGTTCGGCCCGATGTCGTCGAGCGCGATGCCGATCTCGCCGACGCGATCGGCGCCGCGGCCGGCATCTCGGGCGGAACGTCGTACCTGATCCCCGGCCTGTTGCTTCCCGGCGTCTCCGGCGGCGACACGATCGCGATGCTCGACGACGGCCACGTCGAGGGCATCGAGGCGATCGGGGGCCATCCGTGCTGGCGGATCAGCGGGCGGCGCCACGCCCGCGATGCGGTCACGTTATGGATCGACCGCGACCGCCATCTCCTGCGTCGCATCGCGATCCGGCGGCGCGTGGCACCGATCGACTCGACCGCGCCGTTCGACGTCGTCTCGACCACGACCTACGATCCGGTGCTCGCGGTCAGCGAGGAGCAGCTGCGTGGCCCCGAGCTCGCCGGCGCCGCGTACGTCGAGCGCGACCGGAGCCAGCACGGCGCGCTCGAGCCGTCTCCCGACGGGCTCGCGCTCGCTCGCGCGCTCGTCGGCAAGCCGGCGCCGCGCTTTGCCGAGCTGGCGGATCGTGCCGGCCATGTCGTGATCGTCGACTTCTGGGCGACGTGGTGCCGGCCCTGCGTCGCCGCGGTCGCCGAGCTCGACGACCTGCAGCAAAGATACGAGCGTCGCGGCCTGCGGGTGATCGGGGTCAGCAGCGAGGCCCCGGCCGAGGTCACACGCTTCACGAGCGATCACCCGATCGCGTATGCGCTGGTTCGCGATGACGGCGACCAGGTCGCGGCCGCATACCGGGTCGGCGCGCTGCCGATGCTGGTCGTCATCGATCGGGCAGGCATCGTCCGACACGTCGACGTCGGATCCGGAGACTTCACGTCGGTGGAGGCCGTCGTGGTCGACCTGCTGTCGGCTCCCTAGCTGCGCCGGCGACGACGCCGGAGCGCGAGCGCTAGCACGGCGGCGCCGAGCCACGAGCCGCGGTGGCCACTCGCGTCGCAACCGCCCCCGGAGAGGTCGGCGTCGGCATCGATCGGCCAGCACGCGCCTTCGCTGCCGGCTTGTTCGCACGCGAAGCCGGCCGGGCACGCGTCGGCGCCGAGCTCGCACGCGACGATGCAGTGCTTGCTCGCGCCGTCGGTCGCGCATTCTCCCGAGTCACAATCGGTGTTGTTCAAGCACGACGCACCGAGGCCATCGGGACCGGCGCTGCCCGAGATGCACGCGCCGAGGTAGCACACGTCGATCGCGTCGGGGCAGTCGGCGTCGCCGGTGCAGCCCGGGAGCTGCGTGACGGCCACCCCTTGCGTGGCCTGCGCGAACGACGACGTGGTGCACGTCACCACGATCACGTAGCCACGATCCGGAAGCGTCGGCGGAGCGCTGATCGTGTACGGAGCTGCGGTGACCTCACCGATCGACACGGTGCCGACGTTGAACTCGACATCGGCGACCGTCGCGGCATCGTTCGACGTGCACTCGGCGTCGACGGTGAATCCCGGCGGCACGACCTGCCCGGGGAACGGACGAGCGATCGCGAGCGTCGGTGCGCGCGCGCCGATCAGCACGGCTCCGTTCGGCGTGCCGTTGCCGGTCGGGCCGTCCCATCCGATCGCGGCGGAGCACAGCACGGTCCCGCACACGCCATCGGTGCCGCTCGTCACGTCGAAGAATGCGGCGGGCTCGTCGTACGACAGCTCGGGGGTCGCAGCGCCGTGACCGGTCTGCGCGAAGATCGCCGCGACCAGCGGGCTCGACGCACTGGTACCACCGACGACGGTCCAGCCGCCGCCGTGAGACACCGCGACGCCGGTCGCCGGGGCGGCCACGGCCGAGACGTCGCCGATCATCCGCGTGGCGCACGCGCTCGACGTCTGCCACGACGGCTTGGCGATGGACGCACTGCAGCCCGCGCCGGCGCCGTCCCACGCGAGCTCGCGCCAGCCACGCTGCGTCAACGGATCGCGCTCGAGGGACGTGCCGCCTACCGCGATGACGTTGGCCGACGACGCCGGATAGATCGCGTCGCTGCCTTCGTAACCGCCATCTCCGGTCGACGCGAAGATCGCGATCCCTGGATGCGTGAAGTGCGAATCGGTCGACGGCGGGCCTTCGGCGCCGCCCCAGCTGTTGCTGATCACGGTCGCGCCGCTGGCGGCCGCGACGTCGTTCGCGACATCGAGGCCGTCGCCGCCGTCGTCATCGGCCTGCACGACGAGGATCTTGCAGCTGGGACATCCCGCGCTTGCCATGTCGACGTCGAGCGCGGTCTCGATCGTCCAGTCGTCACCGGCGGGCGGCGGGTCGGGTAGCGGCGAGGTCTCGCCGTCCTGGTTGAGGATGGTGAGACAGCCGTTCGCGACCGTGCACGGCGGCAGCCCGAACTGGCCGCGATAGGCCGCGAGATCGCCTTCGAGCATCGGATACCCGTACGCGTCGACGACCGCGACCGTCGCGTCGACCGTGCGGGACACGTCGACCGCGTACGCCGACTGCAGATCGAGCGGCGCGTAGCCGCTCGGCGTGTCGAGCGTCATCGCACGGGCGAGCGCGAAGCAGCGGAACCGGCCTCCCGCGCACGCCTCGATCACGTCGGTCGCGGTGGTGGCGTCGTCGCTCGCCGGCGCGGTCGGGTTTCCACAGGCGCACGCGAATGCGGTCGCTGCCGCCACCGTGGTGCGCTGCCAGGCCATGGCCGTTGCGTAGCATGGCGTGCCGGCCGTGCGCTCCACCGAGCGCGTGATCGCGAACCAGCTCGAGCGCGTGCGTCGCGTGGTAGGTTCGCACGGTGCGCGTGCTCGCCGTATTGTTGTTGCTGACGCTTCCTGCAGCCGCCGATTCCAAGGCGTTGCTCCGCAAGGGGCGCGAGTTGCAGGCCGCGAAGAAGTACGGCGAGGCGATCGCCGCGTTCGAGGGAGCGTTGAAGCTCCAGCCCGACGATCCCACCGTGCTCGGCGAGCTCGGCTGGACCGCGTATCTGATGAAGGACTACGCGAAGGCGAAGGACGCGACGCAGAAGGCGATCGCGCACGAGGCCGGTCCGAACGTCCGCGGCGCCGCGCTCTACAACCTCGGCCTCGTCGACGAGGCGCAGGGCGACACCGCAGGCGCGGTCGCCGCGTACAGCGAGTCGCTGCGCGCGCGTCCGAACGCGACGGTGCGCGCCGCGCTCAAGAAGCTCGACCCCAAGGCAGCCGAGCCCTTCGATCCGTACCGCCCGGCGCCGCTCGCCGGCCCGTTCGCATCGATCGCCGCGTACTGCAAGTCGCTGCCCGCGACGCACACCGACTACGAGGGCACGAGCGACTGCGCCTGCTACGACGTGCCGGATGGTAGTCGCAAGCTCGCCGCACCGTTCGCGAACGTGACGCTGTTCAGGCGCGGCTGCGGCTACGGCGAGAATGACGAGGGTGAAGCGGAAGGCGGCTACTTCGAGTACAAGCTCGCGGTCCAGGTCGCGAGCGGGTGGTTCTTCGCGACGCTCGGCGACAATTTCCTGATCGGGCACGGCGGCGAGACGTTCAAGGTCGACAGCGTCAAGGCGCCGGCGCTCGCGAGCGCGCCGAGCTTCGCGATCTCGTACCGGATCAAAGGCTCGTACTCGCACACGATCCAGGCGAACGATTGGGACCGCACCGAGCTCGTCCTGGTCGGCGTCGGCGCCAGCGGCAAGCCGTCGGGCACACCGCCGATCCTGCGCAAGAAGCTCGAGATCGACGAATACGAGGACAGCGGTCCGCTGAAGAACGTCGACATCGCGCTCGACCTCGCGTGGGGCACCGACACGCTCACCGTGACGGCCAAGCGATCGACCGGTCTCGACGCGAAGACGTCGGGCGATCTGATCGGTAGTCATCGGATCGCGTTCCCGTAGGCCCTCGACCCGGACTGTGGCATGGTGACCCTATCGGGGCCGACCTCTGGAGGGATCATGAAGGCACTCGCGCTCGCGCTCGTCATCGCGCTCTCCGTCACCGCATCCGCCGGGAGCCCCACGCTCGTGGCCCACGACGCCGGCGCGTACTCGATCGCGCTCCCCAAGGGCTGGACGGTCGTCGACAACGCCGCGCAGGGCATGGTCGTCGCGCAGCAGGATCCCAAGCAGAAGGACGCCGCGCAGCTGCTCGTGATCGTTTCGGCGCATGCGCAGGGCACGGACGATCAGCTGCTCGACGCGATCATGAAGAACGGCTTGGCCGACGCGAAGGTGCAACGGCGCGACGCGCTGCCGAACGCCGGCGGCAAGCTGCTGATCGCCGACGGCACGGTCGCGGGCATCGCGGCCAGGCTCGGCGCCATCGCGGTCGTGAGCGGCGGCGCGGCCGTCGTCGTCGTGCTGGTCGCGAAGACGCACGAGTTCGACGCGCTCGGCGGCACCAACACGCTCGTCGCGGTGCTCTCGAGCCTGAAGGCCACGAAGGCGGCGACGCCGCCGACCCCGGCCGCGCCGAGCACCGGCACGAGCGAGGTCATGCAACCGCAATACGACAGCTACAAGTCGCTGATCGTGCCGTTCCCGCGCCGCCCGCTCACGGCGGCTGACATGGCCGGCGAGTGGAAGGTCGATGCGCACGCGACGCGCACCTACGCCTCGGCGTCGACCGGCAACTACGCCGGCTACAGCGCGACGCTCGTCAGCGAGACGTACGTCGTCGACGGCGGGGGCAACATGACGTTCAAGGCGAGCAGCACGCACGTGTCGAACGTCGACGGCACGTTCCAGCACAACGAGGCGGGCGCGGGCACGTTCACGATCGACACCAACCGCACGATCACGATCACCCGCAAGGGCGCCGCGACGGCCTACTACGTCGTGCGCGGCTGGTTCGTCGGCGCCGAGATCACGATCATGCGTGCCAACGGTCCGTGGTGGAAGCTCTCGGACATCAGCGACGACATCCGCTCCGACCGGCGGGGCGCCAACCTCGATACGTACTTCGTACGCAAGACGCGATAGCTCGCTCGGAGCGCATCGGCCTGTAGGCGCGATTACCGACTCGCAGAATCTCGACACTCCAGCGCTGGACTGCCATCGCGGCATGCAAGCATGCGCCCCATGCTGCGAGCGACGACGCGCTTTGGCGAGCTAACCGGCATCGAAACCGAAGGTCCGTCGACGCGACCGCATCCGGTGTTGTTCGTGCACGGCTGGTGGGGCGGCGCATGGGTGTGGGATCGCTTCATGGAGCGCTTCGCGGCGCGAGGATACGCTTCCTTCGCGATCAACCTGCGCGGCTACCACGATTCGAAGCGCGTCGCGGATATCGGAAAGGTCTCGGTCGACGAGCACGTCGAAGACTTGCGGCTCGCGTCGAGCGCGCTCGAGCATCCAATCCTCATCACGCATAGCGCCTCGGGCCTGTTCGCGTTGAAGCTCGCAGAAACCTCGTCGCCGATCGCAACGATTCATCTCGTGCCAGTACCGCCGGCGGGATTCTTCTCGTGGCGCAGCGTGCGGGTGATGGCGCCGTATCTCCCGCAAATGCTCCGCAGCCGCCCGCTGCTGTTGAAGAAGGCGGCCATGATCGACGCTGACCTCAACTGCTTGCCGCCCGACGAGGCGGAGGAGGTCTACGCCAAGATGGTTCCAGCTCCGGGGCGCCAGGGACGCGAGATGCTCGGCATGCGCATCTCGGCGAAGGCGATCCGAGGTCCGCGGCTGATCCAGAGCGGCTCGGACGATCGGCTGATTCCGCCCCGTATCCATCGCGCGATGGCGCGCGCGTACAGCGCCGAATATCGTGAGTATCCGAGGCACGGCCACTACCTGATGCGTGAACCGGGATGGGAGGTCGTCGCAGACGACGCGCTGAACTGGCTGGACGAGATCCTGCTCGTGCGGAATGCCGTGGCGGTGGCAGCCCCCGACGTGTAACTCAGTCTTCCGCGAGCAGCGCCAGCAGGTCGCGCGTCGTCAGTCGTGCTGCGCCGCCGGTTCCTTCGAGGATCCCGGTGACGAGGGCGCGCTTGTCGGCGTGCAGCGCAAGGATGCGCTCCTCGATCGTGCCGCGCGCGATCAGCCGATACACCGTGACCGGACGGGTCTGGCCGATCCGGTGTGCGCGGTCGGTGGCCTGATCTTCGACGGCCGGGTTCCACCACGGATCGAGGTGGATCACGTAGTCGGCGGCGGTCAGATTCAGGCCGGTGCCACCGGCCTTGAGCGAGATCAAGAACGCGTCGGCGCTGCCGGCCTGGAACGCGGCGACCAGATCGCCGCGATCGGCCGCGGGCGTCTTGCCGTCGAGGTACAGCAGGCGGTGGCCGGCGCCCTCGAGCGCGCTCCGCACGAGCGTCAGGTGCGAGGTGAACTGCGAGAACACGAGTGCGCGGTGGCCCTCGCGCTTGAGCTCGTCGACCAGCTCGACCAGCCGCTCGAGCTTGGCCGAGGGAACCTGCGACGTCGCGTCGTAGAGCCGCGGATGGCACGCGAGCAGGCGTAGCCGCGTGAGCGCCGCGAGCACCTGGAATCGCTTCTGCTCGTCGCGCACTTCCTTGCCCGCGGCCGTGAGCTCGGCGACCGCAGCCAGACGAGCATCCTCGTACAGAGCGGCGTGAGCATCGTCGAGCGCAACCGGTAGCGTGATCTCGGTGCGTGCCGGTAGCTCGCGCGCGACCTCGGCCTTGGTCCGGCGCAGCACGAACGGGCGAATCACCCGTGACAGCGCCGCGCGCGCCGCATCGTTTCGGCCGCGCTCGATCGGGATCGCGTAGCGATCGCGGAACTGGTCCCAGCTGCCGAGCAGCCCCGGGAACACGATCGACAGCACGCTCCAGAGCTCGCCGAGATGGTTCTCGAGAGGTGTGCCCGATAGGGCGATGCGAAAATCGGCGTCCAGCGCGCGCGCGGCCTTCGTGCGCTGCGTGGTCGCGTTCTTCAGGTGCTGCGCTTCGTCGAACACTGCGGTCGCGAAGTGGCGGGCGGCAAAGCGTTCGCGATCGCGCACGAGCAGGCCGTAGCTCGCGACGACGACGACGCCTTTGCCGAGCCCGGCGAGCACGCTCGCGCGATCGCCCGCGCCGTAACGTACGACGCGCAGGCGCGGCGCGAACCGCGCGAGCTCGGCCTCCCAGTTGAATACGACCGACGTCGGCGCGAGCACGAGCGCCGGCCCGAGGTCCGCGCGCTGCGCGAGCAGCGCGATCGCTTGCACCGTCTTGCCGAGGCCCATGTCGTCGGCGAGACAGGCGCCCGCGCCCCAGGCCGCGAGCCGCACGAGCCATGCGAAGCCTTCGCGCTGATAAGCGCGCAGCTCGGCGGCGAGCGCGCGCGGCGGCTTGGGCCGCAGCTTCAGCGACGCCGCGAGCTGGTCGGCGAGCAGCTGCCAGCGCGGGGCGACGTCGACCTCGGCACCGGCCTCGGCGAGCGCGCGCACCGCCGGCACGGCGCCGGGCGACACCTCGATCCGATCCTTGCCGGTGTAGGTCTGCTCGGCCAGCGCGGCGAGCCGCTCGCGAAGCTCGGCCGACAGCTCGGCCCAGCGGTTGCCGCCGATCCGCACGAAGCGCTGCTGCCGGCGCGCGGCGTCGAGCAGGACCGCGAGCTCGAGGCGGCCGCTCTCGATCTTGATGTCGCCTTCGATCGCGAACCAGTCGCGCTTGGTATCGAGCTGCACGCGCAGCGCCTTGACCGAGATCGCCGGTGCGACCACCGGGCGCGCCTCGATCCACTCGGCCTCCATCCCCACGGGCGGGCGCTCGAGCTCGAGTGCGAGCCCGAGCGCGTCGTCGCCCGACAGCTGGAAGCACAGCGGCGGACCCTCCTGCGCCTGCGCGAGCGCGGGCAGCCGCGCGAGCATGCCGCGCACGAGCGGTAGCTCCTCACCGATGCGGCGCCGGATGTAGTGACGCTCGCCGCCGTGCGCCACCAGCACGTCCTTCGGTCCGGCGTCCGGACTGAACAGCGGCGCGCCCGGCGCGGGACGCACGAACGCTTCGAGCTCGACGGTCGCGTCGGCGACGAGACGCACGCGCGCGACCACGACGGGCTCGGCGACGAGCTCGGTGCCCTTGAGTGCGTCGGGCACCTCGACCGGAAGCTTGGCTTCGAGCGCCGCGAGGCGCGCGAACAGCTCGTCGTGGCTCTCCGGTGGGAATTCGTTGCCGTGACGGCGGAGCAGATCGGTGAGGTGGCGCGCTTCGGTGCCGACGTCGATCAGCACCAGGCGTGCGCGATCGCGATCGAGGTAGAGGAGCGGCTCGTCGTGCGCGAACGTATCGAGCAGCGCGGCGACGATGCGCGGATCGATCGGCCCGCCATCGACGATCGGCACCAGCCGGATCGCGGCGCCTGCCGGCACGCCGCGATATCCGAGCGCGGCGCGCGCGACGGCGATCGGTGCCTCGTCGTCACGCGTGATGACGCGCGAATGTCCGACGAGCGCGGCGAACGCGCGAACCGGGTAGGACCCGCCGTAGCCTTCGACCCAACCGGCGAGTTGCTCGGCGACCTCGCGGTCCTGGGGCGCCAGTGCGTCGCCGTGCTGTTCGAGCAAGCGTGCGGCATTCGAGCGTGTGCCTGCTGACGTCCCGCCGCGCTTGAGCTGCTTCTTGACGATCGGTGCGAGCGTGGTGTCGTCGAGCTGCCACCACAGCTCGATCGGGATCGCGGGTTTCGGCTCGACCGTCGCGCGCTCGGCCAGCGCGGCGAGCGTGCGCGCCCAGCCCGGCCGAACCAGCTCGGCGGCGATGACCTCGGCCTCGGCCGCGCGCGGCGGCAGGACGAGAAAATCGAGTGCGCTGTCGACGAGCGCGAGCGCGTGGACGCATTGACCACGGCGGGCACCGCACGTGCACGTGACCGCGCCGGCGTCGAGGGCTGCACCCAGCCGGGCCGTGAACCCGCGCTGCGAGCCCGGTGCGCGATCGCGGTCGACCCAGACGAGCGCGAGCCCCTCGCGATCGAAGCCGAGCTCGCCGTCCGCCCGCGCCGCCCTGCCGCGCGGCACCGCGTGGCGCCGGAGCTCCGGGCGAAGCGCGACGAGCCGCGTCCATAGCTGCGCGCTCGCCGGTGCGGTCGGCGGCGTTCGTGCGCGGGCTTCCTCGGCGATACCGGCCTCGACCGCCTCGGCCTCGGCGACCAGCACGCGGCGCGCGGCGGCCGCGATGCGGTTCGCGTCCAGCATGTACGCGAGGCGCTTGGCGCCCGAGCGCGTCGCGAGCGCGGAGAACGGCCAGCGGGCGAACGCGTACGAAAGCCCGGTGCGGGCCTGGCCGCCGTGCAGCGCGGGCTCGATCCGGCTCGCAGAGGTCATCAGCAGATAACCCACGCGATGCGCCTCCGCCCACGCGGCCGCCTGCTTCGCGGTCTCGAACACCTCGCCGTTCGGCGTCGTCTCCGGTGAGGGTCGATCGCGGTGCTCGCGCCAGAACAGGGCGAGCGCGACCGCGTGCTTGCAGAAACCCTGTCCCATCGGACACGTGCACTCCGACTCGAGCGTCGTTCCGCCGAGCGCGAGCTCGACCTCGTAGGTGCGCGTTCCGACCACGGTCCCGCGCAGCACGTCGCCCTCGCGCTCGCACTGCACCACGCGCCCTTCGCGCACGTACGCATCGCCGCGCGCGAACGCATACCCCGACAGCGCGCGCAGCCGTGGGATCGAGAGCTGGGCATCCAGCGACATCGAAGCGCCAGTCTACGTCGCCACTCCGACAACCGCCGCTGCGAAGTGCCCGAGACGACGCGGACCGGCCCTAGACCTTGAAGCCGGCCAGCTCGAGCATTACGAGCGGATCCCATCGGAACGCGAGAATATGGCGGTCGCGCGCGAAGCTGCAGAATGCTTTCCAATCCTCGGGTCGATGGCGGAGCGGGCGGCAGATCTCGCCGGCGGCAATGATCATCTCCTCGAGCTGCGCCTGATCGCGTGCGACCGGAGCGTCGTCGGAGATCGCGACCCAAAGGTCCTCCGATCCGACGATGACGACCTGAAACTTCGCCCGCCGATTCCACCGCACGAGCCAGTCGACGACCGGATGCTTGCGGCGCAGCGACATTTCCGCAGCGGCCAGCGTCAGGAACATGCGCACGCACTGGAACGGCCGCGTCGCCTTGATCACGCCGATCCGATTTAGCTCGCGATCGACCTGTCGGATGAACACCTGGTATCCCGGCGGCAACGTGTCGCGCACGGTGGCGGCGATGGACGGCGCCCGATCCTCGGGCGCGACGAGCTCGACCCCCGCGGGGACCCACTTGAATCGATCCTCCCCGAGAATCTCGACCTGCACCGGATCAAACAGGACCCGGAACTGCGCCTTGGACCGCCGGATCACAGCCATCGCGCGTGGCGAGAATCCGAGCTTCCGAACGATCGCCGGCGTAACCGCCTGGGGCGCCCAGGGATCGTCGGACACCGACGTTGCGCTCGCCCTCTGCGGCGAAGATCTCTTGCGCCGCTTCGCTTCTGTACCCGACCCGCTCGAACGGGGACGTTTGCTGTGCCGTCTCATGATGGGACTCGAACGCTAATGTGACCTCCTAGCGTCGAACCGTTGCCACTTGTATCCGATCAAGCCTTTCTCGACGACGTTCCACGTGAGCTTCCAGTACGCGCATGCGCATAGCGGCCTCCGCATGTGCGGCAACGAGGATGCGGCGCGCGACCGAATCGCGCTTGAACATCTTCGCCGCAACCCGACGTGCGTCACCACGTGTCGGTGAACGCGTGCTCGACCAAGCTGCCGTCGGGCTCGATCTGGAAGATCCGGGCGGTGCCGGGGCGACCGGGTTCGTCGACGGTAGTGCCGCCGCCCGAGATGTCGACCTGGAGCTGGCCGTCGTACGCGCGCGTCGCGATCCACACCACACCGCCGCCGCCGCCGCCGCTGCGGCCGCCGTTGGGATCGGCCAGGCCGTTACCGCCGTGCGCGGTGATCGTGCCCGACCCGTCGATCTCGTTCGCCACCATCACGACGAGGCCACCGCCGCCGCCGCCGCCGGGCGTGTACATGTCGTCCCACATGCCGCCGCCGCCGCCGCCCGCGCCGTTGCTGCCGCGGCCCGCCGGCACGATCGGCGGACAGCATCCGGCGCCGACGCCGCCCGCGCCGCCGGTCCCCCACAGGCGTGCCCCCGCGTAGGTCCCGGCCCAGCCGTGGCCGGCGGTGCCGCCGTCGAAGCTGCCGCCGCTCTGCCCGAACGAGCCGCCGATGCCAGCGGCGCCGGCGTGCGGGTTCCCGCCGGTGCCGCCGCCGCTGCCGCCCTCGCCGCCAGCGCCGGGCATCGCGCCCAGCGGCGCCTGGCCGTCCTGGCCATCGGCGGAGAGGATCGCGCCGGTCGCGAACTGCAGCTCGTTCGCGCGCAGGAACACGGCGGTCGGAGTGCCGCGCGGCGGCGCGATGTGGCCGGAGATCGCCACGGTGTTTCCGGTGAACGGCATGTCGAGGCTGCTCGCGAACAGCTGGCCGTCGACGAGCGTGCGATCGACGCCGCCGGTCACCGGAGCGTAGGGCAGCGCGAGCGGCAGCGCGATCTGGCCGAGCGCGTAGCCCGGCGCCGAACCGAGCGGCTCGGTGAACGCCATGCCGTCGACCGTGGCGACGAGGGCGACCGCGCTGGCCGTCGTGACCAGCGCGGCGACATCGTGGCTGCCCGGCGCGACGTCCTGCGTGCGCCAGCCGTTGCTCGCGAACGCGGTATCGGGCGAGCCGTCGTCGCCGAACCTCGCGAGCAAGCTCGTCCAGCGCTCGCCGTCGTGCGCGCGCCCCGCGACCAGCACGTGGCCGTCGGGCTCGATGACCACGGCCTGCGCGACCGCGTCGTGGCCGGTCGCGACGATCTGGTAGCCCGTCGCCGCGAACGCCGTGTCGAGCGCGCCGGCGCCGGTCGCGCGCACCACGAGCGCGTCGCTCTCGCCGCTGGCTTGCACCGCCTGGCCGGCGAGCACCCACCGGCCGGTCGCGTCCTGCGCGGCCGCAGTCACGCGCTGGAACGTCGCGCCCACCGAGAGCTGCGCGATTCCGCTCGCGCCGAACGTCGGATCGAGCGCGCCCGTGCCATCGACTCGCGCGAGACAGATCTGCTGGCTGCAGGCGCCGCCGACGACGATGTAGCCGTCGCTCCCGACGCTCACGAACGAGGCGAAGTCGTTGGTCGGCGCCGACAGCCGCGCGATGCCCGCGCTCCCGAAAGTCGTGTCGAGCGTGCCGTCGCCGGCCACGCGCAGCAGCGCGAAGTCCTCGCGCGCGCCCTGGTCGACGTCCATCACCGCGGCGACCACCGCATTACCGGCGCCGTCGAGATCGATCGCGGTGGCGCGATCGATCTT
>DATJXL010000132.1:0-2933 GCA_035500135.1 Kofleriaceae bacterium
GCACGGGCCGGCGCCGGCGTCGGCGAGCGCGGCGCTTGCGCGCCCGCCGCGGGATTCGCCGTCTTCGCGCGCGGAACCGTCGCGATCGTCGCTGTCTTGCGCGGCGCCGGCGTCGGATCCGCCTTCGCCTTCGCCTTCACCGGGCCCGAGACATCCGCCGACTTCTTCACGAGCTCGGCGAGGCCCTCGGTCGGCGCGAGCGGCGTGTGCTTGTCGCGCTCCCACTCCGCGACGTCCATCGCGTCGATCTCGACCACCGCCGCGTCGGGATCGCGCCGGTCCGTCATTTCGTCGCCTCCGTCACGAGCGCCGCCGCACCCGCCGCCGCATCCGCCTCGTTCGCGTAGACCTGATGCGCGGTCTGCTTGACCGCCTTGGTCGCCACGTCGAACAGCGTCACCGTGACGTCGACTTGCTTCTTCGGCGCCGCTTCGATCGTCGCGAACAGCAGCCGATCGGCCTTGAGCTCCTTGCCCGCGGCCGCGTAGCAATCCGGCGTCGGATCGTCGCACTCGACCTGGAGCTGCACGACGTCGATCGGCGATTTCCACACCTTCGTCTCGTCGACGCCCGCCACGTGGGCCGCCGCGAACGCGTCGCCGATCGCTTTGGCCGCTTTCCCGAACGGCTTGTCCTGCGGCGGCAGCACCGCGAGCCGCACCTTCGGCGGCGGCCCGGCCGGCACCTGCGGCTGCGCCGGCGGCGCGGGATGGCTGCACGCCACCGCGACCGTCGACAGCACGAGAGCTCCCAGACCAGACCTCACCCAGGATGATTCTAACACCTCAGGGCGCGACCACGATCTGGAACTCGACCCGCCGGTTCTTCGCGCGCGCGTCCCGTAATTTGCCCCCCGTCAATCCTTCGGGGTCGATGATCGGCCGCGACGAGCCGTAGCCCTTCGCGACGAGTCGCGTCGGCGACACGCCCATCGCCGACAGGTACGAGCGCACGCTCTCGGCGCGCGCCGCCGACAGGTCCTCGTTGTCGGCGTACTTGCCGCCGGGCTTCATCGGGACGTCGTCGGTGTGACCCTGGATCTCGAGCTGGAGGTCCGGAAACTCCTGCAGCGTCTTGACGGCGCCATCGAGCGCCTTCGCCGAGCCCGGCAGGAGGTCCGCGGAGCCGGTCTTGAAGTTCACGCCCTTGACGACCCCGACGAATTTCTTCACCGGCTCGGGCAGCTCGTCGGGGCAGCCATCGCTGTCCTGATAGCCGTTCTTCGTCTCCGGATCGTTCGGGCACTTGTCCTGGCCATCGGCGATGCCGTCGAGATCGTTGTCGGGATCCGGGCAGCCGTCGGCGTCCTGGAAGCCATCGTGATCCTCGGCCTCGTTCGGGCACTTGTCCTTCGCGTCGGGAATGCCGTCGAGGTCGTTGTCGGGATCCGGGCAGCCGTCGGCGTCCTGAAACCCGTCCTTGTCCTCGGGCTCGCGCGGGCAAGCGTCGGTCGTGTCGGGGATGCCGTCGCCGTCGGTGTCGAGCGGCTGCTCGACGACGATGCGCGGCTTGGCCGCCGCGACGTAGCTCATCGACGCGACCGCCTCGAGCTCCGGCGACGTGACGCCGCGGCCGAGCCCCTCACCGATCGCGACCTGCGCGCGCCACGGCCCGGCGACCACCGCGCGCGCGCCGACCAGCGCCTCGGCGGGCACGTCGTGGGCGCCGCCGTCGGTGTCGACCGCGAGGTATGCCTCGGCGAGCAGCCAGGCCTTGTCGGGGCGAAGCGCGTACGACGCGCCGGCGCCGGCGGTGAATTCGTCACCGACCGTCGCGTTCGCGACCATGTTCGATTGCTGGAAGCGGAAGCCGGCGTTGACCGCGATCGACAGCGCGCCCGGCGTCCAGCCGAGGATCACGCGCGGCCATGCCGACAGCGACGTGCCGCCGGTGAAGCTCGACGAGTCGCCGGTCGGCAGCGTGACGTCGACCGCGCCGGCGAGCTGCACGAAGCCGTTCGTCCAGATCTGCGCCTTGCCGAACGCGCGCATATCGCCGAGCGCGGTGGTCGACAGCTGATGACTCGAGTCGACGAGCGTGAGGTCGCCGCTCTGCGCGAGCACGAACGGCAGCGCGACGCCGACCTCGAGCCAGCGCAGCGCGCCGTAGCCGGCCACGATCTGCATGCCGAGGCGGTTCTCGACGATGCCGCCGTTCATCAGCTCGTCGCCGGTCGACGGATCTCGCGCGACGAGCGGATCGCGCGCGAAGTCGAACACCGCGCCGATGTCGAGCTCGCCGCGCGGCAGCACCGCGCCGCTCTCCTGCGTCAGGTAGCCGGTCGACGACGTCGCCGGCTGATAGAGCTGCGCGTCGAAGCCCTGCGCGTCGGCGCGCGCGCTCGCCGCGAGGGCGACCGCGGCCACGAGCAGCGTCGCGCTCGCGCGCCGCCGGCGCAGCACGATCGCGGCGAGCGCCAGCGCGAGCACGATGCCGCCGGCGGGCGAGCCGCGGCCGCTCGTGTCGCACGCGCAGCCGCCGCCGCTGAGGTCCAGGCCGTTCGAGCCGGTCCCGCCGTCGCGACCGCCGTCCCCGCCGAAGCCGGCGTCGCCGCCGATGCCAGCGTCGCTGCAGGTGCCCTGCATGCACGTGTGCGTCGACGAGTCGCACGTCATGCACGCGCCCTGGCAGTCGGCGTTCGTCGCGCAGCAGCCGGGCACCGGCGTGCTCGTGCACGTGTGCGACTCCTGATCGCACGAGTCGACGGTGCAGGCGTTGTCGTCGTTGCAGTCGCCGTCCGACAGGCAGCAGCCCGAGATCTGCGTGTTCGAGCACGTGCCGGTCGATACGTTGCACGAATCCGCGGTGCACGCGTCGTGATCGTTGCAATCGGCGTTGCTCTGGCAGCAGCCCGGGATCGGCTTCTCGACGCACATGTTCGTCATCGTGTCGCACGTGTCGGTCGTGCACTTCGCCGAGAACATGCACTGCGC
>DATJXL010000133.1:0-16930 GCA_035500135.1 Kofleriaceae bacterium
CTACAAGTATGGCGAGCAGAAGTGGGAACGCTGCACGAAAGGCGGCGCGACGCTCGCCGAAGTGCCGCTGCGCATGGAAGGCGCGCACCCGATCATCTACTGGGGCAACGGCCACAACAAGGTGTTCGAGAATCGCGGCGGCTACGGCCACGCGTGCGGGGCGGGCAAGCCAGAGAAGGCCGACGGCGACCTCGCCGGGTGGAACGTCAAGAACCCCAGCAACGAGCTCGCGGACGATCCCGGCCGCGTGATCATCCTGCGCCCGCTGCCGGTCGATCTCGACGCGGTCGGCTACGACCACTCGAGCGGCCGGCGCGAGGCGCTCGCCGATCACTACGCGCCGTGGATCTACCGACTCAGCTCGCTCGAGCTCGCGCGCGAGGGCAAGATCGACGACGCGAAGACGCTCGGCCTGGATCGCTACCTCTACGTCGACGTCGAGGTCGCCGACGTCGGCGGCGAGGGCGACTCGTACTGCACGCCGATCGTGCGCGGCGGCTTCAAGCTGCGCGCGATCACGACCGCGGGCACCGCGATCAGCTCGCCGCAGATCACGAAGGCCTACGCCGGCGGCGGCCACCGCGACTGGAAGCGCGTCGCGATCGCGCTGCCGGCCGGCGTGCACGCGGCGGACATCACCGGCTTCGTGTTCGACGCGTACGACAAGGACGGCATCTACGTCACCGGCCTCGGCGACGCGTTCGTGCCGCGCGCGGTCGGAGACAACGGCGCCACGCTCGACTACGTGCGGCGCGGCGTCGCGACGTTCACCGACTACATCGACGACGACCGCTCGACCTGCGCGGCCGGCAAGATCACGTACGAAGGCACCGACTATCGCTGCATGGGCGGACAGGTCCAGCTGGTCGGCCGCTGAACCGAAAAGTTGGTCCGACATGTCGGCGCGTGTAGGATAAGGTGCTCCCACGCGTCCCATGTCGAAAAATCGAAAAATTCCAGATAAATCGGCGGCGGGCGGGTCAGACCGGCGACGCGAGGTCCTCGGCGTCGTCGGGCTCGGCGTGGCGATCTTCCTGCTGGTCGCGATGGTCTCGCTGCAAGCCGGCGCGCTGGTCATGGGCCCGTTCGGCCGCGGCGTCGCCGGGCTGTTTTACGGGCTCGCCGGCGTGTGCGGCTACTTCCTGATCGTGCTCGGCGCCATCGCGGCGGTCCGGTTGATCCTCGAACGCGAGCCCGCGCTGCCGCCGCTGATCGCGGCGGGCACGTTGCTCGCGGTGATCTCGCTCGCGATGCTCGCGCACTTGATCGCGCCGGGTTATCGCATCGCCGGCCATGGTCCCGGCGGCGTGACGGGCGAGCACCTCGCCGAGATCTCGCGCGCGGTGATCAGCACCGCGGGCACGACGCTGCTCGCGTGCGTCGGGCTCGTGGTCGCGGCCGTGATCGCGACGCCGCTGCGCATGCGAGACGTGCTGCACGGCGCATGGGCCGGCATGCGCGCCGCGGCGCTCGGCGTGCGCACCGCCGCGCGCGTGACCGTGAGGTTCTGGCTCGACGTGATGCGCGCGATCCTGCCGTCGCGCAGCGATCGCGACGACGACGAAGACGAAGACGAGAACGACGAGGACGACGAGCCGGTCGCCGAGGAGAACGTGCTCGAAGTCGCGCCCGAGGAGACCTCGCCGGAGCCCGTCATCATCGAGAGGACGCAGCCCTCGCCGATCGAGGTGATCGAGCTGACCGAGAAAAAGGAACCGAAGCAGAAGCGCAAGCAGCGGCTCGCAGCGGGCACCGAGGTGCCGCCGCCGCTTCCCGAGCCCGAGTCCGACTCCGATCTCCAGGCTGAAGCCCGAAGCCCGAAGGCGGAAGCCGCTGCCGGCGCCGCGCCGGCGGATCACGCCGGCCCGGTGATCTTCGAGCCCAAGTTCAAGCACGCCGACAAGGCGACGATCGCCGCGAAGGAGAAGCAGGCCGAGGCCGAGCGCCAGACGTTCATCAAGCTCGGCGACGGCGACTACCAGTTGCCGTCGCTGCAGCTGCTCGCGTACGACGCCGCGGCCGGCAGCCAGATCGACAAGACCGCGATGCTCGAGCTGTCGGCGAAGCTGACGCAGACGCTCGAGAACTACGGCGTCAAGGGCGACGTCGTCGCGATCCGGCCCGGTCCGGTCGTCACGATGTACGAGTTCGCGCCCGCGCCGGGCACGCGCGTCAACAAGATCGTGAACCTCACCGACGATCTCGCGCTCGCGCTCGAGGCGCTGCGCGTGCGCATCGTCGCGCCGATTCCCGGCAAGGCGGCGGTCGGCATCGAGGTGCCGAACCGCGCGCGCGAGAAGGTGTTCTTGAAGGAGATCCTCGCCGACGACCTGTTCCGCAAGGGCCGCGGCAAGCTGCCGATGGCGATCGGCAAGGACATCGAGGGCGGCCCGGCCGTCGTCGATCTCGCGCGCATGCCGCACCTGCTCGTCGCGGGCACGACCGGCTCCGGCAAGTCGGTCGCGGTCAACGCGATGATCACGTCGCTGCTCTACCACTGCTCGCCCGAAGAAGTTCGGATGATCATGGTCGACCCGAAGATGCTCGAGCTGTCGATCTACGAGGGCGTGCCGCACCTCCTGTTGCCGGTCGTGACCGATCCGAAGAAGGCAAACCTCGCGCTGCGCTGGGCGGTCGAGGAGATGGAGCGCCGCTACGACCTGCTCGCGCAGATGGGCGTGCGCGACATCGCGACGTTCAACGAGAAGATCGCGAAGCAGGCCGCGAAGGTCGAAGCCGACAAGCTCGCGGCCGCCGCGGCAGCTGCCGCCGCCGCGCTCGAGGACGACGTGGGCAAGGCAGTCGCCGCCGATTCGCCCGAGGCCGCCGATGCGCGCGAAAAAGTCGTGACCGTGCCGCACCACAAGCTGCCGTACATCGTCGTGGTGATCGACGAGTTCGCGGACCTGATGATGTGCGCGCCGAAGGAGGTCGAGACGAGCGTCGCGCGGATCGCGCAGAAGGCGCGCGCCGCCGGCATTCACCTCATCCTCGCGACGCAGCGGCCGAGCGTCGACGTGATCACGGGCCTCATCAAGGCGAACTTCCCGTCGCGGATCGCGTTCCACGTGACGTCGAAGATCGACTCGCGCACGATCCTCGACCAGAACGGCGCCGAGGCGCTGCTCGGCGCCGGCGACATGCTGTTCTCCGATCGCGGCGGCGCGCCGCAGCGCTTGCACGGCTGCTACGTCGACGAAGAGGAGATCCACAAGGTCGTCGCGTTCTTGAAGACGCAGGGCCGCCCGGTCTACAACCTCGACATCGTCAAGCCACGCGAGGATGACGAGAACGCGCAGGGCGACTTCCAGATGCCCGCCGGCAAGAACGACGACGATATGTACGACAAGGCGGTCTACATCGTCACCACGACGCGCAATGCATCGATCTCGTGGGTCCAGCGCCAGCTGCGCATCGGCTACAACCGCGCGGCGCGGCTCGTCGAGGAGATGGAGAAGCAAGGCGTGGTCAGCCCGCCGGACCACACGAACAAGCGCGAAGTGCTGGTCGCCGCCGCGTAGTACTCTTCCTTCGTGCGAGCCACCTGGCTCACCGACATCCACCTGAACTTCATGCGGCCGCTCGCGCTGCAGAAGTTCTACGAGCGCGTGCGCGCCGAGCAGCCGAACATCCTGCTCGTCACCGGGGACATCGCGGAGAGTGACTCGGTCGCGCGCTTCGTCGGCGAGCTCGCGGACATCGCGCCGGTCTACTTCGTGCTCGGCAACCACGACTACTACCGGTCGAGCCTGACCAGCGTGCGCAACGCGATGGACAAGGTCGACGATCGCGCGACGTATCTGCCGAAGTGCGATCCGCTGCGGCTCACGCCGCGCGTCGTGATGCTCGGCGTCGATGGCTGGGGCGACGGCCGCTGCGGCGACGTCGCGTCGAAGGTCGAGCTGTCCGACTGGAACCTGATCGACGACTTCAGGCGCGCGCGCGGCAACGCGCAGATCAAGCTCGAGATCGTGCAGCGCCTCGGCGGCAACGAGGCGCGCGCGCTGCGCGACCAGCTGTCGCGCGCGCCCGACAGCGCCGAGCTGCTGGTGCTCACGCACGTGCCGCCGTTCGCGGAGGCGTGCGTCTACGACGGCGTGCCGTCCGAGCCAGCGTGGCTGCCGTGGTTCACCTGCATCGCGACCGGCGAGGTCCTGCTCGACCACGCGCGCGCGCACCCCGACCAGAAGATCACCGTGCTGTGCGGCCACTCGCACGGCATCGGCACGCACTCGCCGCTACCGAACCTCGAGGTCCGCACGGGCGGCTGGCCGCCGTCGACCGAGCAGTACGGCAACCCGATCGTGCAGGCGACGCTCGAGCTGTAGCTGGTGGTCGACGAAGCGTCGCGCGCGGTCGGCGATCGCCCGCGGCAAGTTGCGGAAGTGGGGACGCCGCGGCGGGCGCGGGCGTTGCATCCATGCCGCGCATGACGACCATCGATCCCTCGGCCCTCGCGACCGTGACCGGCGGAGCTCAGCTCGACCCGAAGGTGCCGTTGCAGCAACGCGATCGCGTGCTCGCGCAGTGCGCGCCGCAGCTCGACGCGTACACGCACGCGAAGACGACGCTCGCCGCGAATCCGAACGACGCGCGCGCCGAGCTCGGCGCCGCCGCGGCCGGCCGCTCGCTCGCGCTGTGCGCGACGAACCAGGGCTTCCCTCCGCTGCCGGAGTGGCGCTACGCGGGAAATGGCAAGTAGCGATCTAGCGGGTCTCGCCGCGCAGCCTGAACAGGCACTGCCGCGCGCGCGTGATCCACTCGCTCGCGGTCTCGTCGGCGCGGATGTCCTGCATCGGCTGCGCCTCGAGCACGTCGATCGCGGCGAACATCGACTCGACACACGACCGCGTGCGGCACGCGCAGGCGCGCCCGTCGAGCTCCTCGGCGATGCGCTGCCAGCTCGCACGACTGAAGCGCAGCTCGGTGTCGAGCTCGGGTTGGGCGCTGCCCATCGGGTCGTAGCTCCACGCCGGTTCGTCGAGGCGCGGCGGGCAATGCCGGTTCTCGGCCGCGCACAGCTCGAGCGACGCGGCGAAGCGACGGCGCACGCCGAGATCCGCGAGCGCGCCGGCGAGCGCGTCGTCGGGGCGCGGATCGTCCTGCGCGGCCGCGAGCTGCCGCTCGGCGCGCGCGATCGCGTCGCGCTCGGCCGCGAGCGCACGATCGAGCTCGGCGCGCCCGTACGGCGGCGCGGGCTCGTCCTCGCCGGCCATCTGCGCGTGCGTGACGAGCCCGGACTCGCTCGCTCCCGGCGTGCGCGGAGCGGGCGGCTGCGACGACGAGCACGCCATGCACGCGACGAACAGGCAACCGAGCGAGGGCCGTGCTACCACCAGGGCAACTATACGAGAGCGAGCGGTATGCGTGCCTTCATCTCTGCGACGTTGCTGTGCGTGTGGGTCTCGACCGCGTCGGCGCAACCCAGCGCCACCCAGGCCGTGCAACAGGTGCAGCAGTTCTACGCGAACATCAAGCAGGTCACCGCGATGTTCCGCCAGGAGGTGACGAACAATACGTTCGGCAGCACCAAGCAGAGCGACGGCACGGTGTGGCTCGTCAAGCCGGGCAAGATGCGCTGGGACTACCTCGAGAAGAAGCCGACCGGCGTTGTCGTCAAGAAGAGCTTCATCTCCGACGGCAAGGAGCTGTGGGTCGTCGATCACGAGAACAAGCAGGTGCTGAAGAAGAACCTGCAGCAGGACATGCTGCCGGTCGCGGTCACGTTCCTGTACGGCACCGGCGATCTGACGAAGGAGTTCAACCCCGCGATCGACACGTCGAGCTCGTACGGGGCCAAAGGCGACGTCGTCCTCAAGCTCACGCCGAAGCAGCCGTCGGCGCAGTACAAGGCGCTCTACCTCGTCACGAACGCCACCGACTCGCACGTCAAGGAATCGATCATCGTCGACTCGTCGGGCAACGTGAACCACTTCCACTTCTTCGCGCCCGACTTCCAGAAGCCGATCGCGGACAACATCTTCGAGTTCAACCCGGCGAGCGTGAAGAGCTATCGCATCGTCGACGCCGATCAGCCGCCGCCGGCGCAAGGCTCGGGCGCGACCGCGCCACTGCCGCCGCCACCCGCGCCGAACAAGTAGTACGTTCGCGCGGTGGGGGATCCGCGCTTCGTCACCGCCAACGGCCTGCGCTTCGCGTACCTCGAGCGCGGCTCCGGCCCGCTCGTCGTGCTGCTGCACGGCTTCCCCGATACCGCGCACACGTGGGATCGCGCGATGGCGGCGCTCGCCGACGCCGGTTTTCGCGCGGTCGCGCCGTTCATGCGCGGCTATCACCCGACCGAGATCCCCGCCGACGGCCCGTTCGACAGCGCGACGCTCGGCCGCGATGCGCTCGCGATCATCCGCGAGCTCGGCGCCGGCGAGCCCGCGGTGCTGGTCGGGCACGACTGGGGCGCCAGCGCCGGCTACTCGGCGGCCGCGCTCGGCCCCGACCAGCTGCGCCTGCTCGTCACGCTCGCGATCCCGAACCCGGGCGGGCTCAAGCCGCGTCCGAAGCTGATCTGGGCGCTCCGCCACTTCTTCCGGTTGCGCCGCCGCGGCGCGGCCGCGAAGATCCGCGCGGAGAACTACGCCTACATCGACGAGCTGTGGCGGCGGTGGTCGCCGGCGTGGCGCGACCTGCCCGCGAGCGAGACCGCGCCGGTGAAGGCGGCGTTCGCGCATCCCGGTTGCCTCGAAGCCGCGTGCGGGTACTACCGCGCCCAGTCGCTGCGCGGCTCCGATCCGTCGCAGCGCAAGCCGATCGCGGTGCCGACGGTGTCGTTCGCCGGCCTGCACGACATGATCGAGCCGCGGCTCTACGAGAAGGTGCGGCACTGCTACACCGGCTCGTACGAGGTCGTGCAGGTGCCGGGCGGCCACTTCATGCACCGCGAGCACCCCGACACGTTCGCCGCCGAGCTCGTGCGCGTCGTGCGCGAGCACGTGCGATCCGATCCGACGAGCCCGCCGAAATGACCGCCGAACGCCCGCTCCTGGTCTTCGTCAGCGACATCCACCTGACCGATCGCCTGCACGGCAATGCCGTCAGCAAGGCCGACCAGCTCGGGCGGTTCTGGAACCGCATCGAGGCCGTGCGCGGCGCGCGGCCGGCCGAGCTGTGCGTCGTCGGCGATCTGTTCGACCTCGTGCGCTCGCCGACCTGGCTCGAGGGCCGGCACCGCCCGTATCACGGCCGGTTCACGAACGGCGTGGTCAAGCACGTCGACACGATCGTGCGCGAGACGATCGCGCGCGAGCGCGACTTCTTCGCCGCGCTGCGCGCGAAGATCGCCGCCGGCCAGCTCGTGTTCCACTACGTGGTCGGCAATCACGATCGGCTGCTGCGGACGTCACCGGCCGCGCAGCAGGCGATCGCCGACGCGCTCGGCCTGCCGGAGCTCGTGCTCCACGACGAGCTCGAGTTTCCCGACCATGGCGTGCTCGCGTATCACGGCAACATCGCGGACGCGATCAACGCGAGCCCCGAGGGCGACGCGACGATCGGCGACGCGATCGGCAGCGAGCTCATCCTGGCATTCCCGCGCCGGCTGCGCTCGCTCGTCGGCAGCGATCACCCCGGCATCGAGCACGTCGACGATATCGACGACGTCCGCCCGGTCTACGCCGTGCCGGCGTGGGTGCGCCAGCAAGGCGCGATCCGCAAGGATCTGCTTCGCCCGATCTCGCAGGTGTGGAGCGAGATCGTCGACGAGTTCTTCGCGATCGACTTCGTGCGCGACTGGCTGCGATCGCAGCACAAGCTGTTCTCGCTCGATCTCGGCAAGAAGCTGCGGCTCTTGCTCGAGCTGTCGCGCAACCGCGTGATCGCGCACGGCAGCGACGAGCGGATGACCGCGCTGTATCGGTTCATCCAGCACAGCTTCGACGGCAAGATGTCGGCGCATGCCGCGGGCGAGCTCGCGAAACGGCGGCACCTCCGCTACGTCGTCAACGGCCACTCGCACTTCCCGTCGATGCTGCCGCTCGGGCGCATCGACGGGCGGCCGGCCGTCTACTTCAACACCGGCACGTGGCGCTCGGTCCACCAGATCGGCCACGACCTCGGCGGCCGCCCCAGCTTCCTGCCGTACGACGCGATGACGTACCTCGTGTTCTTCCCGAACGACGACAGGCTCGGCCGCGATTACGAGTGGTGGACCGGCGCGATGGTGGCGCGGCACCACGGCTGACTACCAGTTCATGCCGATCGTCGCGCCCATGCGGCTGTTGCCCTTGACCGTGTGGCCCATCGCGTCGGTGACGCCCGACTCGTCCGGGATGTAGAAGAAGTGGATCGGCGTCTGGATCGAGCCGACCTTCGGCGTCCAGCCCGCGGCCGCGATCATGTGCGACGGCGACTGCGGGTCGGGCGTCAGGTTGATGCCGACGCCGAGCTCGAAGCTGCGCTGGATCTCGAACCCGAGCAGGCCGCTGGCCGTCGGGATGAACTTGCTCTGATCGAGCCCGGCGACCGAGACGTTGCCGACCATGAGCACGTTCAGCCACGAGTGGCCGAGGATCCGGTAGAAGCCTTCGTAGCCGAGCAGGAACATGTTCGGGCTCTTCAGCCCGAACTGTTGCTTGAGGCTCGTCATCTCGCCGTTGTCGCCTTTGCGGTTCAGCGCGTCGTAGTTCGAGAGGTACATCCAGCCGAGCCGGAAACCGCTGGTGAAGCGCTGGCCGGCGGGGCGATGCCAGCCGTCGTCGTCCTCCGTGGCAGCGGTCGACACGGGCGCCGCCACGGCGGGCGGCGCGACGACGGGCTCGGCGGTCGGCTGCATCAGCGGCGGCGGCGGCGGCGTCGTCGTCGTCGTCGTCGTCGCACAATCATCGACGCAGTCGGAGGTTTGACCGGGCCCCGCCTGCGCGGCGGAGATCGAGATCAAGGACAGAGCAGCAGCGAACAGGATGGTCTTCATGATGGCGGGTCCTTTCTGACGGGCGTGAAAATCGAGTGAGACGGACGTGAAGATCACGGGTTCAACACATCGATATTGTTGACGAATACTGCAATGGTTGGACCATTACCGCCGGCCGTGATGATTCGCCTGATTGCGCGATCACGCGTCAGATTTCGGACCGACGAGCGTCGAGCCTTGGTCGATCGTTCAACGCTGTTAAGGTGAACGGCGTGAAGTCGCCGTTAGCTCCGCACGCGCGTCAACCGCAGCCGAAGGGACCGGTCGTGCTCGTCGTGATGGACGGCGTCGGCCGCGGCGCCGGCGACGAGGCCGACGCGGTCGCGATCGCGGCCACGCCCACGCTCGATCGGCTGTGGGTGCCGGGCGTGCGGGCCGAGCTGCGCGCGCACGGCAAGGCGGTCGGCCTGCCGAGCGACGACGACATGGGCAACAGCGAGGTCGGCCACAACGCGCTCGGCGCGGGCAAGGTCTACGCGCAGGGCGCGCTGCTCGTCGGCCGCGCGATCCAGTCCGGCGCGCTGTTCGAAGGCGCGCCGTGGCGCGAGGTCGTCGCGCGCGGCGCGCGCGGCGGCGCCGTTCACTTTCTCGGCCTGCTGTCCGACGGCAACGTCCACTCGCACCTCGATCACCTCGAGGCCATGTTCGACGCGGCCGCGCGGGCCGGCTGCAAGAAGCTGTACGTCCACGCGCTGCTCGATGGCCGCGACGTGCCGCCGACCTCGGCGCTGGAATATCTCGATCGCACCGAGCGGTTCCTCGGCAAGCTGCGCGATGCGGGAATCGACGCGCGCATCGTCACCGGCGGCGGCCGCATGCAGATCACGATGGATCGCTACGAAGCGGACTGGGCGATGGTCGAGCGCGGCTGGCACCTCCACGTGCTCGGCGAGGGCCGGCAGTTCCCGTCGGCGCGCGCCGCGGTCGAGACGCTGCGCGGCGAGCACCCGGGCGTGATCGATCAAGATCTGCCCGCGTTCGTGGTCGCGCCGCCAACGCCGATGCGCGACGGCGACGCGGTCGTGATGTTCAACTTCCGCGGCGATCGCGCGATCGAGATCTCGCGCGCGTTCGACGACGCCGACTTCACGAAGTTCGACCGCGTGCGCCGGCCCGACGTGTTCTACGCCGGCATGATGGAGTACGACGGCGACACCCACGTGCCGGCGCACTACCTGGTGTCGCCGCCGGCGATCGAGCACCCGATGGGCGAGCTCCTGGCGCAGGCGCACGTCTCGCAGCTCGCGATCTCCGAGACGCAGAAGTACGGCCACGTGACGTACTTCTGGAACGGCAACCGCAGCGGCATGTTCGATGCCGGCAGCGAGACCTATATCGAGATCCCGAGCGACCGGGTCCCGTTCGAGCAGCGGCCGTGGATGAAGGCGGCCGAGATCACGGACCGGTTGATCGCCGAGCTGCGCACCGGCAAGCACCGGTTCGCGCGCGTCAACTACGCCAACGGCGACATGGTCGGCCACACCGGCTCGTTCGACGCGACCGTGATCGCGGTCGAGGCCGTCGACCTCGAGCTCGCGCGCCTCGCGAAAGCCGTCGAGGAACTACAAGGAATCCTCGTGGTTACTGCCGATCACGGCAACGCCGACGAGATGTACCAGCGCGACAAGCACGGCCGCGTCCAGCGCGACAAATCGGGCCAGCCGATCGCGAAGACCAGCCACACGCTCAATCGCGTGCCATTCTTGATCCACGATCCGATGCGCGGTGACCGCTACGATCTGGACCCGGCCCGCGCGCAACATGCCGGGATCGCCAACGTCACGGCGACCTGCATCGAGCTACTCGGCTTCGTGCCGCCGGATGATCTAGAGTCCTCGCTACTGAGGTTTCGATGAGTACGAAAGCTTGGATCGGCATCCTGCTCGCCGGCACGATCGGGATCATCATCTTCCTGTTCGTCCATCTGTCGGGCGATCCGAAGCGGCCGATCTCGCTCGGCACCAGCCACGCCCAGGCGTGCAACAAGGCGCAGCAAGGCGACTGCCTGCCCGATCTCAAGTACGTCGATACCGACGGCGTCGCGTACACGGCCGATCAGCTCGCCGGCAAGGTCGTCGTCGTCAACTTCTGGGCGACGTGGTGCGGTCCATGCAAGTCGGAGATCCCGGCGCTATCGAAGGTGTACTCGCACTACAAGGACAAGGGCGTCGTGTTCCTCGGTGTGCTGACCAACGACCGCGCGAGCGCGTCGGACTTGATGAACTTCCGCTCCGACTTCGACATGAGCTATCCGGTCGTGCGCGAGAGCTCGGACATCCTGGTGTCGTTCGACTATCCGCAG
Organism: Kofleriaceae bacterium; assembly: GCA_035500135.1. Classification (GTDB taxonomy): domain Bacteria; phylum Myxococcota_A; class Polyangia; order Haliangiales; family Haliangiaceae; genus JABFXX01. Next base: position 11,226 of record DATJXL010000133.1, read on the forward strand.
GCATTGCCGACGACGTTCGTGTTCAACCGCGGCGGCAAGCGCGTGTATTCGCACGTCGGCCCGCTGCAGGAAGACGCGTTCGGCTCGCTCCTCGATCAGTACGTCGCCGAGAAGTAGACGCCCGGCACCGCGCCGGTCGGCGTCGGCAGGACGGTCGGCACCAGCGCGTACGCGTAGGTCTTGCCGTGGACCGCGTTGTAGCGATCGGCGGCCGGGCCGGCGTCCATGACATCGAGCGCGACGCCGCCGACGTAGGCGATCGCGGCGAGGCCGAGCACGGCCACCGCGGTGCCGGACAGCTGCGTGCAGGTCTGGTTCGAGGACGTCGCGAGCTCGCAGGTGACGGTCTCCTTGTGCAGCGAGAGCGCGATCCCCGCGAGCGCGCCGGCGCCGGCGCGGATGCCCATACCCCAGCTCAGGTACTGGCCGGCATAGATCTCGCCGAGCGACGGCGTGATCACCGAGGTGCCGAGCCCGGTGTAGAGGAGCGGCTCGTTGACCTCGGAGTTGTCGCGCCCGGTGAAGAACGCGCCGAACACGAACGCCGTCGACATCGCGGCGCCGGTCGCCGACAGCTCGACCGCGGTCGCACGGCTCTTGTCGGCGTGCGCCGGCGCGGTTCCCGCCAGGATCACCGCGATCACCAGCCAGCGCATGGTGCGATCGTAGCTCAGAACCCACCGGCGAGGCCGAGCCCGAATGCTGTCAACTGGTCGAAATTGCCTGGATCGGCGTCAGGATCACAACACCTTGGCGACAGTTTCCGGTGAAGCGAACAACCCGAACATCCCTCCGGTGTGCACGAACGCGACGGCGGCACCGAACCGCTTCGGGTCGTGGCGCAGCTCGGTCACGACGCCGTGGAACGCCTTGCCGGTGTACACCGGGTCGAGCACGATGCCGTCGCTGCGGCAGACGTCGCGGATCGTCGCGAGCTCCTCGGGCCCGCTCTTCGCGTAGCCGAGCCCGACGTGGCCGTCGACGATGTCGATGTCGGCCTCGCCGACGTGCACCGGCAGCTGCCAGCGCTCGGCGAAGTCGCCGCAGATGCGCGAGATCGCGGCGACGAAGTACGCGCGGTCGTCGCAGACGTTGACGCCGGCGACCCGAATGCCGCGCGCGTCGAGGTTCAAGAGCTTCGCGCCGAGCACGAGGCCCGCGCCGGTGCCGCCCGAGCCGCACGCGTAGACGATCGTCACCGGATGATCGGGCGCGGCGATGCCCTCGAGATCGTCGGCGAGCTCGTGCATCGCGCGCAGGTACCCCCACGCGCCGAGCGCGTTGGAGCCGCCTTCGGGGATGACGTACGGGCGGCCGCCGGCGGCGCGCACGCGCTCGGCTGCTTCGGCGAGCAGGCGGTTGCGGTCGCGCCACGCGGCTCGCGGGATCCAGCGCAGCTCGGCACCGACCAGGCGATCGAGCAGGATGTTGCCGGTCGGCGCCGGCGGGCGCTCGGGGTCGTCCGTGCGCAGGATCAGGACGCTGCGCAACCCGAGCTGCGCCGCCGCGAACGCGGTCGCGCGCGCGTGGTTCGATTGCTCGCCGCCGCACGTGATGACGTGGGTGGCCTGCTGCTCGAGCGCCTCGGCCATCAGGTACTCGAGCTTGCGCACCTTGTTGCCCGACAGCTCGCTGCCGGTGTGGTCATCGCGCTTGATCCAGATCTTGGTACCGAGGTCGCGGCCATAGCGCAGCCAGTGGCCGCGGGTCGGCGTGTTCGCGAGCGGCACGCGCGGAGGTTCGAGATCGACGAGGCGGTCGAGCATGCAGACGAAAAGAATGCCACGCCGCGCTCGCGTGTTAGATCGATGTGGTGCGGTTCTACGTGCTCCTCGCGCTCGCGCTGGCGGTCGGCCCGGCGGAGGCCTCCGGGCCGAAGCACAAGGCGTGGCCGCTGCCGGCGCAGGGGCCGACGCTCTCGGGCGATCCGGAGCTGATCTTCACGTTCGACGACGGGCCGAATCCCAAGACCACGCCGGCCGTGCTCGACGCGCTCGCCAAGCATCACATCCACGCCGTGTTCTTCATGGTCGGCGAGATGGCGGCGAACAAGGCCGCGCAGCCGATCATCGCGCGCATCGTGCGCGAGGGTCACATCATCGGCAACCACACGATGACGCACCAGGATCTGTGCCGGCTCAAGGACGACGAGCGGGCGTCGCGCGAGATCGACCTGGCGAAGCAGACGATCGAGGGCGTCTCGGGCCTCGAGCTCGCGTGGTTTCGCACGCCGTACGGCGTGCGCTGCGATCGCGTCGACGCGATGCTCGAGGAGCGCCACCTCGGCCACTTCCACTGGGATCTCGATCCGCAGGAGTGGAAGCACGGCAACGCGAAGAAGGCGATCGACTACGTCGAGAAGCACGTCGGCGAGATGACCGGGCGCAACGTCTTGCTCATGCACGACATCAAGAAGGCGACGGTCGAGGCGCTGCCCGAGATTCTCGACTGGATCGACGCCGAGAACGCGCGCCGCAAGGACGCCCACAAGCGCCGCATCCGGATCATCCAGAGCTATCAGCTCGCGGCCGAGCGCCTGCCCGAAGGGCTCGTCGACTGGCTCGGCGAGGCCGCGGATCCGCATCGCTGGACGAGCGCCGTCGCGGCCGTGCTGCCTTGAGCGTTCTCGCGTCTCGCCTGTCGCCTGACGCCCGAAGCCTGAGGCCTGCAGCCCCTCTTAGTGGTAGGTTGCGCCGCGCGGCGCCATGTTCCGGATCCGTCAGTCGTATCGAGAAGACGTCGAGCAAGTGCTCGCGGTCTCGGAGCATCTCGATACGGTCAACCTGCCCCACGATCGCGGAGTGATCGAGCACATCCTCGATCGCTCGGAGAAGTCGTTCGCGGGCGAGCTGCCTGCGGAGGATGTCGAGCTCCTGTTCGTGCTCGAGGACCTCGAGCGCAAGCGGATCATCGGCACGTCGATGATCTACGCGCAGCACGGCAGCAAGCGCGCCCCGCACATCTTCTTCCGCGTCGAGAACGACGAGCGCTACTCGGTCACGCTCGATCGCTACTTCGTCCATCAGACGCTGCGCATCGGCTACAACTATCACGGCCCGACGGAGATCGGCGGCTTGATCCTGCTGCCCGAGTATCGGCGCAACCCGAACGCGCTCGGCAAGGCGCTGTCGTACGTGCGGTTCCTGTACATGCGCATGCACCGCGCGCTGTTTCGCGATCATGTGCTGAGCGAGCTGCTGCCGCCGCTCGAAGCCGACGGCACGTCGCGGCTGTGGGAAGCGCTCGGCCGGCGCTTCACCGGGCTCTCGTATCAGGAAGCCGATCGGCTGAGCAAGGACAACAAGGAGTTCATCCAGGCGCTGTTCCCGGACGATCCGATCCACACCGAGCTCCTCTCGGACGACGTGCGCGCGGTGATCGGCCAGGTCGGCGAGGAGACGCGCGCGGTCGAGCGCATGCTGCGCCGGATCGGGTTCGACTATGCCGAGCAGATCGATCCGTTCGACGGCGGGCCGCACTTCGTCGCGAAGACCGACGACATCGCGATCGTGCAGGACGCGCGCGAGGTCGAGCTGCGCGACGCGCCTCCTGCCGGCGGCGATCGCAAGTGGGCGATCGCGGCGATCGAGACGCCCGGCGCGCGTCCGGAATTTCGCGCGATCGGCGTGCGCGTGTCACCGCTCGCCGACGGCGCGGTCGGCGTGCCCGAGGATGCGCGCACGCGCCTCGGCGCCGCCGAAGGCCAGAAGGTATGGCTGAGCTACGGCTAGCCGCGCTCGCGCTCACGAGCTGCGCGAATGCCGGCGCCGGCCCGACGACGGTCGCCGGGCCGCCCGGATGGTCTGCGATCGAGACGCTCGCCCGTGCCGCCGGCGATGCCGCGAAGGCCGACGGCGTCGCGGTCGACGCGACCGGCGCGTGGGGCGATCCGGCGCGCGGCTGCTACGCGCTCGCGATCGAGCTGCGCGGCGGTGGCGACGCGCAGAAGCTCGTCGATGGCATCGCGAGCGCCGGCATCGCGACGCGCGACGTCGTGTACGAAGGCACGGCCGTGACGCTCGGCGTGGCACGCGCGCCGTACGACGGCCGCGTGCGCGCGGAGATCGCGAGCGACGGGCGCGTCGCCGCACGCGCGTGCTTCTGGAACGAACGCGAGCCCGCGGGCTGCGCGGCAGCATGCGGGGGGTGGATGAGATGAGGCTCGCGCTGGCGTTGCTGATGGTCGCATCGGTGGCTAGCGCCGGACCGATCGCGAAGCCGCCGGCGGGATGGAAGGGTGGCGCGAACGACGAGCTCGTCCACGCGACCGGCCTCATCCCACACTTCGGCAACGTGCACGGCATCATCGAGGCCGAGCGCTACGACGCGCCGAAGCCGGGCGTCGTGCTCGACGTGACACGCGTCGCGGCGACGACGTCCGCGCACGACTCGGCCGCGCGCGCCGAGATCGATCAGCTCCACGCTCCGCTCGATTCGGGCGTGCGCGAGACCGAATGGCACGAGAAATTCGACGCAGCGACGAAGCTGGCCGAGGCGCGCCAGGTCTATCGCGACTCGTCGGTGAAGCTCGGCGGCACCGTGCGTCTCGTGATCGCGGCGACCGCGGATCGCATCGTCGCGGCCAAGGGCGAGTGCCTCGCCGCCGACGACGCGGATCCGGCACTGCTCCAGGCGTGCATCGCCGCGCTCGACACGCTCGATCCCGATGTCGATCCGAAGGACCGCGTCGTGATCGATCTGGATGCGAAGACGAGCACGAGCACGAGCACGAGCACGAGCACGATGAGCCCGCCTCCGCCCCATGTCCCGCTCGCCCCGATCCCGATCCCGCAAGAGCAGCCCAGGACCGACGTGCGGCCGGTCATCGTGGGCGCCGGGATCGTCGCGCTCGCGATCGTGTTCTGGTGGAATCGCAGGCGCCGCGCCCGCTACGAGGCCGAAAACCGCGAGAATGAGTCCAAATGAGCGACGACGCATCAGCGCCCGCCCCAGCCGGCTCGGCCGAGCCGATCCTGATCGTCGACGACGAGAAGAACATCCGGCGCACGCTGCGCATGGTCCTCGAAGGCGAAGGCCACGTCGTGCACGAGGCCGGATCGATCGCCGAGGCCGAAGCCGTGCTCGGCCGCGCCGCGATCGACGTCATCCTGCTCGACGTCAAGCTCGGCGACGACAACGGCCTCGACCTGCTCCGCACGCTCAAGACGCGCGGCGACGACACGATGGCGAGCGCGACCGCCGACATCCCGGTCGTGATGATCAGCGGCCACGCCACGATCGAAGACGCGGTCTCGGCGACGCGGCTCGGCGCGTTCGACTTCATGGAGAAGCCGCTCGATCGCAACCGCGTGATGGTTACCGTGCGCAACGCGCTCGAGCGCCGGCGCATGGCGCGCGAGATCGCGACGCTGCGCAAGGCTGACTCGCGGTGGGAGCTGCTCGGCGGCACGTCGGTCATGGCGGATCTGCGCCGGCAGATCGCGAAGGTCGCGCCGACGCGCAGCCGCGTGCTCGTCACCGGCAACAGCGGCACCGGCAAGGAGCTGATCGCGCGCGCGATCCACCGCAACTCGAGCGTGTCGGCCGGACCGTTCGTCAAGGTCAACTGCGCCGCGATCCCGCCCGAGCTGATCGAGAGCGAGCTGTTCGGCCACGAGCGCGGCGCGTTCACCGGCGCGGTCGCGAAGAAGCGCGGCCTGTTCGAGGTCGCCGACGGCGGCACGATCTTCCTCGACGAGATCGGC
>DATJXL010000134.1:0-5462 GCA_035500135.1 Kofleriaceae bacterium
CGACGGTAACGATGAAGAAATCGGTGCGGTTCGGGAAGTGAACCCCGATCACGTCGTCGTCTATCTCGAGAACGCCGGCGACTTCATCGTGCGCGGACCACACGTGAAGAGCGCGCACGATGGCAAGCTCGTGCTCGATCCGAGGCACGCCGAGCCCGCGCTGCTCGAGGCCGCGCGCAGCGCTCACGTGCGCGAAACGGAGTGAGTCAGGCTACGAGCGGTGGCGATCACCAGCGAACGCGCGGCGGATACGCTTCGCTGCGGATCCACTTCGACAGCAGCCATTTCTCGCCGGTCTCGACCGGCGTGCCGGCATGCAGGCTGTCCTTGTGCCCGATCCCGCCGGCATCGACGTTGTGAAAGTGCAGGATGTCGCCGGGGCGGCCCTGGACGACGATCTCCAGCTTCGGAAACGCGGTCGCGCCACCGGTGTACCGATCGTTCAGGTAGATCAACACGGTCTGCGCGCGCTGGCCGCCGTCGGCGAGCGAGCGATACGCCGCGTCGCCGCTCTCGTTGAAGTAGTCGACGTGCGGCTTGAACTCCTCGCCGACGCGGTAGCGGAGGACCTGCACGAACTCGCCGTTGCGCGCCGGCAGGCCCGAGACCCGCGCGATGCACTGCTCGATCGCCTCGAGCACGTGATCGTGCTGACGCGGCGCGAGCGTGACATGGGAGCTGGTGCGCATCGGATCGGCGCGCGATTCGCCGGTGCGCGCATCGACGATCTGCGAGCGCTGCACGAGCGGCGCCGCCAGATCGATCAACGCGGTAAGGACGAGTGGATCGACCGCGGCAGGAAATCGTCGAATCAGCGGCGACTCGTGCAGGACTTCCGCGGCGGGCAACGGGAGGTCGCCGGCGAGCTGCGGAATCGCATGCTCGATCGCCGGCCAGTCGCTGCTGTCCACCAGATCGGGACGCCGGTGGCACGCGGCGAGCAGCGCCAGCTGGCGGCGCGCACCGGCGTCGCCCATGCGTGCGGCGGACGCGAGGTAACGCAAGCCGGTCTCGCGATCGCCGATCTGCCACGCCGCAAAGCCGTGCAGCTCGGCGAGCAGCAGATTCGCCGCGATGTGCGTGGTCGCCAGCGGTTGCAGCAAGTCGCGGGCTTGCTGCAGATCGCGCGTGCAGCGCTGCCCGTCCATCACCATCGCCGCCAGCGCGAGCCGCGCGGGGATCACGCCGCGCGACGCGGCGAGGCGCAGCCAGTGCAGGCTCTCGTCGAACTTCCCCGCCCGATGCAACGCCGAGCTCAGCGCGTACTGCGCCTCGGGGTCGCCAGCCTGCGCGAGGGCGATCGCTTCCTGGATCGAGATGCGGTGTGCCACGCGGTGGTGGCAGGCTAGCGGAAGGCGTCGACATGATTCAAGCCAGCCGATGCCGGCGCATCGCTTGCACCTGGCTGCATCATGGATATCGGCATCATCGGCCTGGGGCACATGGGCCAAGCGATGGCGCGCTCGCTGCTGCGCGGCGGCCACCAGGTCTCGGTGTGGAATCGATCGCGCGACAAGGCGGAACCGCTGCGCGCGGCCGGTGCCCACGTCGCGGACGCGCTCGTCGATGCGTGCCGCGGCGACGCCGTCATCACGATGCTGTCGGACGACGACGCGGTCGAGCAGGTCGTGTGCGGGCCGCACGGTGTCCTCGACGCGCTCGAACCGAACCGCGTGATCCACGTTTCGATGAGCACGATCAGCCCGGCGCTCGTGCGGTGCCTCGCCGAGCGTCACGGCGAGCGCAATCAGAGCTTCTTGTCCGCGCCGGTGCTCGGGCGGCCGGCCGCCGCCGAGCAGGGCGAGCTGTTCGTGCTCGCTGCGGGCGATGCCGATCTCGTCGACGTCATGCGGCCGGCGTTCGACTCGCTCGGCCAGCACACGTTCGTGATCGGCGACACACCCGAGGCCGCGAACCTCGTGAAGGTCGCGTGCAACGCGCTCGTCGCGACGATCATCGACGCGGTCGGCGAGACGCTCGCGCTCGCGATCAAGGCCGGCATCGCGCCGAAGGCGTTCCTCGACGTCGTGATGACGACCGCACTGGGCAGCCCGCTCTATCAACCGTACGGCGAGCCGATCCTGCACCGCCGGTTCGAGCCCGGCTTCCGGCTGCCGCTCGCGCTCAAGGACATGGAGCTCGTGCTCGCCACTGGCAAGGAGCTCGTGGTGCCGATGCCGATCGTGAGCCTCTTGCGCGATCACCTGCTCGAAGCGATCGCCGCCGGCGACGGCGATCTCGACTGGGCCGCGATGTCGCTGGTCCCGCAGCGCGAGGCCGGACTGCTTCATTAACGCAGCATGCCGTGCGCGCGGAACCACGCGAGCGCGTCGCGGATCGCGGGCTCGAGTGGCCCGTACGCGTAACCGAGCTCGCGCGCGGCCTTGTCGCTGTGGAAGCGAAACCGCTGCGTGAACGCGTAGCGGATCTGGGTCGAGTTGACGATCGGATCGCCGCCGCGCCGCTCGACGAGATCGCCGTACTTGCCGAGCAGCCACGCCACCGCGCGCGGCGCGGGCAAGCGCGGCGGCGCGACGCCGGCCACGCGCGCGATCTCGCGCATCACGTCGCGATACGTCAGGTCGTGGCCGGCGAGGATGTAGCGCTCGCCGCGGCGGCCGCGCTGCCAGGCCGCGATCATCCCGCGCGCGACGTCGCGGACGTCGACGAAGTTGTTGTGACCGGTCGTCCAGCCCGGGATCTTGCGGCGCACGACGTCGACGATCAGCTTGCCCGAGCTCGGCCGTGCGTCGCGCGGGCCGAGCATGTAGGTCGGGTTCACGATCACGGCATCGATGCGATCGCGCGCGGCGTGCACGACGTCCTCGGCACGCCGCTTCGTGATCGCGTACGCGTCGACGAGCCCGTACTCGTCGAAGTTCCATTCGGCGGTCTCGTCGCACGGCTTGCCGTCGCGCGACAGCCCGACCGCGACGACCGACGACGTGTGCACGAGCCGAGGCACGCGCGCCGCGAGGCACGCCTCGATCACGTGCTCGGTGCCGGTGACGTTCGCCGCGGTCATCTCCGGCGTGACCGCGCGCTTGATCGTGACCGCCGCCGCGCAGTGGAACACGGCGTCGGCGCCGTCGAACGCGCGCGTCAGCGCGTCGCGCGAGCCGAGGTCCGCGTCGCGCCATTCGATCGGCAGGTCGTCGAGGTGAGCCGCGCTGGTCCCGGCGCGGCGCGTTGCCACGACCGAATGCCCCGCCGCGACGAGCTCCGCCGCGAGGTTCCCGCCGAGCAGGCCGCTCGCTCCCGTGATCGCCACGCGACTCATGCCCGCATCTTAAGTCGGTTACGATGGCGCAAGGGGGAACGCATGGCGAACGGCAAGACGCCGATCAACCACATCGCGATGATCGTGGATCGATCGGGATCGATGGCGCGGATCATGACGAACGTCGTCAAGGTCTTCAACAACCAGCTCGTGACGATCAAGGAGAACGCGAAGAAGGACGATCAGGACACGTTCGTCACGTTCTACACGTTTCATTCGCGCGTCGACAAGCCGATCTATTCGAAGCGCCCGGCGAAGGCCGTGCGGCCGATCAAGAAGATCAGGACCGCGGGCTCGACCGCGCTGTTCGATGCCGTGGGCACCGCGATGGAGGACCTCGACAAGGCGCGCGACGTCAAGCTCGACCACGTCAGCTGCCTCGTCATCGTGCTGACCGATGGCCACGAGAACGCGTCGCGCACGTATCGCAAGAAGCTGCCGAAGATGATCGAGAAGGCTCAGAAGACCGGGCGCTGGTCGTTCGCGTTCCTCACGCCGAAGAGCGGCGTCGGCACGCTCAAGAAGTTCGGCATTCCGCCGGGCAACATCCAGGACTGGGACGCGAGCTCGAAGGGCACGAAGGAGGTCGACCTCAAGCTGCGCCACGGCCTCGACGGCTTCTTCGACGCGCGCCGCAGCGGCAAGAAGTCGGTCGCGGGCTTCTTCCGCGCCGATCTCGCGAAGGTCAACGCGAAGGACGTCGCCGGCCGGCTCAAGGACGTCAGCAACGAGTTCAAGCGCTGGAGCGTCGACGTCGGCGGCGCCGCGATCCGCGCGTTCGTCGACAAGAAGCTCGGCGCCGGCAGCTACAAGCCCGGCAACGGCTACTACGAGCTCACCAAGTCCGAGCTCGTGCAGGCGAAGAAGGAGATCGCGATCCGCGACAACAAGACCGGCGCGGTGTTCACGGGCAGCGCGGCGCGCTCGATGCTCGGCTTCCCCGACGGCACGTCGTTCAAGGTCAAGCCCGGCGAGATGGGCAACTACTCGGTGTTCATCATGTCGACGTCGCTGAACCGCGTGCTCGCGAAGGGCACGACGCTGCTGTACCGGGCCTAGCCGGCCGCTCTGACGATTCGTCACATCTCGGGTCTCGAGCTCGCGCCCGGAACATCTCGAACGCCGATCGCGCCGGCGCGCCGCCAGCCATGCGCGAGCAACCACGAGCGCGGGCGCCGCACGCGCAGCGGCTCGTAGCTCGGCGGCGGCTGCCACAGCCAGGCGCGGCCTTCGAGCTCGCGCCAGCCGGTGAACGAGATCCCGCTCGAGAACGGATCGATCTCGTAGTGGCGGAGCAGCGCGGTGCGATCCTCGCCGTGCTTGCGCCAGTTGTTGACGACGTAGCAGATCGCGGCGCGTACCGACCTCGGCGAATTCAAGACGCGCGCGTGGTAGCGGTCGGGAAACACGGCGCCCGTGCGAGGCCGCGCGGGACGACGCGCGGAGATCGTGCGATTGATCTGGCGCGCGGCGGAGATCTCGAACGCGCGCACACCGCGAGACAGGTGCAGGCGGCCGTCGGCCTCGGCGATCAGGTGCACGTGGTCGTGCTGGATCGACAGGTGGACGATCCGAAAGTCATCGCGGCGCAGGGCGGCGAGTGTCGCGCGGCGAATCGCGTGATAGAGGTCGCGCGTGCGGAGCTGCCGGATATCCGGCGCCACCCGCAGCGTGACGTGAACCGGCTGGCTCGCCCGAACCGGCGGCCGGCGCGCGTGCGGCTGGCCCGCGCGTGACCCGTTCGGCTTGCGCCCGGCCCCCGGCCGCGCTCCGCCATGGGAACGGAACGTCATCGACTGCTGCACGTGGCGTTTGCGCGCGCGAGCCATGAATCACGGTAGCATTCCGCTCGAATTCAGGACTGAAGCGCTGTCACTCGCTGTCTATGCCGGCTACGGCCGTGCAGAGCATGCGGCCTGGGCTGTGGATCCTGTGGACAGCGCTATCACAGATGAACATCGTGACATTCGCTGCCCACAGGCTCCACAGCCCCCCGCGCCATGCGCGAAGGCCGCGGGAAGATCAAAAAAGGTTGGACAGCAGAGCTTGGGCGACCTGCAAGCTCTTCTTCTTTCCCCGATCTAACTCCGATCGGAGCGTACGCGCTCTCGTCCGGCGCGGTGGAGCCTGTGGGCAGCGCATCCCACGAGTGTCGACGGTCGGCGCTGTCCACAGGATCCAC
>DATJXL010000135.1:0-26884 GCA_035500135.1 Kofleriaceae bacterium
GATGGCAGTATCCGGGCGTGATCCCAACCTGTCAAGGAACGGACTTGACGCCCCGCCAGGCTCGGGGCCAAGCTGAAACCACATCGTCGTGGCGGTGGAGTCCGCCGCAACCGTCGCGCCCCTGGCGACCAATGACTCCTGCGGATCTCTAGCGAGGTACCTATGGAGCGACTGGTCACCATCTTGTGCGTCGGCGTCGGGAGCTTCGTCGGAGGCATCCTTCGCTACCTCGTATCGCTGTGGACCCAGTCGAGAGGCTGGACGAGCTTTCCGTGGGCGACCCTGATCGTCAACGTCGTCGGCTGCTTTCTCATCATGTTGATCATGACGGTCGCGACCGCCATCACGATGCGGTCGAATCTCCGGCTGTTCCTCACGACCGGGATCATGGGCGGCCTGACGACATATTCGACATTCGACTACGAGACCACGAAGTTCTTCTTCGATGACCGCGCGCCGTTCATGGCGTTCGCGAACATCGGCGCGACGCTGGTCGCGTGCTTCATCGCCGGGCTGCTCGGGCTCGCGCTGGCCCGTGTCGTGGCACCGGAGTGAAAGGAGACCCAATGCGCGTACTCGACGGCGAACAGATTCTGGTCCGCATCTTCATCGGAGAGTCGGACAAATGGCACCACGCTCCGCTCCACCGCGCGCTGATCGAGCGGCTGCGCAAGGAGGGCTTCGCGGGCGCGACCGTCACGCACGGCATCGCGGGTTTCGGCGCGCACAGCTTGCTCCATACGACGCACCTGCTCGATCTGTCGACGGATCTGCCGGTCGTGATCGAGGTCGTCGAGGATCAAGCGCACTGCGATCGCCTCGTCGAGATCCTCGACGAGATGATGGACGGCGGCATGGTGACGATGGAGAAGGTCCGCGTGCTGCGCTACCAGACGAGCAAGACACGAGGCCAGCCAGCCCCGTGACGCTGCACGGTGCTCTCCTGCGACCGGTCGCCGACACCGAGCGACGGATCGCGAAGCTCGCCGAGCGAGCGCTGATCGAGCTGCGTCACCTGTTCGACGCGGAGCAGAAGCAGATCGAACGCCGCCTCGAACACGACCGCGCGAAGTTCGTCGACGCGGTGTTCCCGGACTGGGCTCGCCGGTACAGCGAGCTGCGCGAGCTCGACACGTTCGACGTGGGACTCCGGCTGGTCACGGCGCGGCCCCGAGCGGTCTCGCCGCGTTCCCACGCGTTCACGCGGGAAAGACATCGGCGAACACGAAGCCATCGCGTTCCACGATCTCTCCGGCGCGCACCGCGATCGATGCCGCGAACATCGGTCCGTCCGTCGCGAACGTGTGGAACTCGCCGCGCTCGCCGCAGGGGTCCACGGTCGGCGGCAAGTCGCGTAGCAGGTCGGCGTCGAAGGTGCGGCCCGCAAAACTGCGGTCGAGCTGACGCGGGTCGACGCAGGTAAGCCGTGCGCGCAGGCCCGCCGTGACCATCTCGCGAGCCAGCTCCGCCGTTTCACGGCCCCATAACGGGAACACGCACGTCATCCCGAGCGCAGCGAGCTGGGCTTCCCGGTAGGCCCGGATGTCTTCCAGATATAGATCCCCGAACACGACCCGCGTCACGCCCTCGGCGCGTGCGCGAAGAAGCGTGTCCCCCAGAACGCACTCGTACGCTTCGTTCGAGCACGGCGATGGCAGCTCGACAGCGAAGAGCAATGTGCCGACCGCTTGGGCCTGCCGCTGCACGAGCTCGCGACGGACACCATGCATCGCGACGCGATCGTACGTCGTCGTAAACGTCGTGAGCAGACCCGCAATCTCGAGCTGGCCTGCGCGCCGGATCTCGGCAAGCGCATACGCGCTGTCCTTGCCGCTGCTCCACGAGACGAGTGCGGCTGGCTTCGCCATCGCGGGCTTCGTATCACAGCGCCGAGTGGCTCCGTCGCGTACCGCATGCGGTCCGGGTGGAGGTGTCTGCGATACACTACCTGCTGCCACCTGGCTGCCACGCGAACATCGCCGTGGCCTATGATACGCGGCATGCCTTCGGCTGCAGTTCTCGTGATCATTGCAGCGCTTGGATGTAGCTCGAAGGCGCAGCAGAACGCGCCTCCGCCGGAACCAAGTCCCGAGAAACCGATCGATGTTCCTGGCGGGAAGTCTCCGTCGGTCCAACCCGCTCGGTCCGACGACCCACGGCTCCATTTGAATCCCGATGAGGGCACGCTGACGATCGAGAAGGCGGAGGCGAAGGCAGGCAGCGTTGCCACTGCGAATGTCACCGTGCAACCGGCAAGCGGTTATCACGTTAACAAGGAGTACCCGACAAAGATGACGCTTGAGGCGCCGCCCGGCGTCAGACTCTCGAAGCCGGTACTCGACGGCGCCGACGCGGCAACCTTTACCGAGCAGTCGCTCATCTTCGAGGTCAAGGCGACCGCTGACAAACCCGGCGTGTACGAGGTCAAGGGAACGTTCTTGTTCGCAGTGTGCAGCAAGGACAGCTGCCATGAGAAAAAGCAGCCAATCTCGATCCAGGTCGCAGCGGATTGACACGGCCATCGAGCGGCTAGCTCCGCGTAGAGACGGTGCGCGCTCTCAACGATCACGAGACCACGCACTGCGAGCAGTCAAACAAACTCACACGCCGACCGGTGTTGGATCGCGGGAATACGCGATGACTTGCTCCACGAGCTGGATGCGCATGACGCGTCAAAGCCTCGCGCACGTCGCGGCGTGCCCACCGGTAGCGATGCGAACCCCAAGTGCGATGCGACCTGGGTTCGTCGCTACCCAGAAACCGGAGCTACGAGCTTCTGTCGCTTCTCGCAGGCTCGGGTGCTGTGCGATCGTGAGGCGATGCGGTCGGCGGGCATCGCGATCGGGGTCCTTGGATTGCTGCGAGCATCGGCGAGCGCGGACGCACCGCCGTCGCTGACACCTGCGCTGCCAACACCGACGCCGACAACAGCTGTCGCCGCGTATCCCGAAGCCTACGTAGATCGGCCGATCATTCTGTTTCCGGGCATGACGCAGCTCGAGGTCGACGAGCAAGCTCGATCGACACCGACCGGGGCGCTGACGAACACGACCCCGGACATCTACTTGCGACATTCCATCGGCTCCGTCGAGCTGGCAGCCGACGTCGGATTGGACGCGGTTGCGCAGGCAAGCTTCGACACGCGATCGGAGATTGGCGTGTTCGTGGTTCGAGTCGCTTCGGGCGCGCCACAGGCCGACCACTATCTCCACGAGTCGCAGTCTGCGGAGTTGCAACAAAAGTGGCGCTTGGTGCCGGGCCGACTCGCGGTGTTTGTGGAGCTCGGCGTTTCGCTCAGCGAGAACCGTCTGCAATTGCCGTCGGGCATGCTGAGCTGGAGCCACGCCGTCGATTCATTCGTGATGGGGCAGGCGCAACTGCAGCTGACGTCGAAGCTCGCCGTACTTGTGGGAGCCGAATACGATCTCCCATCGGACCAGTCGGCATCGCCGCACTTCGTGTCCTCGTCCGATGCCTTGACGTCGCTTGTCCTGGCGCTCGGCAGCTGGGATCTGTACGCCAACTTCAATGTCGACGATCTCGCTGGCGAGCGGCTGCTCTACCTAGAAGCCGGATTTGCAAAACGTTGGGGTCGCTGACCGCCGTTTCGCGAACGTAGTCGCACGCATTCCGAATGACGACGCGCCTCCGATCGCCAAGCCGAAGCAACGCGCACGCATGCCGTGGCGTCTACGTAGCTCCGCCAGCATGAGCTGCTTTTCGAGCGCCGACGGTGTCTCGCCGGTCCAGCACGACGTCCAACAACAGGCACCCACGACGACCATGCGCCGCCCGAATCGAGAGACGCTCACCGCGCGATCGTGATCGCGACCGGCTTGACCCAGGTCTTGTCCTCGGCGGTGTAATACAGATAAGCCGAGCTCGCCGGTGCCTCGTACGTGCCCGGGACCGCTGCGAGCAGGTTGATATCGACGTCCTTCTTCGCGCCGGGCGGCAGCGCGCGCCAGTAGAGGATCACCTCGCGCGGGCGGGTCTCGTAGAAGTCGACGAGGCCCTTGTCGCGCAGCTCCTTGAGCTGCCAGGTCTGGAACACGGTGCCGCCGGGCAAACCGATGCGCGCGAGCGTCATCGGCACGCCGTCTCGCGTCTTGTTCTCGACGTGGGCACGCAGCGTCACCGCCTCTCCCATCCTCGCGCTCGTCCTGAGCAGCTCGGTCGTCACCGCGATCTTCGCGCGCGGCGACGTCGCAGGCATCGCCGACCGGTATTCGATGTTCACCGTGTACGGCAGCGACGCCGGACCGTCGAGCTTGATCTCGATCGTGTGCTTGCCGGCGGAGAGGTACTTGCCGAGATCGTCGAACACGATCGCGTCGCGGCGCCCCTTGTCGAAGCTGATCGTGCCGGCCGGTTTGCCGTCGATCACGACCGACGCCGTGCCCGCTGCCTGCATCGTGCGCGCGTGCTCGGTGTACGCGGTCAGCGCCTTCAGGCCGAGGATCGTCGCCTGCGTGTTGCCCCACTCGCCGTAACCGCTGCGCTTGCTGTTCAGCCAATCGGCGGCGGCGCGGATTTGCGGCTCGTACTCGCTGTTCGGCGACGCCTTGATCAGCGCGAGCTCGGCGAGCGAGGTCGTCTCGATCTCGAGCGCTTCGCCACCCGACATCGTGATCGTCTGCTCGGCGCCCGGGAAGCCGCCGTCCTTGCCTTGCATGCTCGCGAGGCGCTTCGCCATCGCCGCGCCGTCGCCGGACTTCGTCAGGATGGCGGTGTTCGCGGCGAGCGCGAGCAGGTACGGATCCTTGGTGTCGCGGCCGACCGCCATCTCCGCGTCGAGCTCCTTTGCCAGCCCGCTCGTGCGCTGCGCCTCGGCGAGCGCCCACATGATGTACGCGTTCGTCGTCATCTCGTTCGCGCGGCCGAACGAGTCGAGCGCCTCCTTGCTGCGCATGAACCCGCCGTTGCCGTCGCGCCGGCTCATCAGCCACGCCGCGGTCCGCTCGACCATCGTCTTGTCGACGTCGTACACCTTCGACATGTCGGCGAACTCCATGAGGCCGTACGCGGTGAGCGCCTCGTGGCCGGGCGTGTGCCCGAACCACTCGTAGCCCTTCTCGCTCGTCTCGTAGCCGGTGAGGATCTTGTAGCCGCGGTCGAGCTTGGTGCGCGTCGATTCCACGAGCGCGGGCTCGGCGGCGTTGTTCGACTCCATGTACGCGAGCACCATCACGTTGGGATAGTTGCTCGACGACGTCTGCTCGAAGCAGCCACCGGGCTCGCGGATCATCGCCTCCATGCCCTTCGTCATCGCGGCGACCGGCGAGGGATACATCGTCAGCGTGGCCCGGATCGATCCGGGCAACGCGCCTGCGAGATCGATCGTATGGCGCGCGACCTGTCCTCCGTGCGCGGTGCCCGAGCCGCCGCCCTCCATCGGAAAGCCTTTCGGCACGACCCGGATCGTCTTCTTCAGCTCGTCGTCGAGCCCGCCGGTCGCGAGCCGGATGTCGACGTCGGCCGAGCCATCGGTCGCGACGACCTCGAGCGGGAACACGACCGATTGCTTGCCGTGCGCGGGCAGGTGGAGCGCGCCGCTCGGCGTGCTCGCCAGCTTGAACGCCGCGCCGAACTTCGCGTCGAGCTTGGCATCGAGCGCGACCTCGGTTTCGTTCGTGATCGTGATCGGCACCTCGAGCTTGTCGCCCGCGGTCACTTCGACCGGCAGGTGCGCGTCGAGCGACGCCGGCAGCTTCGACTGGAACGTCATCGTGCCGCCGCCGGCGTTGCCTTCGGCGGTGAAGCCCTCGGCCGTCGCGCGGAACGCGGTGATCGCATCCGACGCGACGAACGACACGTCGGCATTGCCCGACGCGTCGGTCTCGACGACGGGATTCCAGTAGATCGTCTCGCGAAAGTCGTCGCGTGGACCCTCGTAGTGCTTGGTGTACTGCGGAACCGGGAAGATGCGCACCGCGGCCCAACCGCCGCCGGCGACCCCGATGCGCGCGAGCGCATGCGCCGCAACGGGGCGGCGCGCGCGCTCGACCTTCACCGGCAGGATCTGCTTCTCGGCCTTGTCGGCCGGTTTCTGCGCCGCCGGTTGCGGTGGCGCGATCGGCTCCTTCGCGACGACGACGCGCGTGATCGCCACCTTCTTGCCGGTGCCTTTTGCCGGCGAGGGAGCGGGCGCGGCCATCGGTGGCGGAGCTGCCGGCGCCGGTGCGTGCATCGGCCTCGGCGGTGCGGCCATCGGCGCCTCGTTGCCAGCCGCCGCCATGTCCGGTGCGTCGAAGTCCTGCTGGACCGCGGCCGGCTTGCGCATCGCTTTCATGCGACCGCCGCCGCCACCGCCTCCTGCATACGCGCGCTTGCGCCACTCGGCCTCTTGCTTCGCACGCTCGTCGGCGAGCTGCTTCACGTACGCGCGCGTGTACACGTTGATCAACGTCGTGCCGATCGATCCGTTCGCGATCGAGATGCCGATGCTCGCCGGCGCGTACGTCCCGCCGCCGGTCGTCAGCGTGCACGCGCCTTCCGGCAAGCCGGCGATCGCGAAGTGACCGCTGGCATCCGTGGTCGTCGATTTTCTCACGCTTCCGCACTGCACCTCGACGGTGACCGGCGCGGTGACGACCTTGCCGGTCACCTGGTCGACGATCGTGCCTTCGATGCCGCCTTCACCCGCGGCGTACGCGGTCGCGGCGAGGAGGGTGGTGAGCAGGATCCGTTTCATAGCTTCCTCCACTCGAGCTTGCGGTAGCCGCGCGTCGCGAGCAGCGCGTCCATCGCCGCCTTCGCCTCGGGCTTGTCGGAGAAGTAGAAGTTCGGCTCCTCGATCGGATCGGTCGCGGTCGCGCCGAGCTCGGGCTCGAGGTACGTGTGCGCGAGGATCTTCGCGGCCTTGTCGTCGGCATACGACAGCACGGTATCGTCGACGACCGCGACCGCGACGCTCGCCTTCACCGGATGTCCGTACGGATCGGTCGCGTGCACGTGCAGGTGAACCGGATCGCGCGGCGAGTACGTCTTGCGATCGCTCGTCATCGTCACCTTCATGCTCGTGCCCATGCCGTGGTAGACGAGGCGCTCGGCGAGCGGGCGATCCTTCGCGTCGAACAGCGTGAGCCGCACCGCGCCTTGCGCCGTACGCTCGACCGGCAGCTCGACCAGCGCTTGCTTGCCGGCCGCGACATCGAACGCGCCGCCGGCAAGCCAGTTCTCGCGCAACGTCGCTTCGATCTGCACGCGTTGCGCTTTCTTGCAGATCGCGGCGATCCGCAGCGTGTCGCGCGCTCCTTGATCGACCGCGCGCAGCACGCAGCCGTCAGCTTTCGCCACCGGTACGTCGGCCTTCGTCACGATGCCGGCCGGCTTGGTGATCTCGAGATGATAGGAGCGGCCAGCTTCCGGGCGGAGCTCGAACCGGCCCATGCCATCGTGCACCGACATGAACGTGGCGACCTCGGTGCCGCGATCGTCGATCACGCGGCCCTCGATATCGGCCGGCTTGCCGAGCGGCGTCTTCGCCATGAAGTACACGCGCCCCGGCACGCCTGCGACGAGGTCGCCACCTTCGGGGAACGCCGCGAGCTGCATCGTCTTCAAGACGATCGGGATCCGCTTCTGGATCGACTCGGTCACGCCCGCGTCCTCCGCCATCACCGTGAGCAGGCCGTCGCCGCGCGCGATCTTGTCGGGCAGCGCGAACTTCACCGTCGCCTTGCCGTCCTTGCCGGTCTTGAGCGACACGCGCGCCGTCTCGGCATCATCGATCGTGACGACCGCGGTGATCGTACGCTCGGCGAACGGCTCGCCGGTCGTGCGCTTGATCTCGACCGCCGCGGTCACCTGATCGCCCTCGCCGTACGCCTTGCGCTGGAGCTCGAGCGTCTTCATCAGGCGCGGCGCTTCGTACGTGTTGACGATGATCTTCTTGTCGTCCTGCGCGCCGTTATCGCTGATCAGATGGATCGTGTACTCGCCGCCTTCGATCGCCGCGTCGAGCGCGAAGTCGTTGCGCAGGACGCCGTTCTGCACGAGCGTGCGCTTCTGCGCCACCACGGCGCCGCGCGGCGAGACCAGCTGCATGGTCGCGCCGAACGGCCGGGGCTGCATCATCGTCTTGGCCACGCGCAGGTCGGCGCGGAACCAGATCGTCTCGCCCGGCTGGTACAGCGGCTTGTCGGTCTGGATGTAGGTGCGCTGGCTGTTCTGGCTCGCGAACTGGGTCGCGATCAGCTTGTGCAGCTTGGGGGTCGCGTCGAGCGCGACCGGCGAGCTGCCGGGCCCGGCGTCGGGCACCCCACATAGCGCGAGGATCGAGAACGTGATGGCCCTCATGTTTGAGCTTGCTACGCACCTGAGGACGTTTCGATCTACTCGTGCTAGCCAGGTCCTCCCGCACCACCGAGAACCGCACTCGGGGCGTCCGGCTCCGCTGCTGTGAAGCACATGGACGAGAAAATCACCACGGCACTGCAGCGCCCGCTCACGCTCGACGATGTCGGGATCGAGACGCCCGAAGCAGCCCGCACATTCTGCGATCGATTCGCTCGACGCGTGGCAGCACGCTAATCTGGCGTTCGATGCCGGCGAGATTGCACCCGGCGGCGCCGCCGTGACCAGGCCTCTCGTACTGAAGGCTTTCGCCGATTCGTCGACAGGCTCGCTCGTGCCAGCCTTGACGTCGAGCGACTGGGGGCCGACCGCGAGATCAACACCGAACCCGTTGTATATTTGCGGCGTGGCGATGGTTCGCGTCGAGCTGGTCGATGCAAGCACGGGGAAGTCGTTCGCGACAGCGCATTTGCCGGTCGAACAGCTGCCCGAGAGCTTCGCAGCCTCGACGACACTCCACCTCGGCGACGCCGACTGGCACGTCGAGGCGGCCGAACCGGTGACGCGTGCCGAGTACACGGCGACGGGTGCGCTGAGACTGACACTGCGCAAGCTCGTCCAGGTCGATCCGAAAACGATCTTGTTCAGCCTGCCGACGCTCGAGAACGTGCTGCCGCCCACGCGCCCGGGTTCGGCACCAGTGCGCCTCCACCAAGACGACTGGCGCCAGATCGAGCTCGTCACCGCCGACCAGCTGCCCGCCGTCATGGCCGAGCTGGCCGCGATCCGCGACGTGATCGCATCCCGCAAGGGCGCCGGCTTCACGCGGATCCACGTCCGGGACAAGATCGTCGAGCCGCTGCAGGGTGTGCGCGTCGAGGTCGCCGGCGCACGTAGGCCGCTCGGGATCGGGGACGAGCTCGTCGACGGCGGCTTCGCGATCGACGACGGCGCGATCTACGGCCGAGAGCATCTCGGAACCATCGTCGCGCTGTGCCTGCGCATACCGTCCGATCACCTGGATGGAGTCGCTCGCGCGCATGGCCTCCTGGTCGTCGACTGGTGTCGCGCGACGGTCAACCGTTTCGGTAACCACGCGTGATGCTGGTTTGTGCGACGCGGCCGGTTCTCACGGCTCGACCTGGAGCGCCATCAGATCAGCGTACGTCTCCCGCCGCGTGACCAGATGCGGCTCGCCGCGGTCGACGAAGACCTCGGGTGGCCTCGGCCGGTTCAAGAAGTTGCCCGCCATGCAGTAGCCATATGCACCCGCGTCGAGGATCGCGATCAAGTCGCCGACCTCGACGGCAGGAAGCGGGACATCGCGCGCGACGATGTCGCGCGAGTACGTCGTGCACCCGCACAGGTCGCTCCGCTGCTCGAGCCGCGGCCTGGAGTCGACCGCGACCACGCGGCGATGCGTGCCGTGGACCGCCGGGCTCACGAAGTTCGCGACCGTCGTGTCGAGCCCCACGTAGCGGCGCGCGCCGTCCTTGATCGATCGCACGCGCGAGATCAGAACTCCAGCCGGCGCGACCAGCGCGCGCCCGGGCTCGATCCGCAGCTGGATCTCGCGCCCTCGCGCCTTCGACACCGCCGCGATTCGCGACTCGACGACCGCAGCGAGCTCGCCGAACGGAAATGTCGAACCGTCGCGGTAGTCGTATCCGAAACCGCCGCCGAGGTTCACGCACGCGAGATCGGGCAACTGCTCCGCATCGGCGAGCAAGCGCTCTGCAGCATCGAGATAGCGTGACACGAGCTGGCCGTGCGTTCCGCAGTACACGTGCACGGCATCGATCGGCGAGCCCGCTGCTCGTGCGATCGCGAGCGCAGCAGGCAGCTCGTCCTCGCGAAGCCCGACCCGGCTCTCGGGCAAGATGTCCGACACGTGGATTCGAACTCCGATCGAGCGGCCCGGAGCGACCCGCACGGCTCGCCGCAGATCATCGAGCGAGTCGACGTTGACGTGGACACCGCGCGAGAACAGAAAGGCCAGATCATCCTCGCTCGCGTTGCTGCCGGACAACACGATCTCCTCGCCGGCGAAGCCCGCGGCGAGACCGCACGCCGCGTCACCGGGCGTGTTCGCGTGGAGGGACGCGCCCTCGTGACGAAGCAGACGCAGCAGGTATCGATTCGGATTGCACACCGCAGCGAAGTGCACCGCGGTCTTCGGCCACCGGAATGCGCCGCGGATCGCGTGGTAGCGCTCGCGCACGATGTCGGCGTCGTACACGTACAGTGGCGTGCCGAACGCGCGCGAGAGATCGTGCACGGCGACCCCGCCGATCGAGAAGCTTCCTGCCCGGCTGTCGATCACGCTCGTCCTTTCTGCGTCGAGAGCGGCGCGAGCCACGGGTCCTTCGGGAGCAACGCGGCGAGACGACGTGCCGCGTACGCGACGATCGCAGCGGGCGGAGGCATCTCGAGCTCGGTGATCGGCTGGCGCATGCGCGGGCAGAACGGCAGCTGCGATGACGCGACGCCGCGCGGCGGCAGTCCGAGGTCGACGAACTGGAGCGGCGCGTCGCGGCGTGCGAGGGCGACGGCGGTCGCGAGCGGCTCGAACGTGAACGGGTAGAGCACGGTGGCGGCATCGTGCAGGTATCCGATCGGCGCGCGATATCCAGCGTGCAGACCACGCACGAGCCAGCGCACGACGGTCGACGGCGTCCCGTCGACGCACACGATCGCCATCCGGGCTTGCACGAGCACGCCGGATGCGGCGAACAGATCGACGATCTCGCGGCGATCGACGAGCAGGATGGCCGCGGGGAAGTACGCATCGTGCTCGCGTGCCACGCGCGAGGTGTCGCGCGAGGGCGGCGGCAGTAGACCGGGGAGGCCGCGGCCGCGTAGCCGGCGCGCGAGCGCGGCAGCGAACGAGGCATCGCCGAGGTTCCGTCCGGATAGCCGGCATGCCGCGTGGTAGAGGTTGCGCCGCGTGAACGCGCGGCTGTCGGCGCGAAGCGCAGCGGCGGCGGCGTCCACGATCGCGAGCTTCACGGTCGATCCCCGCGTTCCAGGGTTCTCAGATAGAGCTCCGTCACGAGGACGAGCCACAGCTTCTCGGCCGAGCGCGAGCGCGAAAGCTCCGTCGGCGACTCGCGTCCGGACAGGAGATCCCGAACGTACGGCCAGCGAAATACGCCGCGCTCGCGCACGGCTCGTGGCGTGAGGACGTCGCGCGCGACCTCGCCCAGCGGACCGCGCAACCAGCGGGCGAGCGGCACGGCCATGCCCCGCTTCGGGCGCTCCACCACGGGACGCGGCAACGAGCGGGCCGCAACCCGCTTCATGACGAGCTTCTCGTCGCTGCCGAACAGCTTCTGTGCGGGCGGAATCGTGAGCGCGAGGTCGACGATCTCGCGTGCGAACAGCGGGGACCGCAGCGCGACGTCGTGCGCGCCGACCATCTTCGCGACCTTGACCAGGATGTTGTTGCCGCCTTTGAGCGCGAGGTTTGCGGCCATGAGCCGACCGACGATCGTGCCGCGTGTGCGCGGTGAGATCTGCGCGAGCAGCTCGCGCTCGAGCTGATTGCGGTCGAACGCACGCAACATGTCCGGCGCGAGCGCGCGATCGAGATCGTCGTATAGATGATGGTGCGCTGTCAGGTAGCAGTCGGCGAACGGCGGCGCGTGCCGATCGGCGTAGATGTGCGACAGCACCATGCCGACGTTCTTCGGCCCACCGAAGGTCGGATCGCCACCTTCGCCGGTGAACAGCACGTCCACCGTGCGCGCGGCCTGTCGCGCTAGCAGAAAGTTCGGAACGGCGATCGGCTCCGCGAGGAGATCCTCGAGCTCCACGAGTGCAGGGATGACCGCATCGGCAAAGTGCCGAGCATCGAGGTCGAGCACGTGATGCGGTACGCGAAGGTGGCGAGCGACCGCATTCGCGTAGGGGAGCTCGCTCGGCGCGGTGTCGCCGAAGTGCAGCGTGTAGGCGTCGACGCGATGTCCGAGCTCGCGCAACCGCGCCAGCACGAGCGACGAGTCGATGCCACCCGACAAGAACGCGCCGATCCGGCCGTTCGCGGGCACCGCGCTGGCGACGGCGCGGTCGAGCGCCCGATCGAGCAGGCGCGCGGCCGCCTCGAGGCTGCGCCCGCGGGCAATGCGCTCCCGCGGCTGGAAGTAGCGATGCTCGCGCCGCGTCTTCGCGAGCTGCCAGCACTCGCCGGGACCGACCTGTCGGATCGCGGCGATCGCCGTTCGCGGTGCGGGTGCGTACCCGAGTGCGAGGCTGCACACGATCGCGTCGCGGTCGATCGTCGTGGGTGCACCGGCGGCAACGAGATGGCGCATCGACGTGGCGAACGCGACCGCGCCGCCGCGCAGCGTCGCGACATACAGCGGGCGCGTGCCGACTCGGTCGCGCGCGACCCAGGTCCCGTCGGAGGTCGAGATCGCGATCGCGAACTCTCCGTCGAGACCGTCGAACATGCGCGTCCCCAAACCCCGCCAGCGCTCGAGCACATGACGGGCGCGCAGCGAGCGCTCGCCGTCGCGTACGTAACCCACGACCGCGATCGCATCGCCGTTCTGCTCGTGCAGCTCGACGTCGATGCGACCGGATACGGCGAGCGGTGCGCCGGCCGCATGGCGCGCGCCGCGATGAGTCATCCTGGCGACGATCGACGTCGCGTCGTGTGCGCGCACGCATCCCGCGAGTGCGGCCATCAGCCGGCTCCCCCACCGGTGTCGTAGCCGCCGTCGTCTGATCCGCTGTCACCGCTGCAATCGGAGCCGCTTCCCGATCCGCTTCCCGAACCCGATCCGCTGCCGGAACCCGATCCGCTGCCGGAACCGGAGCTGCATCCAGAACCGGAGCCGCTTGCCGAGCCGGAGCCGTCCGGACAGCTGTCGCTGCACGGGGCTGGCACGTCATCCCCGCATGCCGGCAAGACGCGCGCGCTCGCGATCGCGAGCAGCGCGGCGCCGAGAAAACCTCGACGCGTCGGAGATGCGCGCGTGACCCCGAACGCGGCCATCGCGATCGTCGCCGCGACCGCGACGCTTGGAGCTTGCACCGCGCGCTGCGCGTGCGGCCGCCGCTTGCGCGGCACGGCGGGCGCGAGGAGCGGTTCGGTCTCGAACCACAGCGGATCGACGTCGACGATCTCGATGATCGACAGCGGATCGCCCGCCGCCTGCGTGCGATTGATCGCGGCGAACAGCTGGGACAGGCGAACATTGCCCACACGCAGGCCACCGCGTGTTCGTCGCAACCGGCGCTCCGAGTCACGAGGTCCGCCGTGGAGGACGACATGATCGCGACCGTGCGTGGTCGCGGCGAGCGCGTCACCCCCGGTCGGCTCCAGAACGAGCGCGCCGAGGTTGCCGAAGCGCCCCGGTCGGCGTGGATGCAGCGTCCCGGGCGGCAGGGTCGACGACACGAGGTACGTCCCGCACGGAGGGTCACCAAACGGCAGCATGCGATCGTGTTTCGGGTTTCCGTTTCGACGCGACACGAGACGACTCGCGGTGCCGAGAATTCGAAACGGGCCGCACAGCGCGTCGCCACGGCTCGACACCAGCAGTGCCCGTCCGCAGCGGTCCCGCAGAGCTGGAAGCAAGACCGTCAACCGCGCCATGCGTGGAGAGGCAGCAAGCCCCATGCCCGGCATAACCCATGGAGGCCGCGATCGCTTGCCCCATGCGTCACGGAAGTTTTTCCATGGGGGACAGGGAGAACTTCCCATCACGCGACGGACCTCGCTCATGGCGCAGCGCCGTATGACCGATAGATCGACAGCACCAGCTCGAAGTCCTCGGTGACGCCGCCGCCTACCGCCGAGGGAAACAAGACGCTCGCATCGGCGCGCAGTCCCCAGCCGTTGCCGAACGGGTCCTTGATCCCGACGCCGACATCGGGAGCCACGAGCGATCCAGACCCGATGCCGGTGCCCGGTTGGCCGCCGGAGCTGAGCACGTCGTACAGCGTGCCGCCCGCGAACAAGAACGGGACCGGCCGATCGACCACGTTACCGAACGGGGCACAGACGGCACGGGCCTCGGCCAGCACCGTCCAGACATCGTAGACCGTGGCGCGCGCCTCGGTCGGCACGACCGCGAGCTGTGCCTCCACGCCGAAGTGACCCGCGAAGTACCAGCCGAGCCGGGCGCCGAACAGCGCCGAGTCACGCAGCGAGTCGCGCGCGGGCGGCGGCGGCGCCCCGAGCGCGTTGTCGCTCGAGAACGTGTGGACGCCCGCAATGCTGCCGAGCTCGACCTGGCTCGCATACGGCGACGGCTGCGGTTGCACGGCAGGTGCTGCAGCTGGAGTCGTGCTGCCGTAGTAGCGACAAGCGACGAGCACGATCGGAAGCGCCCATCTCACGGCTTCACCACCACATACGGCGCCTCGTTGCATGCATCCGACGGCTGGTACTCGAGGCCGGCCAGCACTTCGACTCGCGAGCTCGCGCTATCGGTCGGGTCGATGTCGTACGCGGCGACCGCTTGCACGCCCCAGTCGCACGACGCCTTGAGCGTGACCGCCGCCCACAGCGGCACGTACCAGCTGAAGTCGAGCCCGTCCGGTGGGAGCGGCGTGATCTCCGCGCCGCTCGGTGTCTGCGAGCTCGTCGTCATGTCGAAGCGCATCCCGATCCCGGCGCCCGCGGCGACCGCGGCGTAGCCGAGCGGCGCCCGAGCGCCGATGCGGATCGCGGTGTCGTCCTCGAACTGATTCCGCGTGAACGGGAAGGGACCGGGTGTTCCGCCGAACGGCACCGCGCCACTCCAGTTCAACGAGCCCGACATGGTGTTCCAGCCCAACTTGTCATCCGCCCAGAGCGCGAGATGTCGGCGCTCGGCACCGAGGCCGAGCCATACGCCCTGCATCGCCGCCGGCGCGAGCGTGTAGCTGCCGCTCAGCTCGCCGGAGCCGGTCGTCCCGGTTTCGCTTCCGGTATTGCCCGTCGCGTAGCCGCCGATCATGAACGCAAAGCCATTCGGCGCGCCGGTCGGGCCCTGCAGCGCTGGATTCGAGATCGCGAGCCGCCCGAGCACACGCTCGGGATACGCACCCGCGAGATCGAGATCGCGATCGTCGGCGGCGCAGTCGGGCGTCTCGATGCGAAGATGATGATGGCCGGGGGCCGCCAGGAACCCGACGCTCGTGGCGACACTGCCGACGACGAGGTTTCCTTCGTCGTCGGTGCTCTCGAACGCTTGCAGGTTGGTTCCCAGCGCGTCGATCGGCTGGCCGTCCAGCGAGACGTGCAGCCCGAGCTCCGGCGTCACGATCGGTTCGTCGGCGCACGCCACCGCGAGTCGAAGGTTGCCGCGATCGAACAGCGAAGGAGATACACCCGGCGGCGGTGCGGCGAGTGCGATCGTTCCACGCGCGACGACCAGCATCACGAGGCACGTGCGAAAGGTCTGCGAGGTCATGATCGCGCGCAGCGCAAGAACCGAGCCGCACGTAAGTGCGCGTGGGTCATGCGAGTACCGGTCGGCAACGCGGAAGAAATCCGTTCTGGGGTGGGAATTTCTCCATGCACGATCACGGGCATCCGTACGCGTTGCACGCGCCGATGTCGTCACAGCCGTAGGCGTTGCAGCTTCCTTGCGGCGAATTCCAGCAGCCGTACGCGTTGCAGCCGCCGCCATTCGACCAGCAGCCGTACGCGTTGCAGCCGCCACCGTCCTGCCAGCAACCGTACGCGTTGCAACCGGCGGGCGACCAACCGCAAGAATCTGCCGAAGCGCGGAGCGTGGGGATCACCGCCAGGACGGCGGCAACGATGATTGCTTTGATCTGCATGGTGCTGTGATGCAGCGCGCGGCGGGGATCGGCGTTACGAAGTGTTGAGCATCAGTAGCGACCGACGCGCATCAGATCGCGTTTGGACACCGTGCCGAGAACCGCGCCGGTGTCGGGATCGACCACCGCAAGTCGATCATGAGGTAGGAGGGCAAAGCGCTGCGCCAGCTCGGCAAGCGTCATCGACGGAGCGATGGGCGGAACCGGGTCGAGCACATCGACGGCGATCGCCGCGCCGAGATGCGCCTCGTCTGGCAAGTGAATCTTCACGGCTTCCAGTGCGACCAGGCCGACGTACTTGCCGTCATCCGCGACGACGTACAGGTCGTGGCCTGCCGGCTGCGCGAGCAGGCGGACGACGACCTGCGCGAACGGAAGCGTGAGCGGAATCGTCGCCGCATCCGGCTTGACGAGCTCGGCGACGGTCGTGCGTCGCAACCAGCGGGGTGTGGCGTGCTCGGGCAGCTGGACGTTGCGACGGCGCAGCGACGCCGTGTAGATCGACTCGCGGACCAGTCGTCGCGAGATGTGGGCTGCGATCACGCAGCCGAGCATCAGCGGCAGGATCACGTCGTAATCGCCGGTCAGCTCGAACACGATCAGCACCGACGACACGGCGGCGTGCGTGGTCCCGGCGAGGATGCAGCCCATGCCGATCAACGCGTACGCTCCAGCCGGTGCGCCGGGCGCGATCGCTTCGGCGGCCGCGCCGAGCGCGCCACCGAGCAGCGCGCCGACGTACAACGACGGCGTGAACAGACCGCCGGGCACGCCCGAACCGGAGCACACAGCTGTGGCGAGGAACTTGAGCACAGGAAGCGCGATCAGCAGCGTCAACGGGACAGCGCCGAGCATGCTGCGGTCGACCGAGTCGTAACCGTTGCCGAGGAGCTGCGGAAACCAGATGGCGGCCGCGCCGAGTGCGCCCATCGCGAGGATCGGCATCGCGAATGCGTAGGGCTTCGGGATCCGGCCGAGGACGCGCGCGACCCCATCCATTCCAGCGTTGTAGAGCGCACCGGCGAGCCCGAGGATCGGGCCGAGCACGAGGACGAGCGCGAACGCGCGCGGCGTCGTCAGCGCGAAGTGCGGCACGGCGTACGTCGCGTGATCCTCGATCAAGATGCGCGAGACGAGCGTCGCGCTCACGCAGCACACGACGATCGGACCGAACAGCTCCAGCGCGAAGCTCCCGAGCAGGACCTCGAGCCCGAAGACCGACGCGCCGATCGGTACGTTGTACGCGGCGGCGATCCCGGCCGCGGCGCCGCACGCGACGAGCAGTCGCCGCTGCTCGGGATCGATCGAGAAGCGTTGCGACAGCCACGAGCCGGTCGCAGCGCTCGTCTGGATCAGCGCGCCCTCGCGGCCGAGCGATGCACCCATCGAGACCGCGACGATCGAGCTCGCGTCCCGCATGAATGCAGGCGGCAGCGCCATGTTGCCTTCGCGATGCCAGATCGCTTCGATCACGCCGGGCGTGCCATGCCCGCTCAGCTTCTCGCGCGTCGCGAGCCAGAGCGCCGTGATGATGCAGCCAGCGATCACGGGAACGACGACGCGGTGCGTGGCATCGGCTGCTTCGATCGCGCCGAGGTAGGTCGGCGCATGCGGCCACGCCACGTCCTGGACGAAGCGCAGGAGCTGCATGAACGCAGCGGCGACGAGGCCCGAGGCACATCCGGTCGCGATCACGATGATCCAGAACGCGCGTGCGCCGGTCGGGAGATCGCGAAAGTAGTCGCGGAACGATCGATAGAACGGCGCTGTCATTCTCCGGTGTGCGGCGGCTGGATGGCCTTCTGGATCTCCGCGAGCGCGATCATGAGAGCGATTCTCGGATCGGGCTCGACGAGCAAGCGCGGCTCGGCGGCGCTCATCGGGCGGGGCCTCCGCGCGGCAGCACGACCCGAAAGCGCGACCCGCTCCCTGGACTCGAGTCGACCCAGATGCGACCACCATGAGCCTCGACGAGCTTCTTGCAGATGTAGAGGCCGAGGCCGACGCTCGCATCGGAAGCCTTCGGCGCGCCGTGCCAGAAGCGCTCGAAGACGTGGGCTAGCTGATCGGAGTGGATGCCGGGCCCCTGATCTTCGACCGAGAACTGCACTCCATCCGGGCATGCTTCGGCCCTCACGCTCACGGTCGTTTCCTTCGGACTGAACTTGAGCGCGTTCCCGATCAGGTTGATCAACACCTGGAGAATGCGCTCGCGATCTGCCCGCACCGTCAGGTGCTCCCTCGCTGGCACGACCTCGAGGTCCACCGAGGCATGCGCTGCCTGGGGCGCGAGAAGCTCGACCGGCAGCCGCAGCAAGGCCTCGACCTCGCAGTCCGCGAGCTCGAGCTGGAGCTTGCCAGCGTCGAGCTGCGCGGCATCCAGGAGCTGGTCGACGAGATGCTTCATCCGGTCCGTGGCGACGCGCACCATGTTGACGATGCGAGCCTCGCGGCCCTTGCTCACCGAGCCGGACAGCACATCGGTGCCCATCACGATCGTCGTGAGCGGGCCTCTCAGATCGTGGGACACGATCGCGAGCGCCTCCTGGCGTGCCGCGGCCGCGTCCCATGCTTCGTCCAGGGCGCGATGTTCGGCGACCCACTGTCGCGACGTCCGTCGCATCACGGCCGCCGCGACCAGCGCGCTGAGCGCCAGCCCGAGCCCTGCCGTGAGCCCGACCAGCAGCCCGGCGCGGCGCGCGCCGTCGCGAGCATCCGCGAGTGCGTCCTCGAAGGCACCGCGCTCGCCGTGCGCCAGCTCCTCGAGCTGGATGCGTAGCGCCTCGCGAGGCGCGCGCATGTCGCGGTCGACGATGCGCGGGTGAGCGGCCGCGTCGGCCACGATGGAGCCCGCGACTTCGACGTAGCGATACGCGGCCTCCCGGATCGCCACGAGCTCCAGCCGGCGCGCCGGCGCGTTCGATGCCAGCTCGACCTCGTCGAGCCGCGCATCGAGCTCGACGACCGCGCTGGTCACGCGATCGCGGGCGTCCAAGTCGCGAGTCAGGAGGTAGCCGCGCGTCGTCGCGATGACGCGTTCCGCTTGGTAACGCAAGCGTTCGACCTGTACGAGCTCGTCGGCGTACTCCCGCGCGAGTCGCGACTGCCTCGCCGCGACGACCTGCAGCGCGGCGACCGCGAGCGTGCCCGCGGCGAGCGTGATCAGAAACGAGGCCGAGTACCCGACCCACAACTGGCGACGAAAACCCATGATCCACCGGCGGTCGACGCGCAGCATGCGCCGTGCCGCGTCACAAGTCGGGTGAACACGTCGTTCGAGCTCTGATCGGTGGGAGATCCTCCCGGGGGGGCATGGGAAAAACTCCCTCTAGGCCCGCTTGCGAACGAACGCGAGAAAGATCACGGGTACGAGATAGAGCGAGAGCAGGGTGGATGACGTGAGGCCGCCGACCACGGCGAGCGCGAGCGGTTGGTTCGCGGCGGCGCCGCGATCGAGCGCGAACGCGGTCGGGATGAGGCCGATGACGGTGGCCAGGCTCGTCATCGCGATCGGGATGAAGCGCGTGCGCGCGGCGTCGAGGATCGCGTCGCGCGGTGCGAGGCCGTCTTCGAGGCGAACGCGCGCGTGATCGATGAGGAGGATGCCGTTGGACACCGCGATGCCGACGACCATCAAGATGCCCATCAGCGCCGTGACCGAGAAGCCCTGGCCGCCGGCCATCAGCGCGATCACGATCCCGACCAGCGTGCACGGGATGGTGAACAGCATGATGAACGGCAGCTTCAGCGACTTGAACTGCGATGCCATGATCATGAACACGACCATGATCGCGAGCGCGACCGCGAGGCCGAGGCCCGAGAACGTGGTGCGCATCAGGTCGACCTGCCCGACGAACTGGATCGGCACGCCCGCGGTGCGCGGATCGGCCGCGAGCTTGCTTTCGAGCTCGGCGGCCGCCGTGCCGATGTCGCGGCGCTCGACCTGCATCAGCACGTGGGCGGCGCGCTGCAGGTGATTGCGCTCGATCGCGATCGGACCGGTCGAGCGCGCGATGTGGCCGTACGCGCCGAGCGTGACCGCCGCGCCGCGCGAATCGACGCGCACGGGCGCGGTCGCGAGCGTCGCCGGCGTGTCGAGCTTCGTCGGGTCGTAGCCGGTGACGACGTAATAGGACTGGCCGTTGACGCTGTCGACCCACACGCTCGGCGTATTGATGTCGCCCATCGTGGACTCGAGCGTGATCTGCGCGGCCGCGCGCGCCGTCACGCCGACCATGCCGGCCTCCTCGCGGTCGGTGTTGACGCGCACCTCGGGATATTCCATCTGCAGCGTCGGGTAGACGTCGACGATGCCGGGCACCGTGCGCGCGATCTCCGCGACCGCCTTCATGTGATCGTAGAGCTGGTCGAGGTTGTCGCCGCGCACCTCCACCGCGATCGGCGCGAGGTAGCCGTTCGAGAACACGCTCGCGACGAGGCCGCCCGGCCATTGCAAGAACTCGACGCCCGGATACTTCTTGTCGAGGATGTGCCGGATGTCGTCCGCGATCGCGTTCTGCGTGAGCCCGCGGTCCTCGGGATCGGTCAGCGCGAGCCGGATGAAGCCCATGTGCGGCCCCCAGTTCGGGCTGGTCATCGCCGCGCGCGCGTTCATCGGCGAGCCGACGTTCGTCAGCACGAGCGTGACCAAGCCGGGCGGCAGCTCCTTGCGCAGGGTCTCGCCCATCTCCTCGATCTGCTTCGCCGAGTCGTCGAGTGACGTGCCGGGCGCGAGCCGCACGTAGATGCGCTCCATCGACTCGTCGATCGGCGGGAAGAACTGGCTCGGCAGGCGCGTGGTGACCCACACGCTCGCCGATACGAGGATCGCGGCGCACACGATCACGAGCCAGCCGTGTGGGATGACCTTGTCGAGCGTGCGGGCGTAGCCATGGGCGAGCCCTTCGATCATGCGCTCGATGCGCTTGGCGAAGCCGCCGGGCTCGCCGTGGCCGAGCAAGTAGCGGCACATCACCGGCGTCACCGCGATCGACACGAAGTACGAGGCCGCCATCGCGACCGCGACGGTGATCGCGAGCGGCACGAACAAGCGCTGCGCGAGGCCGGCGAACAGCAGGACCGGCAGCAGCACCGCCATCGTCGTCAGCGTCGAGGCCAGCACCGGCAGCACGACCGCGCGCGTGCCGTGTAACGCGGCATCGCGCGCCGACATGCCGCGTTTTCGGTGGCGGTGGATCGACTCGAGCACGACGACCGCGTCGTCGACGAGTCGGCCCATCACCAGCGTGAGGCCGCCGAGCGTGAACGCGTTCAGCGTCTCGCCGTGCCAGTACAGGACCAGGAGCGTGATCGCGAACGACAGCGGGATCGCGAGCGAGACGACGAGCGTGCCGCGGAAGCTCTGCAAGAACACGAGGATCACGAGCGCGACGAGGATGAGGGCCTGCACGACCTCCTTCTTGAGGCCGTGATACGTCGAGCGCACGAACGTCGACTGGTCGAAGATCGGTTCGACGTGCACGCCCGGCGGCAGGTTCTCGAGGTGCGCGATCTTGTCCTTGACCTGGTCGACGATCTCGATCGTGTTGCCACCGGGCACGCGCAGCACGTTGAGGTAGACCGCGTCTTGCCCGTTGATCGAGACCGCTTGCGTCGGTGGCGAAGCGCCGTCCTCGACGCGCGCGACGTCCTTGATCCGCACGGCCTTCTCGCCGTCGCGCTTGACGATCGCGTTGCCGATGTCCTGCACGACCTTCGGGATCGCGTTGGTGTAGACGATCGCGTCGAACAGCTTGTTGATGAGCTCGCCCGATGGCAACAGCGCGTTCGAGTCGTGCACCGCTCCGGCCACCTGCGTCGACGTCATCCCGCGCGCCTGTGCCCGCGACGGATCGACGATCACGTTGATCTGGCGCTGGCGCCCGCCGTTGACCGAGGCGCTCGCGACCCCGGAGATACCCTCGAGCAGCGGCTCGATCTCGTTCATCGCGTAGTCGTAGATCTGCGGACCGGTCATCCCGCCGCCGTAGACCGCGACCTGCACGACCGGCGCGTTCGACGGGTCGTACTGCAAGACGAACGGCGGCAGGATGCCGAGCGACTTCGGTACGGCGCTCATCGCGAACTGCACCTGCTGTTGCACGAGCGTCTGCGCGGCGCCGAGGTCCGTCCCCCACTTGAGCCACACGTACACGATCGAAAGGTTGTTGCGCGACAGGCTCTCGACGTGCTCCACGCCGGGCGTCGCCGACACGTACTTCTCGAACCGCCAGTTGAGCGTCTTCTCGACGTCCTTCGCGCCGAGACCGGGCGCGAGCGTGCCGACGACGAGCACCGGCGGCGTCAATTCGGGAAACGTGTCGACCGGCATGCGGGGCGTGACCACCGCCGCGAAGACGACGAACGCGATGCACGCCATCGCGACCGCGATCGGGTTGCGGAGAGAGAGTTCCGTCATCCGTGCGCACTTTCCGGCTTGGGCGGCGTGGCGCGCCGCACCAGCGCGAGGAAGATCACCGGCACGAGGTACAGCGACAGCAGCGTCGACGACGTGAGGCCGCCGACGACCGCGAGCGCGAGCGGCTGGTTCGCCGCGGCGCCGCGGTCGAGCGCGAGCGCGGTCGGGATGAGCCCGATCACGGTCGCGAGACTCGTCATCGCGATCGGGATGAACCGCGTGCGCGCGGCGTCGAGGATGGCGGGGATCGGCTCCATGCCTTCCTCGAGCCGCACGCGCGCGTGATCGATCAACAAGATTCCGTTCGACACCGCGATGCCGACGACCATCAGGATGCCCATCAGCGCGGTGACCGAGAAGCCCTGGCCGCCGGCCATCAGCGCCGTCACGATCCCGACCAGGGTGCACGGGATGGTGAACAGCATGATGAACGGCATCTTCAGCGACTTGAACTGCGACGCCATGATCATGAACACGACCATGATCGCGAGCCCGACCGCGAGGCCGAGCCCGGAGAACGTCGTGCGCATGAGCTCGACCTGTCCGACGAAGTGAGTCTTGAACCCGGCGGTGCGCGGATCGTGCGCGAGCTTGTCCTCGAGCTCGGCCGCCGCGGTGCCGATGTCGCGGCGCTCGACCTGCATGAGCACGTGCGCGGCGCGCTGCAGCTGGTTGCGCTCGATCGCGATCGGGCCGATCGAGCGCGTGATCTCACCGTACGCGCCCAGCACGACCGCGGCCGCGCGCCAGTCGACCTTGACCGGCGCGGTCGCGAGCTTGGCGGGCGTATCGAGCTTGTTCGGATCGTAGCCGGTGACGACGTAATACGATTGACCGTTGATCGGATCGACCCACACGCCGGGCGTGTTGATGTTACCCATCGTGGAGTCGAGCGTGACCTGCGCGGCGTCACGCGCCGAGACATCGACCATGCCCGCCTCCTCGCGGTCGGTGTTGACGCGCACCTCGGGGTACTCCATCTGCAGCGTCGAGCACACGTCGACGATGCCCGGGACCTCGCGCGCGACCTCCGCGACCGTCTTCATGCGCGAGTACAGCTGATCGAGGTTGTCGCCGCGGATCTCGACCGCGATCGGCGCGAGATAGCCGTTCGAGAACACGCTGGCGACCAGGCCGCCCGGCGCCTGCAAGAACTCGACGCCGGGGTACTTCGCGGCCAGGATGTGGCGGATGCGCTCCGCGAGCTGATCCTGCGTCAGCGATCGATCGTCGGGATCGGTGAGCGCGAGCTGGATGAAGCCCATGTGCGGGCCCCAGTTCGGGCTCACCATCGCCGCGCGTGCGTTCATCGGCGAGCCGACGTTGGTGAGCACGAGCTCGACCGTGCCTTTCGGGAGCTCGGCGTCGAGGGTCTTGCCCATCGCCGCGATCTGCGCGCTCGACTGATTGAGCGACGTGCCGGGCGGCAGCCGCACGTACACGGTCTCCATCGACTCGTCGATCGGCGGGAAGAAGGCGGACGGCAAGCGCGCCGTGATCCAGACGCTCGCCGACACGAGGATCGCAGCGCTCGCGATCACGAGCCAGCCGTGCGGGATGATCTTCTCGAGCGTGCCCGCGTAGCCGTGCGCGAGGCCTTCGATGCCGCGTTCGAGGCGCTTCGCGAAGCGCCCGGGTTCGTCGTGACCGAGCAGATACCGGCACATCACGGGCGTCACCGCGATCGAGACGAAGTACGAGGCCGCCATCGCGACCGCGACGGTGAGCGCGAGCGGGACGAACAGCTTCTGGGCGAGGCCGGCGAACAGCAGGACCGGCAGCAGCACCGCCATCGTGGTCAGCGTCGACGCCAGCACCGGCAGCACGACCGCGCGGGTGCCATGCAGCGCGGCATCGCGCGCCGACATCCCACGTTTGCGGTGGCGGTGGATCGACTCGAGCACGACGACCGCGTCATCCACGAGCCGGCCCATCACCAGCGTGAGCCCGCCCAGCGTGAACGCGTTGAGCGTCTCGCCCTGCCGGTACAGCACGAGCAGCGTGATCGCGAACGACAGCGGGATCGCGAGCGACACCACGAGCGTGCCGCGAAAGCTCTGCAGGAACACGAGGATCACGAGCGAGACCAGCACCAGCGCTTGCACGACCTCCTTCTTGAGGCCGTGGTACGTCGAGCGCACGAACGTCGACTGGTCGAAGATCGGCTCGACGTGCACGCCCGGCGGCAGGTTCTCGAGGTGAGCGATCTTGTCCTTGACCTGGTCGACGATCTCGATCGTGTTGCCGCCCGGTACGCGCAGCACGTTGAGATACACCGCGTCCTGCCCGTCGATCGAGACCGCTTGCGTCGGTGGTGACGCGGCGTCCTCGACGCGCGCGACGTCCTTGATGCGTACGGCCCTCTCGCCGTTGAGCTTGACGATCGCGTCGCCGATGTTCTCGACGATGTGCGGGATCGCGTTCGTGTAGACGATCGCGTCGAACCGGTGGTTGATGAGCTCGCCGGACGGCAACAACGCGTTCGAGTCCCGCACGGCGGCGGCAACCTCGTTCGAGGTCAGCCCACGCGCCTGCGCCTTGTCGGGATCGACGACGACGTTGATCTGGCGCTGCAGGCCGCCATTGACCGACGCGCTCGCCACGCCCGAGATGCCCTCGATCTGTGGCTCGATCTCGTTCATCGCGTAGTCGTAGAGCTGGGCTCCCGACATCCCGCCGCCGTACACCGCGACCTGCACGACCGGCGCGTTCGACGGGTCGTACTGGAGAACGAACGGGGGCAAGATGCCGAGCGACTTCGGCACCGCGCTCATCGCGAACTGCACCTGTTGCTGCACGAGCGTCTGTGCCGCGCCGAGATCGGTGCCCCACTTCAGCCATACGTAGACGATCGAGAGGTTGTTGCGCGACAGGCTCTCGACGTGGTCGACGCCGGGCGTCGCCGACACGTACTTCTCGAACCGCCAGTTCAGGGTCTTCTCGACGTCCTTCGCGCCGAGACCGGGCGCGAGCGTTCCGACGACAAGCACCGGCGGCGTCAGCTCGGGGAACGTGTCGATGGGCATGCGCGGAGTGACCACCGCTGCGAACACGACGACGCCGATGCACGCCATCGCGACGGCGATCGGGTTGCGCAGCGACAACTCGGTCATGACGCTATTCCGGAGACCACTGCTTCTGCGTCGCGGCGATCTCGTCGCCATCGGAGAGCACGGTGCGGCCTTCGCTCACGACCGGAGTGCCGACGGCGAGCCCCTTCGGATCGATGTAGAGCGCGCCACCGTGCTCGCCGACGATGTTCACGACGTCGAGGTGCGCGCGATCGCCCTGTGCGATGAAGATGGTGGCCTTCGAGCCGTGGATCGAGGCCGCCGACAACGGAATCGCGGTCGCGGCAACCGGCTTGCCGACTTCGAGCGAGATCTCGGCGGTGGTCCACACCGGGATGACGCGGTCGCTGTCCTCGACATCGATCTCGATGCGCGCGGTGCGCGTGCCGCGGTCGGCCGCCGGCGCGCGCCGCGAGATCTTCGCGGTCAGATCGCGGTTGGTCGACAGCAGATGGATCGAGACCTGCGTGGTCGGCGCGACCGCGTCGAAGTCCTCTTCCGGAACGTCCACGGCGATGCGCACGAGGTGGCGATCGACGACGGTCGCGATCGCCGATCCGGGACGCACGAACGCACCCGGATCCATGAACCGCTCCGCTACCTCGCCGTCGAACGGCGAGCGCAGCACGCAATCGTCGACCTGCAACGTCGTGCTCGCGAGCTGGGCGCGCAGCGCGGCCACCTGGGCTTCTTTGCTCGCCGCGTCGGCTTGCTTGATGTCGACTTCGTTCTGCGACACGTTGTTGCCCTTGAGCAGGCTCGCGATGCGGGTCGCTTCGTTCGCGGCGGCGGTGCTGAGCGCGTCGACGGCATGCGCCTCGGCCGCGACTTGCTTGCTGCGCGCGGACGCGTCGCGGCAATCGAGCGTCGCGATCACGTCGTTGTGCTTGACGATCGCGCCGGGTCGTACGAGCACGGTGTCGACGTAGGCGCTGACCAGCTGTGGCCCGATCTTCGCCTCGACCCACGGCTCGACGGTGCCGACGTAGCGGCGCGTGCCCTGAAACGGCGACGCGACTGCCGCGACCGCCGAGACTTTCTTCGCGCTCTCCGAGAGCGACGTGTGGTTCGTGCGGCTCGTCTGGCGCGTGTACAGCACGCCGCCGACGGCGAGCAAGCCGCCGACCGCGCCGAGCAGGATCATCGTGGGCCAACCGAAGCGAATACTCATGGCAAGACCTCCGCGGTGGCGCGCGCCAGCACGGCGCGCGCGCGTGACAGCTGGAACGCGCCGATCGCGAGCGAGATATCGGCGTCGGTGAGCAGCGCCGCGGCATCGGCGAGCTCGACGGCCGTCGACAGCCCCGCCGTGAACCGC
>DATJXL010000136.1:0-26896 GCA_035500135.1 Kofleriaceae bacterium
CACCGGCCTGTACAACCATCGCCACTTCCACGAGCGCATCGCGCTCGAGGTCGAGCGCAGCCAGCGGAGCGGCCTGCCGCTGTCGCTGCTGATGATGGACGTCGACCACTTCAAGCTGTTCAACGACGGGTTCGGCCACGAGTGCCAGATCGCGACCGCGCGCAGCGGCGACGAGGCGGTCGCGCTGTTCGACGAGCTGACGCGCGAGGACGAGGCGATCGCGCTCGTCATCGCCGACCAGATCATGCCGGGCATGAAGGGCGTCGAGCTGCTCGAGATCGTCGACCGCCGGCTGCCCGCCACGACCAAGATCCTGCTCACCGGCCAGGCGGGCCTCGACGCGGTGATCGAGGCGATCAACCGCGCGCACCTCAACCAGTACATCGGCAAGCCGTGGGACGAGACCGCGTTGCTGCTCGCGGTGGAGAACCTGCTGCGCCAGTACCGGCTGTCCCACGAGAACCAGCAGCTGATCGCGTCGCTGTCGGCGAAGAACCAGGCGCTGCTCGAGATGAACCGCGAGCTCGAGGCGAAGATCCACGAGCGCACCCACGAGCTCGCCGAGGCGAACACGCGGCTCGCGCAGCTCGCCGTCACCGACGGCCTCACCGGCCTGTACAACCACCGGCACTTTCACGAGCGCATCGCGCTCGAGGTCGAGCGCAGCCAGCGCAGCGGGCTGCCGCTGTCGCTGCTCATGATCGACGTCGATCACTTCAAGCAGTTCAACGACACGTTCGGCCACCCGTCGGGCGACGAGGTCTTGCGCCAGCTCGCGCGCGTGCTCACCGACACGCGGCGCGCGAACGACGTCGTCTCGCGCTACGGCGGCGAAGAGTTCGCGGTGATCCTCGTCGACACCGCGAAGTTCACCGCGGCGAAGGTTGCCGAGCGCGTGCGCGAACGGGTCGCCGCGCACGACTTCTCGGAGGCGGCACAGAAGGCCGGCCGGATCACGATCTCGCTCGGCGTCGCGACCTATCCCGACGACGGCAGTGACGCCGAGGTGCTCGTCCGCGCCTCGGACACCGCGCTCTACGCCGCCAAGCGCGCCGGCCGCAACCGCGTCGTGCTGTTCACCGATGCGCTCGTCGCGACGCCGACGACCGGCTGACCTACTGCGTGCAGTCGCGGGTCACGTAGTAGAGCTGATCGTTGGTCTCCCCCTCCGGTTTTGCCGCGAACACCAGGGTCTGATCGTCGACCGAGATGCTCGGATCCTGGTACCGCCACGCCGGATTCTGAAACTGGCCGACCTCTACCAGCTCGGAGATCGTGGTGCCCGTGATCGTGCCCTGGCTGATGTGCCCGGGCCCGTCCGAGTTGTCGGTGACGTAGATCGTCACGCCGTCGCTCGCGATCGATGGCGACTCGACATCGTCGTCGCACGAGAGCGCCTCCATCCCGGAGAACATGTCGGCGATGTGCTCGCGGTGTGCGTGCCAGATCGTCTTTTCGTCGGGCGAGTAATAGATGTCGAACGCGCCCGGACCGAGTGCCGGCTCCAGCGTGCTCGCGCTCGAGCTGGTGGTCGAGCCCAGCTCCATGTGCATCGTGGCCATCGCGCCGCCGTCGGACGCGTCGCTCGTCGTGTCCACCCAGATGTACGTCGTCCCGCCGGAGCCGCTGCTCCACCACAGCTCGTTGTTCTCGGTGTCGACGTAGGGATCGTCCTGCAGGTTGCTGTCGTCGATCGCAGCACCGCTGTAGTTGCCGAACGCGCCGTGCGAGCCGGCGCTCCACACCACGTTGTGATCGCTCGCGCTGTTGTACAGCGTGAACCAGATCAGCGACAGGTCGTCGGACAGCCACGGACCGTTCACGCTCATGTTCTGGATCAACGGGTCCGTGATGGCGGTGGCCGTCGTGCTCCACGGGCAACTCGACTCGGTCGGCGGCGATGGCTTGCTCAGGCAGCCACACACCGCCATCATCACGACACCGAACGCCCTCACGCCTGCCGATCGTAACACCGTCCGTGCTACGTTCGCGGCCCGATGAGCGACATCGCCGTCATCGGCGCCGGCAGCTACGGCACGTGCCTCGCGATGCTGTTCGGGCGCGCCGGCCACCGCGTCAGCTTCTGGTGCCGCAAGCCCGAGGTCGCCGAGGCGATGGAGATCTCGCGCGGAAACGCGACGTACTTGCCGGGCCACACGCTGCCCGACACGGTCCGCGTCACGGCCGACCTCGAGGCGGCCGTGCGCGGCAAGCACTTCGTCGTCGGCGTCACGCCGTCGCATGGCATCCGCGACGTGCTCGGCCGGGCGGCGCACTGGATGGACCCCGACGCGATCGTGATCAACGCGAGCAAGGGGCTCGAGGACGGCACGCTGTTCACGATCGATCGCGTGTACGCCGAGATCTTCCCGCCGCGCATCGCCGGCCGCGCGACCTACCTGTCGGGCCCGACGTTCGCGGGCGAGATCGCCGCCGGCTCGCCGGCCGCGATCGTGCTGGCCGGCCGCGACGAGGCGACGACGAGGGCGGCACAGGCTGCCCTGCGCACGCTGCACTTCCGCATCTACACGACCGAGGACGTGATCGGCGTCCTGATCGGCGGCGCGCTCAAGAACGTGATCGCGATCGGCGCCGGCGTGTCGGACGGCCTCGGCTTCGGCTCGAACACGCGCGTCGCGCTGATGACGCGCGGGCTCGCCGAGATCACGCGCATCGGCGTCGCGCTCGGCGCGAATCCATTGACGTTCATGGGCCTTTCGGGCATGGGCGACCTGGTCTTGACGTGCTCGGGCGACGCGTCGCGCAACCGGCGCGTCGGGCTCGCGCTCGGCCGCGGCAAGACCATGGCCGAGGTGCTCGCCGAGATGCATCAGGTCGCCGAAGGCGTGAAGACGGCGAAGGTCGCGCACGAGCTCGCCGCGAAGCTGCACGTCGAGGCGCCGATCATCGACGTCATGTACGCCGCGATGCACGAGCACATGCCGGTGCGCGAGGCCATCGACTTCTTGCTGTCTCGGCCGGCGAAGGGCGAACGCGACTGAACGCGATGCTGGGCTTCGTCCTCGACGATCTGTTCATGCAGCATCGCGCGCCGTCGGGGCACCCCGAGCGCCCGGCGCGGTTCGAGGCCGTGCGCGACGCGCTGGTCGCGGCGGGCATCGCCGACAAGGGCACGCACGTGCCCGTGCGCGCCGCGAGCGAAGACGAGCTCGGCCGCGTGCACGCCGCCGGCTATCTCGCCGAGCTGTCGCGCGCGCTGCCCGGCAAGTCGGGCTGGCTCGACGCCGACACCTACTTCTCGCCGCGCAGCCACGAGGTCGCGCTCGCGGCGGCCGGCTCGACCTGCGAGCTCGCGACGCGCGCGCTGTCGGGCGAGCTGGCGCGCGGCATCGCGGTCGTGCGCCCGCCCGGCCACCACGCGACGCGCGATCGCGCGATGGGCTTCTGCCTGTTCAACAACGTCGCGGCGGCGGCCGCTGCGGCGCGCGCGGCCGGCGCGGCCCGCGTCGCGATCGTCGACTGGGATGTCCACCACGGCAACGGCACGCAGGACATCTTCTGGGACGATCCGGCCGTGCTCTACGCGTCGGTGCACCAGTTCCCGTATTACCCGGGCTCGGGCTCCGGCACCGAGATCGGCGGCGTGCACGCGCGCGGCGCGACGATCAACGTCGGCTTGCCGGGCGGCTCGCGCGACGCCGACTACGCCGCGGTGTTCGATCACGTGATCTTGCCGGCGCTCGCGCGGTTCGAGCCCGACCTCGTGCTCGTATCGGCCGGGTTCGACGCGTTCGAGCACGATCCGCTCGCCGGCATGCGCGTCACGTTCGCCGGGTTCGCGGCGATGGCGCGCCGGCTGCGCCGCGCCGCCGACGCGTGGTGCGGCGGCCGGATCGTCGCCGTGCTCGAGGGCGGCTACGATCTCGACGGCCTCGCCGGCGGGATGTCGGCCGTGCTCGCGGCGTGGACGGGCGCGACGCCGGAGCCGGTGCCGCTCGCGCCGCTGCCCGCATCCGATCAGCTCGCGCGCGCCGCGATCGACGGCACGCTCGGCGCGCTCGCGACGGCAGGCTGCGCGCTCCCCGCCGCGGAGGGCCCGTGGTGAGGCGGCACCGCACGGCGGATCTCGAGCCCACCGAGTTCGGCGGTCGCTACACGCTGCTGCGCCGGCTCGCGATCGGCGGCATGGCCGAGATCTATCTGGCGCGCCAGGCCCCGGGGTGGGGCGGCCGAGGCTCGGCCACGGCCGCGGGGCCGATGGCCGGGTTCGAGAAGGAAGTCGTCATCAAGCGCCTGCGCGCCGAGCTCGCCGATGATCCGCGCGTCGTCGACATGTTCCTCGACGAGGCCAAGATCGGCGCGCAGCTCAACCATCCGAACATCGTCCACGTCTACGACGTCGACGAGCACGGCGGCATCCCGTACATCGCGATGGAGTACATCGTCGGCGAGGAGCTCAACGAGCTGTGCCGGCGCGGCATCGCGCACGATCGATTCCTGCCGCTCGAGCACGCGGTCGAGCTCATCCGCCAGGCCGCGGCCGGCATGGGCTACTTCCAC
This sequence comes from Kofleriaceae bacterium, assembly GCA_035500135.1. Classification (GTDB taxonomy): domain Bacteria; phylum Myxococcota_A; class Polyangia; order Haliangiales; family Haliangiaceae; genus JABFXX01. Next base: position 4,522 of record DATJXL010000136.1, read on the forward strand.
GCCAAGCGCGACGCGCAGAACAGCCCGCTCGACATCGTTCACCTCGACATCTCGCCGTCGAACCTGCTCGTCACGCAGGACGGCTTCATGAAGATCATCGACTTCGGCATCGCGCGGGCGAAGGGCCAGTCGCCGCGCGCCGAGGTGCTTCCCGGCAAGCTCAGCTACATGTCGCCGGAGCAGGCGGCGCGCCCCGGTGTCGCGGAATCGTCGGGGACCCGCGGCGAAGCACCGACGACGATCGATCACCGCTCCGACATCTTCTCGCTCGGCATCGTGCTGTACGAGATCACGGTCGGCAAGCGGCTGTTCCGCGGTCCCGCGCAGGAGGTCGTGAAGCGGCTCGCGACCGCGCAGGTCGAGCCGCCGACGTTCGCGCGCAAGAACTATCCGCCGGGCCTCGAGTCGATCGTGATGCGCGCGCTCGAGCGGCACCCCGAGGATCGCTATCAGTCGGCGTACGATCTCGCCGACGATCTCGAGACGTTCCTGCGCGACGAACGGCTGCACTCCGGGCCGGTGCGCATCGCGCGCTATCTCGACATGCTCGCGATCGCGTCGGGCGGGACGCGCCGGCCCGAGCTCGTCAGCGAGCTCGAGGCACGCCGAGAAGCGGGACCCGGAGGCATCGACGGTCTGGGCGAAAGCCTCGACTTCGACAGCCAGACGTTCGACGGCTTCGCGCCGGCCGAAGGCGCGCCGGGGCCGGATCAGGCAGCCGCGTGGGAAGACGTCGAGCAGCCCGAAGCCGAGATCGCGGCCGCGCTCCACATGGAGCTCGCGGAGCTGCGCGCGCGGCGCACGCCGGTGCCGACGCGACCGAGCGGCATGATGCCGGTCAGCGGCGCATCGGCGATCGTGCCCGAGCGCGAGCCCGAGCCCGAGACCGAGCCCGAGCCCGAGGCCGACGAGCCGGCGACGACGCCGGTGCCGAGGATGAGGACCGAGGAGGTCGAGGGCGACGAGGAAGACGGGCGTCAGCGATCGGACGGCGGGCATCCGCGCGAGCCCGAAGAGGACAAGCCGGTGCGCGATCCGACTCCGACGGTTCCGACGCCGAGATCGGTCCCCGACGCCCGACGCCCGATGCCCGACGCCCCTTCGATCGGCTCGGCGCTGCTCGAACGCTCCACGACTTCGCGCCTGTGGCTCGTGCTCGTGCTGATCGCACTGGCGGCTGGCGGAGTCGTCGCCTATATCGTGACGAGATGACGCGCGTGTTGCTCGTGATGGTCGCGCTCGCGGCTTGCTCCGAGCGCGACCGCGATGCGCCGCGCGTCGAGCCGGAGCGTCAGCATCGCGTGATCGAGCCGCCGTCGGGGCCGGTGCGACCGCTCCCGCCGCACGCGATTCGCGCCGATGGCGTCGGGCCGTATCGGCTCGGGGCCGCGCTCGACGAGCTCGTCGGCGAGCTGCCGAGCGGCCCGCGCATCGAGACCATCGACATCCCGGGGGTCGCGCAGCGCAGCATCCTGCGCGGCGAAGACGACGCGATCGTGATCGGCGGCGAGCCCCGCGGCAAGGCGAGCTTTGTCGCGGTCATCGGCAGCGATATCGCCCGCACCGAGTCGGGCGTGCACGTCGGCTCGACGCGCGACGAGCTGGTCCGCGCGCTCGGCGCGCCGATCGACGATCCCGAGCGCCCGCACGATCCGCGGCTCGTGGTGCCGAGCGAGCTGCGCAACGCGCGCGTGCTGCTCGACGACGATCGCGATCGCGTCATCGCGATCGCGATCGTGGACGAGGCCGCGCGCGCGGTGCCGCCGCCCGATCCGACCGACCACGACGACCGCGTGCCGGCGGCGGAGACCGAGCGCACGCTCGCGCGCATCCCCGGCCTGGTGTTCCACGCGGCGCTCGGCCACGACGAGCTGATCGCGGTCTGGCGGACGGACGAGCCGCAGCAACGAACGTGGGCGCTGCGCACGTTCCGCGCCGATGGCGCCCACTGGGCGGCCGCGATGGACGCATACCCGCTGTACCAGCTGTCGGCGCAGACGGCGCGCTGGATCGGCGCGGACCTGCGCGATCTCGACCTGTACCTCGACCTCCACGTGCGCCCCGATTCGATCGAGGTCGGAGGTCTCCTCACCAGGCGCATCGGCGCGAAGCTGCACGACGTCGTCGTGATCTCGACCGTGCAGGTGCCCCGCCGGCGCGCTAAGTCCGCGCCGCCCGAGGCGCCGGATGCGGGTCTCGGCCAAGCTGCGTCGGATTCAGATGGGAGTGGCTCGGATCGGCACGCGTCTCCATGAGCCAACCCCTTTGCGATCATGGTTTTTTTCGGCAGAATGAAGGCTCGTGTCGCGCTTGGGTTCGGGCCGCCGCCGTGAAAGCTCTTGGCTGGAGACCAGGGCGTGAAGTTCCTGTGCGACCGCTGCAAGACCCGGTACTCGATCGGCGACGATCGAGTCCGCGGCAAGATCCTCAAGATTCGCTGTAAGAACTGCGCGAACGTCATCACCGTTCGCGAGGGCATGACCGATGTCGCCGCGGCCGGCGAGAGCGGGCCGATCCGGCGCAAGAATCCGACGACGAACGCACCGAACGCGTCGCACACCCAGTCGGTCGCGAATGCGGCGCGCGGCAACGGCGCGCTCGCCTCGGCGTTCGCGTCGCAGATGACCAAGCCACCGCCGGCGCTCGAGGAGGAGTGGTACGTCTCGATCGACGGCGAGCAGTCGGGCCCGTTCTCGCTCGCCGAGGCGCAGCGCTGGGTCGCCGCGAAGGCGTTCGACGCCGACCTGCACTGCTGGAGCGAGGGCTTCGACGACTGGCTGCCGGTCGACAAGGTCAGCCACTTCCGCGGCCTGCGCAAGAAGCCCGCGCCCGCACCCGCGCCGCCGCCGATGCCGCGCGTGGCGCCGCGGCTATCCGCGGTGCCGGCCGAAGACGAAGCCAAGCCCCTGTTCGCCGCGACGATGGCCGCGCTCGAGAAGAGCTCGAGTCAGCCGGTGCGCGCCAGCGCGGCGGCGGCACCGTCCGCGCAGCTGCCGCGCGTCGTCGATCGTTCGGGGCCGGGCTCGGGCCCGGTGCCCGGCGTGCTCGCGAAGACGAACGGCTCGGGCGGCGCGCCGATGCCGGCCGCGAAGGGCACGCCGAGCACCACGCCGGCGGTCGCGCCGACGCTGCCCGCGCGCGTCGGCACCAAGCCCGGGATGGGCGGCGCCGCGAGCCCGGGCGCGGCCGCGCTCGCCGCCGCGTTCGACGTGCCGAGCGAGGACGAGGGCGACTCGCTGACCGCGGTCGAAGCGCCGGCGTTCTCGGACGAGATCCTGACCGCGGCCGAGGCGCACGCGCCGCGGCGTCTGTTCGAGCGCATCGATTCCGCGGCGGCGTCGAGTGCCGGGACGATGCCGCTGTCGAAGGCCAGCGCCGTGCCGGCGCCGATCGACACCACGCAGCAGATCGACGACGACTCGCTCGAGATCGGCGAGGTCTCGCGCGTCGTCAACCTCGCCGACCTCGCCAAGAGCCGCCCGCAGCAGCCCCAGCCGCGCGTGACGGCGCGCCAGCCGTCGCTGCGTTCGACCGCGTCGAACCCGAAGTATCCCGCCGGCGAGCTCGGCGCGGCGGGGCTCGGCGGGCTCGCGCCCGCGCTGCCGGGCGGGCAACCCGTACTCGGCGGGATGGATCCGATTCCGAGCGAGAGCATCGTCGCGCAGGCGCCGGTCGTCGCGCAGCGGCGCGGCATGATCTTGCTGCTCGCCGGCGCCGGCCTGTTACTCGCGGGCGTGCTCGGCGCGGTCGTGTGGATCGCGACCTCCGACTCCAGCGACGACCAGCCGGTCGGCCTCGGTCACACGCACGACATCGACACGTCTCGGCCCGACGAGATCATGACGAAGGCGATCAACCAGGTGAAGGAAACGGTCGCGACGCCGCCGGTGAAGCAGACGGTCCGCCACTACACCGGGCCGCAGATCACGAAGAATCCGAACAACGGCCCCGACGAGGTCACCGATCCGACGAAGCGCGAGCTCGATCCGAGCGAGGTCGAGGACATGGCCGCGAAGCAGGGCGACGGCACGAACTTCTGCTACAAGCGCGCGCAGCGCGGCGCACTCGGCCTCGAGATCCAGGATCTGAAGAAGATGCAGGTCACGCTCACCGTCGACAAGGAAGGCCTGGTCGGCGATGTCCAGCTGTCGTCGCACGCGACCGACGGCCTCGGCGTGTGCATCGCGAATCGCATCAAGGGCTGGAGGTTCCGCCAGTCGTCGGGCACGAAGACGTTCAAGATCACGCTCGTGTTCCAGAGCGGCTGAGCTCGCGCGCGACGTCGGCGAGAATCTTCGCGGCGGCGTCGACATCGTCGGCCGTCGTATCGAGCCCGAACGACAGCCGCACCATGCCGTCTTCCGGCGGCAGGCCCATCGCCTCGAGCACCGGTGACTTCTTCGCGCCTTCCTCGGCGCACGCCGAGCCGGTCGCGACGTACACGCCGCGGCTCGCGAGCACGTTGCGCAGCGCGCCGGCCGGCACGCCCGCGATCGCGAGCGCCAGGATGTGCGGCGCGCGCCGGTGGTCGGGCACGAGCTGGCGCGCCGCGACGCCGCGCTCGGCGAGCTGCGCGGTCACGCGGCCGGCGAGCTCGAGCCAGCGCGCGCGCGCCGAGGTCAGCGCCCGGACCGCGTGCTCGGCGGCCAGGCCGAGGCCGGCCGCGCCGGGCGCGTCCTGCGTGCCGCCGCGAAGGCCGCGTTGCTGGCCGCCGCCGATCCACAGTGGCTCGAGCTCGGCGCCGCGCCGAAGCTGCAGCGCGCCCACGCCCTTGGGCCCGTGCAGCTTGTGGCCGGCGATCGCGACCGAGTCGACGCCGAGCGCGGCGAAGTCGATCGCGATCTTGCCGAGCGCCTGCGCCGCGTCGACGTGGACGTGCGCGCCCGGCGCGACCGCGCGCACCGCCGCCGCGATCGCCGCGATCGGCTGCACGGTCCCGATCTCGTTCTGCACGGCGAGCAGCGCGACCACGCCGGCGCCGTGTGCCGCGCGCGCGACCTCGTCGGGATCGAGCACGCCGCCCGGACCGGCCGGCACGCGCGCGACCTCGCGGCCCTCGCGCTCGAGCCGGTCGGCGAGCGTCGCGATCGCCGGGTGCTCGAGCGTCGAGATCACGAGCTTGCCGGCGTGCGTGCGTGCCGCGCCGAGCACGGCGAGCGCGTTCGACTCGGTGCAGCCGCTCGTCCAGATGATCTCGGAGCGCACGCCGCCCGCGTCGCCGAGCGCGGCGAGCAGCCGGGTGCGCGCACCATCGAGATAGGCGCGCGCGGCCGCACCCTGCGGATGCTGCGAGCTCGGGTTGCCCCACGCGCTGCGCATCACTTCGGTCATCAGCGCGACCACCTCATCGGAGACGCGGGTCGAGGCGGCGTTGTCGAGGTAGATTGCCGGCACTTGGTGCTAGGTGTCTACGTCCATTTCCCGTGGTGCCGCAAGGTCTGCCCGTACTGCGACTTCGCGGTCGAGACCGGCACTCCGCCGCACGACGCGTATCTGACGGCGGTCCTCGCCGAGCTCGACGCGCGTGCGGCGCGGTTCTCGGGATCGCTCGCGTCGATCTATTTCGGCGGCGGCACGCCGTCGCTGTGGCGCGTCGACTGCATCGCACGCGCGATCGAGGCGATTCGCGCGCGCCTGCCGGGCGAGCCGCGAGAGATCACGATCGAGGCGAACCCGACCGACTGCACGGCCGAGCAGCTCGCGGCGTGGCGCGCGGCGGGAGTCACGCGCGTCTCGATCGGCGTGCAGTCGTTCGACGCGCGCGAGCTGGTCGTGCTCGGCCGCGATCACCGCTTCGGTGACGGCCGCGTCGCGCTCGAGGCGGCGCGGGCGTCGGGCCTCGCGGTCTCGGCCGACTTCATCCTCGGCGTCCCGGCCGGCACGCGCGCCGCGCCCGCGCCGCCGGATGTCGATCACCTGTCGATCTACGAGCTGACGATCGAGGACCGCACCGCGTTCGGCGCGCGCGTGCGCGACGGCCGCCTGCAGCCGCTCGACGAGGACACGCTGACCGAGCTGTACATCGCGACCCACGACTCGCTCGTCGCGCGCGGCTGGGAGCACTACGAGATCTCGAGCTACGCGCGGCCGGGCGCGCGCGCCGTGCACAACTCGCTGTACTGGCGCGGCGAGCCCTACCTCGGGCTCGGTGCGTCGGCCGCGTCGCTCGCGGTCGCCGCCGACGGCTCGGCCGAGCGCGCGACCAACCCGCGCCGCGCCGCCGACTACCTGGCCGGCCGCCCCGCGGAGGTCACCCGCATCTCGGCGCCCGAGATGGCGGCCGATCGCGCCTGGCTCGGGCTGCGCACCAGCGACGGCGTCGCGGAGGGCGAGCTGCCGGCCACGGTCGCGGCCTGGCTGTGCGCCGAAGGCCTCGCCGAGCGACGCGCCGGCCGGATCTGCCCGACTCTGCGCGGCTTTCTGATGGCCGATCGGATCGCGGCGCGGGTCGTCGCGTCATTGTAGAGTCAGAGTGAACGAGCGAGCCCATGGCGAGCGATCTGTCCCGACGTGCCCAGAAGATCCTGCACGCCGTCGTTACCGAGTACCTGACCGGCGGCGACGCGGTCGGCTCGCGCACGGTCACGCGCCGCCACGATCTCGGGCTGTCGCCGGCGACCGTGCGCAACGTGATGGCGGATCTCGAGGAGCTCGGCTTGCTCGAGCAGCGCCACACGTCGGCGGGCCGCGTGCCGACCGCGTCGGGCCTGCGCTTCTTCATCGACAGCTTGCTCAAGGTGCGCGGCCTGACCCCGCGCGAGAAGGACGAGATCCGCGAGCGCGTGATCGCGCCGTCGCCGGACGAGGTCGTGCAGCGGGCGTCGCGCCTGCTGTCGGATCTCACGCACCACGCCGCCGTCGTGGTCACGCCCGATCCGGGCGCGCAGCGCCTCGAGCGCATCGAGTTCGTGCCGCTGCGCGACGGCAAGCTGATCGCGGTCCTGGTCACGACCGACGGCCGCATCGAGAACCGGCTCGTCGTCGAAGAGGTCGACGCGAGCCGGCTCGAGCGTATCCACAACTACCTGAACGACCTGCTCTCGGGCATGACGCTCGAGGAGGTGCGCGAGCGCGTGATCCGCGAGCTCGGCGAGGACCGCAACCGCTACGACGAGGCCGCCGCGGCCGCGCTGCGGCTCGGCCACGCCGTGTTCGTGTCGGGGCCGGAGCGCAGCGCCGACGTCGTGATCGCGGGCCAGGCGAACCTCGTCGACGACCAGCCCGATCGGATCGGGGAGCTGCTGCGCGCGCTCGAGGACAAGGAGACGCTCGTTCGCTTGCTCGATCGCACGCGCACGGCGGAGGGCATCCAGGTGTTCCTCGGCGCGGAAACTGCGCTGCAGGCGCTGTCGCAGAGCTCGATCGTCGCGATGTCCTACGGTCCGGAGGAGCAGCCGATCGGCGCGCTCGCCGTCATCGGTCCGATGCGCATGAATTACGCGAAGGTGATGTCGGTCGTCGACTTCACGGCCGACACGGTCAGCCAGTTACTCGCCGAGCTCGTCAACAAGTCCTAGCCGGCAAGACGGGTCGAAGGCTTTTGCGATCGGTCGATTCGTGGTTAGCTTGCGGCAATGAGCGGAGAACCTTCCTCGGACGACGCGCCTCCCGCAGCCGACCCCGGCGAGTCGGGCGTGATTCCCGTCGAGGTCGAGCCGCCGGACGGCGCCACCGCTGCGGAGGATCCCGTAGCGAAGCTCGAGGCGAAGATCGCGACGCTCGAGAAGGAAAAGAAGGACAGCTGGGACAAGTACCTGCGCGCGGCCGCGGACCTCGAGAACCAGCGCAAGCGCCAGAAGCGCGAGCTCGACGACGCGCGGCTCGACACCAAGAACAAGGTCCTCAAGGAAATGCTGCCCGTCGTCGACAACCTCGAGCGCGCGATCGAGCACGCCGGCAGCGATCCGGCGCAGAAGCCGATCGTCGAGGGCGTGCAGCTCGTGCTGCGCCAGTTCCAGACCGCGTTCGAGCGGCTCGACATCACCGCGGTCGAGGCGATGGGGCAGGCGTTCGATCCGAACCTGCACGAGGCGATCTCGCAGCAGGAGAGCGACCAGCCGCCCGGCACGGTGATCCAGGTGCTGCAGCGCGGCTACCGCGCCGGCGACCGGCTGCTCCGCCCTTCACTCGTCGTCGTCGCGAAGGCCAAGGCCGCGCCCGAGTGAGCTCTGGACGATGAGCAGGGTCGTAGGGATCGATCTCGGCACGACGAACTCGTGCGTCGCCGTCATGGACGGCGATCAGCCGGTGGTGATCGCGAACGCGGAAGGCACGCGCACGACGCCGTCGGTGGTCGGGTTCGCCTCGACCGGCGAGCGGCTCGTCGGCCAGGCCGCGCGCCGCCAGGCGATGACGAACGGCGAGAACACGATCTTCGCGGTCAAGCGCCTGATGGGGCGCAAGTTCGAGGACCCGGAGGTGCAGCGCCATCTCCTGACGTGCCCGTACGAGGTCGTCGCCGCGGCGAACGGCGACGCGCACGTGCGCGTGCGCGGCCGCGACTACTCGCCTCCCGAGATCTCCGCGATCGTGCTCGGCAAGATGCGCCAGACCGCCGAGGACTGGCTCGGCGAGGAGGTCACCGAGGCGGTGATCACCGTGCCCGCGTACTTCGACGACGCCCAGCGCCAGGCGACGAAGGACGCCGGCCGCATCGCCGGCTTGAACGTGCTGCGCATCGTCAACGAGCCGACCGCGGCGGCGCTCGCGTACGGCGTCGAGACCCAGAGCGCGGCGCGCGTCGCGGTCTACGATCTCGGCGGCGGCACGTTCGATATCTCGATCCTCGAGCTCGACAATGGCGTGTTCCGCGTGCGCTCGACCGCGGGCGACACGTTCCTCGGCGGCGAGGACTTCGACAACGCGATCGTCGAGCACATGATCCAGATGTTCGCCGATCAGAACGGCGGCCTCGACCTGCGCGGCGATCGCATGGCGCTGCAGCGACTCAAGGAGACCGCCGAGAAAGCGAAGATCGAGCTGTCGAGCGCGCAGACGTTCGACATCAACCTGCCGTTCCTCGCGGCCGGGCCCGACGGCCAGCCCCGCCACCTGATCCTGCAGCTCGGCCGCGGCGAGCTCGAAGCGCTCGTCGAGCCGCTCGTGCAGGCGTCGCTCGAGCCGTGCAAGCGCGCGCTCGCCGATGCCGGGCTCGCCGCGCGCGACATCGACGTCGTCATCCTCGTCGGTGGCCAGACCCGCATGCCGCGCATCCACCAGGTCGTCGCCGAGATGTTCGGCAAGGAGGCGAGCCGGCGCGTCAATCCCGACGAGGTCGTCGCGGTCGGCGCCGCCGTGCAGGCGGGCGTGCTCACCGGCGAGGTGCAAGAGGTGCTGCTGCTCGACGTCACGCCGCTGTCGCTCGGCGTCGAGACCGCGGGCGGCGTGTTCACGCGCCTCATCCTGCGCAACACATCGCTGCCGGCGCGCGCGACCGAGATCTTCTCGACGACGATCGACAACCAGCCGTTCGTCAACGTGCACGTGCTGCAGGGCGAGCGCGAGATGGCCGCCGACAACAAGTCGCTCGCGCACTTCGAGCTCACCGGCATTCCGCCGGCGCCGCGCGGCGTGCCGAAGATCGAAGTGTCGTTCGACATCGACGCCGATGGCGTGCTCAGCGTGTCGGCGATCGATCACGGCACCAAGCGCGTCCAGAAGGTGGTCGTGCAGCCGACGACCGGCCTGTCGGAGCAGGACATCGAGACGCTCGTCGCCGAATCCGAGCAGATGCAGGACGACGACGCCGTGCGCCGCCTGATCGCCGAGGCGCGCAACAAGGCGGAGGGCCTGTTCTACTCGTCGGACAAGGCGATGGAGGAGTTCGGCGGGTTGATCCCGCCCGAGGAGCGCGACGTGCTCGCGCAGGAGCTCGAGGAGTGCCGCGCCGCGATCGCGCTCGACGAGCTGAGCGTGGTCGAAGAGGCGGTCGCACGGCTCGAGGTCGCGGCGCAGCGCATCGGCGAGGCGATCTACGCCGCCGCGGAATCGGTCGGAGGAGGCGGCGGCGAGCCGACGGAGTGACCGATGGCATCGAGGCGAAAGCGCGACTACTACCTGGTGCTCGGCATCCAGCGCGACGCGACCGAGTCCGACGTCAAGCGCGCGTTTCGCGAGCTCGCGCGCAAGCACCATCCCGACGTCAACCCCGACGACGCCGGCGAGGCGTTCCGCGAGATCAACGAGGCGTACGCGGTGCTCTCGGATCGCGAGGCGCGCGCCCGCTACGACCGCTGGGGCCACGCCGACGAGGGCTCGAGCGGGCTCGGCGCGGTCGTCGACGCCGCGCAGGAGATGTTCAACGACATCCTGCGGCGCCGGCGCGGCAAGCAGAAGGGCAAGGACCTGCGCTACACGCTCGAGGTGACGTTCGAGGAGGCGGCGTTCGGCTGCGAGAAGACGATCAAGGTTCCCGAAGCCGGAGGCGCGGTGCGCGAGCACCAGGTCGTGCTCGCGGCCGGCACGAAGGACGGCACGGTCAAGCTGCTCAAGGGCGAGGGCGAGCCGGGCAAGCCGGGCGCGCCGGCCGGCGACCTGCACGTGATCGTGCGCGTCGCCGAGCACGCGATGTTCCGGCGCGAAGGTCTCGACGTGCACAGCGAGCACACGGTCACGTTCGCGCAGGCCGCGCTCGGCGCGGTGATCGATCTGCCGACGCTCGACGGGCCGATCAAGATGCGCGTGCCCGAGGGTACGCAGCCCGGGCGGATCTTCCGCATCCGCGGCCGCGGCATCCCGCAAGCGGCCGGCAAGAACGCGCCGCGCGGCGATCATCTCGTGCGCGTACAGGTCGAGGTTCCGACCGAGCTGACCGCGCGCCAGCGCGAGCTGATCGAGGAGCTCGCGCGCGCGACCGGCGAGGCCGCGGGTGGCCAGGCGCCCAAGAAGCGCTTGATCGATCGAGTGCGGTCGCTGCTCGATGAGTGAAGAGCAGAGTTACCGCCAAGGCGTCTGCGGCGCCTTGGCGGTAATTCTTTTCTCCTGCAACTCGACGACGGCGCCGCCTGCGTTCGAGCAGCACGAGCCGCACGCGACCGCGACCCACGAAGCGGCGAGCGCCGCACCGATCGGCGATCCCGACGCGATGGACGAGCCCGCGGTCGTCGCGGCGCTGAAGGGACTCGGCGACAGCAAGCCGGCAGCCGCGCTCGCGCTGCGCGCGGCCCGGCTCGCGCATCATCGCGGCGACGACGCCGAGGCGCGCGCGTATCTCGCGCGCGCGGCGAGCGCGGAGGACGAGCCCGCCGTGCACGCGCAGGTCGCGCAGCTCGCGACCGAGCTCGCGGCGCCGCCGGTGGATCCGGCGACGATCGCCGTGCTGCTGCCGCTGACCGGGCGGTTCGCGTCGGTCGGCGCCGAGCTGCGCGCCGCGATCGAGCTGGCGCCTCCGGACGGCGCGAAGTGGCTGTTCCTCGACACGCGCGGCGAGCCCGATGGCGCGACCGCCGCGATCGAGACCGCGCTCGCGCGCGGCGCGGTTGCGGTGCTCGGCCCGGCCGGCACGCGCGAGGCGATCGCCGCGGCGCGCGCGGCGGCGTTGCACGGGCTGCCGATCGCGCTGCTCGCGCCCGACGACGGCGCCGATCCCGACGCCGGCGTGTTCCGGCTCGTCGATTCGCCCGGCGACGAAGGCCGCGCGGTCGCGCGCCTCGCCGCGAACGAGAGCTTCCCGACCGTCGCCGTGCTCGCCCCGCGCGACGACGTCGGCGCCGAAGCGGCCGCCGCGTTCGTGGCCGAGGCCAAGCGGCGCGGGCTCACCGTCACCGCGGCCGGCGCCTACGATCCGACCGGCGGCGACCTCGAGCCCGATATCAAGGACTTCCTCGAGCTGGTCCCGGCGCGGAATCCGCGGCTCGCGGAGCACCTCGCGCGCGATCCGAAGCACGGCTGGCAGACGTTCTCGCCCGACATCGCGTTCTCGCTGCTCTACATCCCCGACCGCGCCGATCGCGCCGCGCTCGTTGCCGCGTTCCTGCCGTACTTCAACGTCGAGGTGCGCACGAGCGATTTTCCCGATCCGACCGCGCTCGCGAGGAAGCACGGCGGCCGCATGCCGCAGATCGTGCAGGTCGTCGGCGGCGCGGGCTGGCGCAGCGCGACGCTGCCGCTGCGCGGCGGGCCGGCCGTGCAAGGCGCGCTGATCGTCGACGACTTCGCCGGCGATCTCGGCGGCGACGAGGCGGCCGCGTTCGGCGCCGCGTTCCAGCGCTCGACCGGCCACGCGCCGAGCGACGTCGCGGCCGAGGCCTACGACGCCGCGGCGCTCGTCGCGCTCGCCCGCGCGGCCGCGGCCGGCGCCACCGATCCGCGCGCCGCGGTGCGCGCCGCGCTCGCGCATGCTCGCCTTCCCGATGGCGCGTGCGGCCCCGCCGCGCTCGGCCCCGACGGCGAGATCGTCCGCACCCCGATCGTGTTGCAGGTGCAAGGCGACGAGCTGGTCGCTGCGCCGTAGCGCGCCTTGAGCTACAGTTCCGCCGTGACGCGCCGCCAGCTTTACGTCCACGGCGGCTTGTTCCTCGCGTGCTGCGTCACGACGACGATCGTCGGCGGCCCGGTGTTCGGCGCGACCCTGATGGGCATCCTCACGTGCCACGAGCTCGGCCACTACTTCGTCGCGCGCCGGCGCGGCATCGACGTCTCGCTGCCGTACTTCATCCCGCTGCCGCCGATCGCGACGCTCGGCACGCTCGGCGCCGTCATCCGCATGCGCAAGCCGATCGACGATCGCAACGCGCTGTTCGACGTCGGCGCGGCCGGGCCGATCGCCGGCCTCGTGGTCGCGATCCCGCTGCTCGCGATCGGCCTGTCGCTGTCGACGGTCGGGCCGGCCGGCCCCGATTCGTTCCAGGAAGGCAACTCGATCCTCTACGCGCTGCTCAAGTACGTCGTGTTCGGGCGCTGGCTGCCGGGCGACGGCGTCGACGTCCGGCTCCACCCGATGGCGTTCGCGGCCTGGGTCGGCTTGCTCGTCACGATGATCAACCTGATGCCGATCGGCCAGCTCGACGGCGGCCACGTCGCGCGCGCGGCGCTCGGCCAGGCTCACGAGCGGTGGTCGGCGCGCTTTCACGTCGCGCTGCCGATCGTCGGCTTCGCGATCGGCGGCGTGATGTTCGCGCTCGCGCTGCGCGCCGGCCGCGACGTCGTCGGCGCGCTCGACTACGCGAAGGACGGCCTCGTGCCCTATCTCGTGTGGACGCTGCTCCTCGCGTGGATGCGCCGCTCGTCGGGCGAATACCACCCCGCGGTCTCCGACACGCCGCTCGATCCGCTGCGGCGAAAGCTCGCGTTCGGCATGCTCGTCGTGTTCGTGCTGATCGCGATGCCGGTGCCGTTCCGCCAGGTCCTGTGACAACAGTTGTTGCAGCGCGGTGACGCGAGCAGCGCGCGATAGCGAACACGCTTGCCACGGACAGTGGAGTATCCACCACCGACGAAGAATCGTCTCGCCATGTTGTGCGTGGCATGACCGTTGCTCGTGGCGGCGGTCACCATGAAATCACACGCGCTGTTACGTTTGTCGAGCAGCCTGCTCGTCGTCTGCGCTTCGTCGCTCGCGCTCGCCGACGGCACGCAAGAACCCATGGACACGCCGCCGGCACGCGCTGACGCGGGCTCCTACGTCACGACGCAGGTGGCGCTGGTGACGTCGGATCACCGCAGTGGGTCGGACGTCGCGTTCGAGGGCGGCTATCGCCTCGGCGAGTCGCCGCTGTGGTTGCACGGCAAGCTTGCGTACGGAGGCGTCGACGACAACTGGCTGAGCAGCACGCAGGTCGGGCTATTCCAGGCGCGGCTCGGTGTCGAGGCCCGCACGTGCCAGCTCGATGGCGCGGTGTGCGAGCTCGGTGGCGTCGACGCCGGCTATCAACGGCGCACCACGTACACCTACGAGGGCGAGATCTTCGTGGACCAGCACCTGGCGATGACCACGGTCGACAACGCGCCGATCGTCGCCGCGCGGGCTGGCCTCGACATGCGGCTCCATGCCGGCCTGCGGATCCGTCCCGAGGTCGAGCTCGTCGCGACCCAGCACGGCTACGACGGCGTCGCCGCCGGCGGTGGCCTCGCGTACCAGTGGTAAGGCGAGCGGCACGACGCTGGGCGAGATCTGCGATCGTGTGACAAGCTCCAGCTAGATGCCCGACGATCGTCCGGTTCCCGAGGCCGTGCGCGCGGTGTGGCAGCACCTCGGCGAGGCCTGGGACGATCCCGCGCGTCACGACGCGTTCGTCGCGCTAGTCGCCGAGCACGGTTGCTACGCGTGGGCGGCCGCGCGCTATCGCGAGCGCGCCGGCGATCCGATCGCCGACCGACAGCTCGCGCGGCTGAAGGACGTCGCGGTCGACCGCTTGCTGCCGCCGTCGCGTGCGAAGAAGCCGAAGAGCCTCGGCGTGGTGCGGCTGTTCGGCGTGCTGGCCGCCGCCGTGGTTCTCACGCTCGTGCTCGGGTTCTTGTATCTCTCGACCTGTGATTCGGGCTCCCACCAGCCCGTTCCGCCGCCGCGCGCGAACTGGACGCGGTAAGCTGGTCCGAATGGCGCAGGTCGATTTTGCCGAGCGGCAGCTCACGCTGAAGCTCGTCTATTACGGCCCGCCGCTGTCGGGCAAGACGAGCAACCTGCGCGCGCTGCACGCGAAGGTCGAGAGTCAGAACCGCGGCCGGCTCATGACGCTCGACACGCGCGACGACCGCACGCTGTTCTTCGATCTCCTGCCGATCTTCTTTCGAACCTCCAACTTTTCGTTTCGCATCAAGGTGTACACGGTGCCCGGCCAGCCGGTGCACGAGGCGACGCGCAAGGTCGTGCTCGCGGGCACCGACGGGGTCGTGTTCGTCGCCGACTCCAGCCCGGATCAGCGCCAGGCCAATCGCGCGTCGTGGCAGAACCTGACCGCGAACCTCACCGCGTTCGCGCTCGACAAGATCCCGATCGTCGTCCAGTACAACAAGCGCGACTTGCCGGATCGCGTGCCGATCGACGAGTGCGATCGCTTCGGCGACGCGACGCGCCGCATCCACGAGGCGTGCGCGAAGGATGGCGACGGCGTCGTGCCGACGTTCTACGAGCTCGTCGGCGCGGCGTGGGAACACCTCGATCGCGAGCTCCAGCTCGCGACGCGGCTCGGCGTCGATTCCCAAGCATTTCGGCGAGCTCTCGCCGAACATGTCGGTGTCGGCATCGATGGTACAATGAGCAAGTGAGCGGAGGCCTGCTCGATGCCCCGATCGAGCTGGCTCGCCTGGTCCCGCCCGGCGAGCTCGAGGAGCTGATCGCCGTGACGCGGCGCGCGCTCGGCGGCGAGCTCGCGATCTTCGATCCGAAGGGCACGCGCCTAGCCGGGAGCGAGGCCGCAGGCTCGCCGCGCCGCCGCATCGATCACGATGGCGAGCCGCTCGCGCAGCTCGCGGCGAGCGGGCCATCGGCCGAGGCCGCGCTCGAGCTGCTCGCCGGCACGCTCGGCCTGCTCGCGCACCACGCCAACGCGCGCGAGCTCGCCGCGACGACGCACGAGGAAGCGATGCGGCTGACGTTCGGCGAGCTCACCGAGCACAACGAGCGGCTCGAGCGCGCGGTGGCGCGGCTCGAGGAGCTCGATCGCTTGAAGTCGAACTTCCTCGCGACCATGTCGCACGAGCTGCGCACACCGCTGACGAGCGTCATCGGCTACACCGAGATGATCGTCGAGGGCCTCGCCGGTCCGGTGTCGGGCGAGCAGAAGGAATACCTGACGACGATCCTCGGCAAGGCCGATCAGCTGCT
The DNA here is from genome assembly GCA_035500135.1 of Kofleriaceae bacterium. Classification (GTDB taxonomy): domain Bacteria; phylum Myxococcota_A; class Polyangia; order Haliangiales; family Haliangiaceae; genus JABFXX01. Next base: position 20,285 of record DATJXL010000136.1, read on the forward strand.
CGGGCTCATCACGTCGGTGCTCGACGTCGCGTCACTCGAATCGGGGCCGCTCGCGCTCGATCGCGCGGCGCTATCGCTGACCGAGCTCGTCGCGACGGAGGTCGCGCTGTTCACCGCGCAGGCCGGGCGGCGCGGCATCGCGATCCAGCTCGACGCCCAGCCGGGCTGCACCGTGCTCGGCGATCGCAAGAAGATCCGGCAGATCGTGTCGAGCCTGCTGTCGAACGCGGTCAAGTTCACGCCCGACCGCGGCCACGTCGGCGTCGCCGTGCGACCCGGCCCGCTGTCGCCGCACGAGATGGAGGCGGGCAGCGCGGTCCAGCTCGTAGTCTCGGACTCGGGCATCGGCATCTCGCGCGAGCTGGTCGCGAAGATCTTCGAGCCGTTCTTCCAGGTCGATTCGTCGTCGACGCGTGCGTTCGGCGGCACCGGCCTCGGCCTCACGCTCGCGAAGGCGTACGTCGAGGCGCACGGCGGGCGGATCTGGGTCGATACCGCCCCCGGCCAAGGCTCGACGTTCGTCGCGACGTTCCCGGCCGGCGAGGGCCGTAGTTGATGCTCGACGTGCTCTGGGTTTCACTGGTCGTCGCCGCCGCCTGCGTGGTCGTGTCCGGCTTCTGCTCGGGCGCCGAGGTCGCGCTGTTCTCGTTGCGCCGCATCGAGCGCGACCAGCTCGGACGCAGCGAGTCGCGCCTCGATCGGCGGATCGCGAAGGTGCTCGCCAGGCCGCGCCGGTTGATCGGCACGGTCCTGATCGGCAACGAGGCGTGCGCCGCGGTGCTCGCCGTGGTCGCGGTCGCGATCGCGTGGCGCGTGATGGGCGCCGACGCGTCGCCGTGGGCGGTCGCCGGCGCGGCGCTCGTCGCGGCGCTGCCGCTGATCGTGCTCGTGTCCGAGGTCACCGCGAAGACGCTCGCCGCGAAGCAGCCGCTGCTGTGGGCGCGCGCGTGCGTGCTGCCGCTGCAGGCGCTCGCGTTCGCGCTCGCGCCGGTGCGCTGGCTCGTCCAGCTCGCGAGCGCGATCTTCCTGGCGCCGCTCGGCGACGCCGCGCGCCCGAAACCGGCGCGCGACATGTCGGAGCAGGAGTTTCGCTCGCTCGTCGACGCCGGCTCGGCGCAAGGCCAGGTCGACGCGCGCGAGCGCCGGTTGATCCACCGCGTGTTCGAGTTCTCCGACAAGAACGTCGGCCAGGTCATGACGCCGCGCGATCGCATCTTCGCGCTGTCGTACGAGCTGCCGATGCAGCGGCTGATGAAGGAGATCGCCGCGCGCGGCTTCTCGCGCGTGCCGATCTACCAGAAGTCGCTCGACAACGTGCGCGGCATCGTCCACGCCAAGGATCTCGTGCGCGCCGCCGCCGGCACGACGCCGGGCAAGCCGCTCGGCGATCTCCTGCACGAGCCGCTGTTCGTGCCGCGCACGACGCCGATCAAGCGCCTGTTCCTGACGTTCAAGCAGAAGAAGGTGCACATGGCGATCGTCGTCAGCGAGTACGGCAAGGTGCTCGGCCTGGTGACGATGGACGACCTGCTCGCGCAGATCTTCGGCGTGCTGCGCGACGAGCGCGCCGAGCTGCAGGCGTCGATGCCCGGGATCAAGCTGCCGCGCACGCGCACGCCGGCGGCGGGCGCGCCGATCCAGACCGACGAGGTCACGCCGCCCGCGATCGACCTCGACGAGCTGCGCGCGTCGGGGCGCGAAGGGCACAAGCCGTCGTGATGGCGATCTCGACGCTCGTGTTCGTGCTCGTCGCGTGCGTCGCCGCGCAGGCATTCTTCGTCGCGGCCGAGGTCGCGTTGTCGGCGTGCGACCGTACGGCGCTGCGCGCGCGCGCGACCGGCGGCGCGTCGCGCGCGATCCTCGTCGAGCGGATGCTGCACGTGCCGCAGGTGACGCTCGCGACCACGCTCGTCGGCGCGAACCTCGCGGCGCTCGTCGCGGTCGTCGTGCTCGCGATCCAGCTCGTCGTGCGCGGCGAGTCGCCGCTGTGGGCGCCGGTGTTCGTCGTGCCGCCGCTGCTCGTGCTCGGCCATGTCGTGCCGAAGGCGCTCGTCCAGGCGCACGCCGATCGCTTCGTCGACGTCATCGCGGGGCCGCTGCGGCTCGCGTCGTACGCGCTGCGCCCGATCGTCGCGGTGGTCGGCGCGTTCGCCGCGGCGCTGACCCGCGCGGTGAAGACCGCGCGCGAGAAGGCGTTCGTGACGCGCGACGAGCTCGCGCTGCTCATCGAGAGCGAGCCGGTCGGCGACAAGCCCGAGATCAGCGCCGAAGAGCGCGAGATGATCGCGAACGTGTTCGAGCTGTCGGAGGTGAAGGTCGGCGAGCTGATGGTGCCGCTGTCGGAGGTGACCGCGCTGCCCGAGGACACGCCGGTCGCGACCGCCGCGCTCGAGGTCGCCGACAAGCAGCACTCGCGCATGCCGGTGTACAAGGCGCGCCTCGACGACGTCGTCGGCGTCGTCCACGTGTTCGACATCCTGAGCAAGGAAGGCAAGACGGTCGCCGACCTCGCGCATCCACCGATGTACGTGCCCGAGACGATGCGCGCGAGCGATCTGCTCGTGCAGCTGCAGAGCGAGCGGCAACACCTCGCGATCGTCGTCGACGAATACGGCGGCGCGGTCGGCATCGTCACGATCGAGGATCTGCTCGAGACGATCGTCGGCGAGATCGAGGACGAGTACGACACCGAGCCGTCGCCGATCAAGGCCGAGAAGCCGGGCGTGTGGCGCGTCGAGGCGCGCACCGCGGTCGCGCGCCTCAACAGCGAGCTCGAGCTCGGTCTGCCCGAGAGCGAGGACTACGAGACGATCGCGGGGCTCTTGATCGAGCGCTTCCGCAAGATTCCGGACCGCGGCGAGTCGCTCGCGTTCGGGCCGGTCGTCGTCGAGGTGCTCGCGGCGACCGACCGCGCGATCGAAGCCGTGCGGATCACGAAGCGAAAGAAGTAGCGTGGCCGCGCTCGCGCTCCCGATCGTCGCCGTGCTGATCGTCGCGCACGAGCTGGTGTGGCGGCGCGCCGGGCGTGGGCTCGTCGCGATCGCGATCGGCACCGCCGCGGGCTACGCGTTCGTCGCCGCGCTCGCGTTCGCGCTGTTCACGTGCCGCGGCGTCGCGGTCGAGCCGCGCGGCTATGTCGTCGACGCCGTGCTCGACGGCTTCGATGCCGCGACCCGGCTCGTGCCGGGCGATCGCATCGTCGCGATCGACGGCGTCGCGCTGCGCCCGCCGGCCACGCCCTCGCTGGTCGCCGCGGTCAACGCGCGCGGCGGCGCGCCGGTCACGCTCGACCTCGAGCGCGGCGGCGAGACCCGATCGGTCGTGTTGACGCCGCGCCTCGATCATCGCGACGACGGTCACACGTCGTGGGTGCTCGGCATCCGGGCGCGGCTCGAGCCCGACTACGATCGTGGCACCGGGCTCGCGGCCGGGCTCGCGCTCGCGTACCCGATCGCCGAGCTGAGCGACACCGTGACCGAGCTCGCGACGACGCCACCGCCGCCCGAGATGACCGGCCCCAAGCGGATCGTCGACGAGTTTCGCATCGCGACCGACCGCTGGCGCTGGCTCAAGCTCGCGATGCGGTGGTGCACGTTCGCGCTCGCGGCGCTCCTCGCGGTCGACCTCGCGCGCTACGCTCGCACGTGTTTCACCCGCAAGGCCCCACGTTCCGCGAGCTGATGGCGCAAGCGCTCGCGTCGACCGAGCGCGGCTACGACCTGCTCGCGCCGAAGTTCGATGTCACCCCGTTTCGCACGCCCGAGCCGGTGCTCGATGCGATGGACGTCGTGATCGGACCGGTCGGCGACGCGCTCGACGTGTGCTGCGGCACCGGCGCGGCACTGCGCCATCTCGACCGGCTCGCGCGCGACCGCGTCGCCGGGATCGACTTCAGCCACGGCATGCTCGACGAGGCGCGCCGGCACGTGCCGCGCGCCGAGCTCTACCACGGCGACGCGCGGGACCTCCCATTCGAGCGCGAGTTCGATGTCGCGACCTGCGTCGGCGCGCTCGGCCACGTCGAGCCGGCCGACGAGGACCGCTTCGTCGGCGGCATCGCGCGCGCGCTGCGGCCGGGTGGGCGCTTCGTGTTCGCGACCGGCCGGCGGCCGCCGCCGACCAGCCCGTGGCTGTGGGCCGCGCACGGCTTCAACGCGGTGATGCGCGTGCGCAACGCGGTGCGCTCGCCCGAGTTCGTCATGTACTACCTGACGTTCTTGTGGCCGGAGGTCGCGCCGCTGCTCGAGCGCCACGGGTTCGCGGTCGAGGCGGCCGAAGGGACGTGCGCCCGGCCGTTCCAGCGCACGGTGATCGTCGTCGCGACGAAGCGCTAAGTTGTGCTAACCAGCTCGGGTGGATCGCTCGCAGCTGCTCCGGCTTCTCGACGACGTGCGCGCCGGCACGGTCGCGCCCGGCGAGGCCGCGCGCAGGATCGCGGCGCTGCCCGCCGCCGAGGCGATCGATGCGGAGCCGTCTGGCGTGGTGATCGACCATCATCGCGAGCTGCGCACCGGCGTGCCCGAGATCGTGTTCGGCGAGCGCAAGACGGCCGAACAGATCGCGCTGGCGCTGGGCGGGCTCGCGCGCGAAGGCGGCGCGCTCGCGACACGCGTCGACGCGGACAAGGCGGCGGCCGTGCGCGCGCTCGTCCCCGAGGCGCGCTACCACGAGCGCGCGCGCATCGTCGCGCTCGGCCGGCCGGATGCCCGCCCGCCGGCGGCGAAGATCGCGGTCGTGTGCGCGGGCACGAGCGATCTCGCGGTCGCCGAGGAGGCCGCGCTGGTCGCCGAGTTTCTCGGCGCGCCTGTCGTCCGGATCTCGGACGTCGGCGTCGCGGGCCTGCACCGCTTGCTCGCGCGGCTCGACGACATCCGCGGTGCCGAGGTGATCGTCGCGGTCGCCGGGATGGAGGCGGCGCTGCCGTCGGTGCTCGGCGGGCTGGTCGACCGGCCGATGATCGCGGTGCCGACGAGCGTCGGCTACGGCGTCTCGATCGACGGCCTGGTCGCGCTCGGCGCGCTGCTGTCGGCATGCGCGCCGGGGATCTCGGTCGTCAACATCGACAACGGCGTCGGCGCGGCGGTCGCGGCGGTACGGATCGCGCGGCTGGCGGTGCGCCCGTGACCAGCATCCTGCGCGGCCTGCACCTGCACGTCGACTGCGCGAGCGGCGCCGCGGGCGACATGATGCTCGGCGCGCTGATCGATCTCGGCGTGCCGGTCGACGCGATCGGCGACGCGCTCGACGCGGTGGGCGCCGGCCGCAAGCGACTGTCCGCGAACCGGACCATGAAGCGCGGCATCTCGGCGGTCGACGTCAAGGTCGATACGAGTGGCACCGTCGTCGCGCCGCACGTCCACGAGCCGAGCGGGCGTCGATCGGGCGTGATGCGCGCGCAATCCGAGCCGCCGTCGAACTCGTCGGGCTCGTTCGTCGCGATCAAGTTCCGCGCCGAGACTCACGAGCGCCACGTCCATGTCGACGAGCACGGCGACAAGATCGAGCAGATGCACGCACACGATGGCCACGCGCACGTGCCTCACGCCGATCGCCCGCACGTCCATTACGGCGAGCTGCGCGCGCGGATCGCCGCCGCGAAGCTGACCTCGGGAACGCGCGAGCGCGCGCTCGACATCTTCGATCGCCTCGCGCGCGCCGAGGCGAAGCTGCACGGCTCGACCGTCGACGACGTCGTGTTTCACGAGGTCGGCGCGATCGACTCGATCGTCGACGTCGTCGGCACGGCGGCCGCGCTCGCGTGGCTCGAGCCGGCGTCGATCACGTGCACCGGCGTCGCGATGGGGCACGGCACGATCACGTGCGCGCACGGCGTGCTGCCGCTGCCGGCGCCGGCGGCGCTCGAGGTCTTGCGCGAAGCCGGCGGCGTGATGGTCGACGGCGGCGTCGCGCGCGAGCTGTGCACGCCGACCGGCGCGGCGATCCTCGCCGCGAGCGTGACCGCGTGGACGCCTGCGCAGGCCGGCACGCCGGTCGCGATCGGCTGGGGCGCCGGCGACGCCGACCTCGACGACCGTGCGAACGTCGTGCGCGTGACCGCGCTCGCGCCGCGCGACGCACGCGCGCCTGCCGATTCGGTGTGGCAGATCGACGCGAACGTCGATGACATGAGCCCCGAGCTGTGCGCGCCCGCGGCCGAGGCCGTGTTCGCGGCCGGTGCGCTCGACGTGTGGTGGACGCCGATCACGATGAAGAAGGGCAGGCCGGCGCTCGCGCTGTCGGCGCTCGCCGACGACGCCGCGCGCGACGCGGTGATCGCCGCGATCCTGCGCGAGACGACGACGATCGGCGTGCGGTTCTCGCCGCGCCAGCGCACCGTGCTCGCGCGCCGCACGGTCGAGGTCGCGACGAAGTACGGCACCATCCCGATCAAGATCGCGCTCGACGGCGAGATCGTGCGCAACGCCGCGCCCGAGTACGAAGCGTGCGCAGCGGCGGCGCGCCTGCATCACGTACCCGTGAAGGTGGTGTACGCCGCCGCCCTCGGGGCGTACGAGCTCGAGGCGTAGGAGTACCGCCAAGGCGCCGGGGACGCCAAGGCGCCAGAAGAGAGTACTTGTTCTCCTCGTCTGGCGCCTTGGCGTCCCTGGCGCC
>DATJXL010000137.1:0-13826 GCA_035500135.1 Kofleriaceae bacterium
TCGCCCTCCAGGTCACCAGCATCTGGAGCGACCGCGTCTATCTCGACATGTCTCTGCTCACCAACCATCACGCCGCTGCGGCATGAACACCGAACCCGAACTCTCTCGTCAGGCATTCACACAAGAAGAGAGACTTGACCCGGCCGATGAGTTACCAGAAAGCCCAAAAGGCTTCTTTCGCGCATCGCCGACTCGGGCAACTGCGCGGAGAAGCTGGTGCGATCGAGAGGACTCGAACCTCCACGGTGTTACCCACTGGCACCTGAGACCAGCGCGTCTACCAATTCCGCCACGATCGCGTTTCGGGGCCTTTGATGCCATATCAGGCGGCGAGGCACAAGGCGTTTCCGCGGCTTGCCGGTCCGTTGCATCCGCTTTCGCGGTGCGAGCGAAGTGCAGGGCAGGAGGGTCATCGATGCTACATCGCACTACGGTTTGGTCCTTGTCGCTCGCGGCCGTTGCAGGTTGCGGTGCGGCGAGCAGCGAGTCGGGATCGCAGGCGCAGGTTCGCGTCGCGCATCTGTCGCCGGATGCGCCGGCGGTCGACTTCTGTGTCGCGCCGCACGGCTCGGGCAAGTTCACAGGCCCGATCCTGAACACGAACGGGATGGCCGCCGGTATCGCGTACGCCAGCGTCACGAAGTACTTCCAGCTCGACGCCGAGCAGTACGACGTGCGGCTCGTCGCGCCGGGCTCGGCTGACTGTGCGACGCCGCTCGGCGGGCTCGCCGACTTCACGTCGCTGCCCGACATCCCGCCGGGCGCGAGCATCACGATCGCGGCCGAAGGGCTCGCGGCGATCGGCTCGGCAACACCGCTGACCTTGCACGCGTACGTCGATGACAGCTCGGTCGACGCCGGCAAGGCGAAGCTGCGGTTCGTGCACGCGTCGCCCGGCACGCCCGACGTCGACGTCGGCACGAGCGGCGGCGCGCTGTTCCAGCCGCTGTTCACCGACATCGCGTACGGCAACACGGCCACCGCCGACAGCGGCTACATCGAGACCGATCCGCTTCCGGGCATCGAGATCTCGGCACGCGCGCATGGCACCCTCACCGACGCGCTGTCGATCACGCCGGCCGTGCTGCCGGCGGGGGCGATCGCGACCGCGTTCGCGATCGGCGAGATCGGCGACGCGTCGGCGCCGCTGCGCGTGCTGCTGTGCGACGACAACGCCGCGCCGACGGGCCTGATCGCGCAGTGCAGCATCGTCGGCGGCACGCCGTCGCGCGCGCATGTTCGCGTCGCGCACCTCTCGCCCGACCTGCGCGCGGTCGATATCTGCCTGGCCGCGCAGGGCACGATGCAGTTCTCGCCGCCGGTGCTCGCCGGCCTCGGCGTGCAGGATGGTCTGACGTACGCCGCGGTCACCGCATACGTCGATCTGCCTGTCGGCTCCTACGACGTGCGCGTGATCCTCGCAAACGCGAGCGGTTGCTCGATCCCCGCGATCCCCGACACCGACGGCGTGCGCGTCGACAACAACGAGACCGTCAGCGTGCTCGCGCTCGGCGACTTCGACACGAGCGGCGCCGCTGCGCACGATCCTGCCCTCCACCTCGCCGTGTTCAACGACGCGACGGCGGCGCCGAACGGCGACGCGAAGCTGCGCTTCATCCACGCGTCTCCCGGCACGCCGGCGGTCGACGTCGGGCTGGGCTCGGGCGCGGCGTTCACGAAGGTGTTCGCGGACGTGTCGTTCGGCGACATCGCGACGAACCAGCCGATCGACGCACTCGGCTTCGCGACGACCGCCGCGCCGGTGACGTCGGCCGTATCGGCGCGCCTGGCCGGGGCGAACAGCGACGCGCTGACGATCCCGAGCGTGACGTTGCCCGCCCAGGGCGTGTTCACCGCATTTGCGATCGGCGGCAAGACGGGTGCCAGCGATAACCCGTTGCAAGTCCTGCTGTGCGACGACAATGCCGCGCCGAATGGCCTGCTGGCCGCGTGCGCGGTGGCGAACTGATCGCGGGGGAGCTGCGTATCGGGTACGTGGAACGAGACGCACCCGAGCCCACGTTGCTCGCCCGCGTGGCATCCGGCGAACGCGCCGCGATGCGCGAATGCCTCGCCCGCTACGGCGGCCTCGTGTGGTCGATCGCGCGGCGCTTCGAGCTCGACGCCGAAGATGCCGTGCAGGAGATCTTCGTCGATCTATGGAAGAGCGCCGCGCGCTTCGACGACGCGATCGCGAGCGAGGCCGTGTTCATCGCGATGATCGCGCGCCGGCGGTTGATCGACCGTCGGCGCACGCGTCGCCGCCGGCCGGTGACCGAGCAGATCGCCGACGAGCCGCAGGTCGCGGCGCCGGGCAACGGCCCGGATACGTGCGCGGAGGCGTCGCAGGCGGCGCGCGCGCTCGAGCGATTGCGGCCCGACCAGCGCCGCGTCGTCTTGCTCGCGACGTGCCACGGGATGTCGCACGGCGAGATCGCGGAAGAGACTGGCCTTCCGCTCGGCACCGTGAAGGCGCACGTGCGGCGCGGGTTGCTCTCGATCCGAGCGGCCCTGTTGGGCGTACTCGAACATCTGCATGAAGACCCACCCGCCGCTGTCCCGTCGCGCGCGCGAGCTCCTCGCGGAGCGCGCCCCGCACCCGCTTAGCGATGCCGAGATCGCCGAGCTCATCGCCGCCGCCACGCTCGTCGCGACCACGCGCGTCGAGCCGATGCCGCCGGCGATGCTCGCGCGGATCGCGAAGCGCATCGTGTAACGCGATCGCGCGAGGCGGCGTCCAAGCCGCATGATGGGAACATGCTATCCGGTCAACGCGATGTTCGCGCACGGCCGCGCGCGCGAGCACGCACGCGCGGTGCTCGCGTTCGTGCACGGTGCCGAGGCGATCGTCGACGAGCCGAGCTGCGAAGGCCGCAGGGCGCGCGAGCTCGATCGCTGGGAAGATGATCTGGATCGCGCGTACCGCGGGCACGCCGAGCATCCGGTGTTCGCCGCGCTCGCGCAGGCCGTCGACGAGCACGCGCTCGCGTTCGGCGACTTCGCGGCGCTGATCGAGGCGTGTCGCATCGATCTCGAGCGCACGCGCTACGCCACGTTCGACGAGCTGCGCACGTACTTGCGGTGCGCCGTCGAGCCGCTCGGGCGGATCCTCGCGAACATCGCCGGCGGGCGCGCCGCGCAGCTGCACGCGTGCGCGGGCGAGCTGTCGATCGGGCTCGCGATCGCGCAGCTCTTGCGAGACATCGCCGGCGACCATCGGCGCGGCCGCGTCTACGTGCCGGCCGAGGACCTCCGGCATTTCGGCGTGAGCCCCGACGATCTCGCCGCGCGGCGATCGAGCCCGGCTGTCGCGATGCTCGTGCGTTACGAGATCTCGCGCGCGCGAACGTTCTTCGAGCGCGCGCGCCCGATCGCCGACACCGGGTTCGCGTTCGGCATGGCGTGGCGGTGCGGCGTGCAGCTGCTCGCGGCGTTCGATCACGGCAGCGCGCGGCCCGCCGAGCGGGAGCTCGCGCGTGCGAGCTAGCTGGCTGCTCGTGCTCGCCGCGTGCGGCGGCTTTGTCGATCGCGAGGCGGCGTCGACCACGTATCGCATCGTGCACGCGTCGATGGACGCCGCTCGGCGCGAGCGCGATGTCGAGCTCGCGCGCAGCGCGCTGCCGAGCGGGATCGTGCAGCTCGACGCGCTCGTGCTCGCGTATCCGCATCGCGGCTTCGAGGAGCTGCGCGCCGACGCGACGTGCCAGTACGCGTTCGCGTTCGTGTTCGACGACTGGGAAGACGCGCGGCTCGCCGGTCGCGCCGACGACGCCGAGCGGATCGCGGCGCGCTTGACCGGGCTGCTCCGCGACTGCAGCGATGCCAACCTCGCCCTGCTTCCGCCGGCGTGGCGCGGCGATGTCAGCGCGCACGCTCGCGAGGCGACCGCCGCCGACGTGCCGGCGGTGCGCCGGATCGCGACGGCCGGTGCGCTCGCGATCGCGATCGATCCGGTGCGCGGCCTGGGCAAGCTCGATGGTGTGATGACCATGCTCGCGCGCTGCGTCGAGCTCGCGCCGCTCGCGCACGATGGCGATGCCGAGCTCGTGCTCGGCACGCTCGAAGCGGCGCGCAGCATGTTCCTCGGCGGCCCCGACGGCAGCGCGCGGTTCGCGGCGGCCCGCGAGCTCGGCGACGGCGGCGTGCTCGCGGTCGACGTCACGTTCGCACGCGCGGTCGCGGTCGCGCGCCACGATCGCGCGGCGTTCGAAGCCGCGCTGCACCGCGTGCTCGCGGCCGACCTCGAGCGCTGGCCCGACCGCCGGTTGCAGAACGAGCTGGCGCGGCGCAGGGCTCGCCGCTATCTCGCCGCCGAAGCCACACTGTTCCAGTAGATCTGCGGCCTGCATCCAGAATCGGTGTGCGGACGAAGTGTCGATCAGAGGGAGCTGATGGACACCCGACCCACGCTCGGTCCGGCCGATCGCGACTACGTGTATGCGGTCGCGCGGCGCGTCGTGCACGGCGCGGACGCCGACGATGTCGCGCAGGATGCGCTCCTGCTCGCGCATCGCCACCGCGATTCGTTTCGCGGCCACGCCCAGCTGCGCACGTGGCTGTACCGGATCGCGATGACCGCGGCGTTTGGCTATCTGCGCAAGCGACGCAGGTCGCGCGAGCTGCTCGAAGGCACGGTGCCCGGCGACGAGCCGGTCGATCCGCAGCCGTCGCCCGAGGCCACGGTCGCGGCGCGCGAAGTCGCCGTGATCGCGCATCGGCTCGTCGCCGCGCTCGCGCCGAAGTATCGCGACGTCGTGATGCTGCGCATCGATCATAGCGAGGACGAGACCGCGGCGCGCCTCGGCATCTCGGTCGCGAACGTCAAGATCCGCGCCCACCGCGCGCGCGCGCAGCTGCACGAGGCGTTTGCGTGGTGACGCGCGACTACGACTACGTGCTCGCGGGCGGCGGCCTCGCGAACGGGTTGATCGCGCTCGCCGTGCGCGCGCACCAGCCGGCCGCGCGCATCGCGATGATCGAGCGCGGCGCCGAGCCCGGCGGTAACCACACGTGGTGCTTTCATGCCGGCGATACGCGCGCCGAGATGGCCGCGTGGCTCGAGCCGCTGATCGACGTACGCTGGGACGGCTACGACGTCGCGTTTCCGGCGCTACGGCGCCGGCTCGCGTCGCCGTACGCGTGCGTGACGTCGCGCCGGCTGGCCACGGCCGTGCGCGCCGCGCTCGCGCACGACGGCAGTGCGCTGTACACGCGTGCGACGGCGACGGCGGTCGAGGCCGAGCGCGTCGTCGTGCGCGCGGCCGACGGTGGCGAGCTCGCGCTGCACGGCCGCGCCGTGATCGACGCGCGCGGGCCGGACCGAGCCGAGATCGGGCGCGCCGGCTGGCAGAAATTCGTCGGCCGCGAGCTCGTGCTCGCCGCGCCGCACGGGCTCGCGCGGCCGACCCTGATCGACGCGACGGTCGAGCAGCGCGACGGCTTTCGCTTCGTCTACGTCCTGCCACTGGCGACGGACCGCGTGCTCGTCGAGGACACGTACTTTGCCGACGGCACGTTTCTCGACGTCGCCGCCGCGCGCGCCGGGATCGCCGACTACGTCGACGCGCGCGGCTGGCGCGTCGCCGAGGTCGTGCGCGAGGAGACCGGCGTGCTCGCGTTGCCGTGGCGGTGCGCGCCACCTGCACCGCACGCGCCGCTCGTCGCTGGCTACGCGGGCGGCTGGTTCCATCCGGTCACCGGGTACTCGTTTCCGATCGCGGCGCGGCTCGCCGCGTTCGTCGCGGCACGGCCGGCGTCGGAGCTGTTCGGGCCGGCGCTCGCCGAGCACGCGCACGAGCACGCGCGCCAGCTGCCGTTCGCGGCGCGCCTCAACCGCATGATGTTCGGCTGGTTCGCGCCCGCGCAGCGCTATCGCTTGCTCGAGCGGTTCTATCGCTTACCCGAAGTCGTGATCCGCCGGTTCTATTCGCTGGAGCTCACCGCGCGAGACCGCGCGCGGATCGTCGTCGGTAAACCGCCGCGCGGGCTGTCGCTCGCCGCCATGCTCGGAAGGAGTCAGGCATGACATCGCTTGCATCCACGCTGCCCGTCACGATCGCGGCGCTCGGTCGCGCGCTCGCGCGAGGCGGCACGTGCGCGCTCGACACCGACGTCCCGGCCGCGCTGTGGCGGCGCGCGCTCGTCCAGCCGGCCGCCGAGTTTCTCGTGCGCCCGGGCAAGTCGTGGCGTACCGCGATCGCACGGGCCGGTGCGGCGCTCGCCGGCGGCGCGCCCGCCGAGCTCGTCGTGCGCGTCGCGACCGCGATCGAGCTCGTGCACGGAGGATCGCTGATCGTCGACGATGTCGAGGACGAGGCGCACGAGCGACGGGGCGCACCCGCGCTCCACCGCTTGATCGGCGCGCCGCTCGCGATCAACACCGGCACGTGGATGTACTTCTGGGCGCTCGCCGAGCTCGCCGAGCTAGAGCTGCCGGGGGCGGTCGAGCTCGCGGTGCGCTCGCTCGTGCGCTGCCACCAGGGCCAGGCGCTCGATCTCGCGGTGCGCGTGACCGAGATGACACGCGAGGACACGCCGCGCGTGGTGGCCGCGATCACGCGCCTCAAGACCGGCGCGCTGTGCCGGCTCGCCGGCGAGCTCGGCGCGCTCGCCGCCGGCGGTTCGCCCGACACGGTCGCCGCGATCGCCGGGTTCGCCGAATCGGCCGGCATCGCGCTGCAGATGCTCGACGACCTGGGCTCGTTCGCGTGCGCCGCGCGCCGCGCGAAGGGCCGCGAGGATCTCGCCGCCGCCCGCGCGACCTGGCCGTGGGCGTGGCTCGCCGAGCTCGATCCGCCCGAGCGCGCGAACGCGATCGAAGCCGCGCGCGCGGTGGCCGCGGGCCACGTCGACATCGCCGACGCGCTCGCGATCGAGATCGCGGGCGCGACCGCCGAGCTCGGCCGCGCTCGCATTCGCGCCGCGCTCGATCGCGCGCTCGCCGACCTGCGCGGCGCGCTCGGCGATCACCCGGCGATCGCGACGATCGCCGCCGACCTGTCACGCATGGAGGCGAGCTATGTCTAGGTCCGAGCCGCTCCGCGCGGCCATCATCGGCTCTGGTTTCGGTGGGCTCGCCGCGGCGATCCGGCTGGCCGCCGCCGGGATGCGCGTCACCGTGTTCGAGGCGCGCGATCAGGCGGGCGGGCGCGCGTACGTCTATCGCGACCGGGGCTTCACGTTCGATGCCGGCCCGACGGTGATCACGGCGCCGCATTGCATCGAGGAGCTGTTCGAGCTGTGCGGTCGCCGCATGCGCGACTACGTCGAGATGATGCCGGTGCTGCCGTTCTACCGGCTGTTCTGGACGAACGACGGCACACAGCTCGATTACGACGGCGATCTGGGCGCGCAGATCCGCGCGCGCTTTCCCGACGACCTCGACGGCTACGAGCGGTTCGCCGCCTACGCGCGCGAGGTGTTCGGCACCGGCTACGCGAAGCTCGCGCACCAGCCGTTCCTGCGCTTCTCCGACATGGTCAAGGTCGCGCCCAAGCTGGTGCGGCTGCGCGCCGACCGCTCGGTGTACGCGACCGTCTCGAAGTATGTCCGGGACGAGCATCTGCGCGAGGCGCTGTCGTTTCACTCGCTGCTCGTCGGCGGCAATCCGTACGAGACGTCGTCGATCTACACGCTCATCCACCACCTCGAGCGCGAGTGGGGCGTGTGGTTTCCGCGCGGCGGTACCGGAGCGCTCGTCGCGGCGCTCGTGCGCCTGCTCGGCGAGCTCGGCGGCGAGCTCCGGCTCGACGCGCCGGTGCGCGGCATCCGCGTCGCGGGCCAGCAGCACCTCGTGACCACCGACGCGCGCGCCGACGAGCCGTTCGACCTCGTGGTGTCGAACGCCGATGTTCATCACACCTACGCGAAGCTCTACGCGGCGGAGCCGAGCGCCGCGAAGTCGCGCCGACGGCTCGAACGCATGCGGTGGTCGATGTCGCTGTACGTGTTGTACTTCGGCACCGACATCGATTACCGCGATCGCGTCGCGCATCACACGGTCGTGTTCGGGCCGCGTTACCGCGGCCTGCTCGACGACATCTTTCATGGCCACGATCTGCCCGACGATTTCTCGCTGTACCTGCACGCGCCGCACGTCACCGATCCGTCGCTCGCGCCTGCCGGGTGCGGCGCGTTCTACGTGCTCTCGCCCGTGCCGCACCTCGGCAACGCGCCGCTCGACTGGAGCGAGATTGGCGATGCCTACGGCGATCGCATCCTCGATTCGCTCGATCGCCTGCTGCCCGACGTGCGCCGTCACGTCGTCGTGCGCCGCCAGTTCATGCCCACCGACTTTCGCGACCAGCTCGGCAGCCACGTCGGCTCGGCGTTCAGCGTCGCGCCGACCCTCGGGCAGAGCGCGTACTTTCGCCCGCACAACCGGGACAAGCGCATCCCGGGTCTGTACCTCGTCGGCGCCGGCACGCATCCCGGCGCGGGCGTGCCCGGCGTGATCAACGGCGCGAAGGCGACGTTCTCGTGCATCGCGAAGGACTTCGGGCTGGAGGTTGCCGACGACCGTGCTGCGGTTGCCGGCGAGCTCGCGGAGGCCGTGCCGTGACCGCGATCGTCGTCGCTCGCGCGACGATCGCGCACCATTCGAAGAGCTTCGCGCTCGCGAGCAGGCTCCTCGATCGCGGCACGCGCGACGCCGCCGCGATCGTGTACACGTGGTGCCGGCGCGCCGACGATGCAGTCGACGATGCACCGGCCGACGCGGGCACGCTGGCGCGCCTCGGTCGCGAGCTCGACGACGCGTATGCCGGCACGGCGTCGGACCCGGTGCTCGCCGCGTTCGGCGCGGTCGTGCGCGAGCGCGCCATCCCGCGCCGCTATCCCGACGAGCTACTCGCGGGCATGGCGATGGACGTGCACGGCACCAGCTATCGCGAGATCGACGATCTGATCGCGTACGCGTATCGCGTGGCCGGCGTCGTCGGGCTGATGATGGCGCACGTGTTCGGCGTGTCGGACGACCGCGCGCTGCGCCACGCCGCGCACCTCGGCATCGCGATGCAGCTCACGAACGTGTGTCGCGACGTCGCCGAGGACTGGGCGCGCGGCCGGCTGTACGTGCCCGACGCGCTGCTCGCCCGCCACGGCGCCGGCGGGCTCGCAGCCGAGCTCGGTGGCCCGCTGCCGGCCTCGGCGCGCGTGCCCGTCGCACGGGCGGTCGCAGACGTGCTCGCGCTCGCCGATCGCTACTACCGCTCGGGCGACCGCGGCACGCGCGCGCTGCCGTGGCGCGCCGCGATCGCCGCACGCGCGGCTCGCAGCGTGTACGCGGCGATCGGCTCGCGCATCGCGCGCGCGGCGGCGCGCGGCACTCGCGCGTTCGTGCCGGCTCCGTTCAAGCTCGCGCGCGTGGCCGGCGCCGCGCTGCGCGTGCTCGTGACCCTTCCCGTGCGCGCGTTCGGCGCGCGCGTGCACGTTCCCAACTATTTCCTGGAGCTCCGCGATGTCTAATCGCCTCGCGATCTACGTCGGCCGTATCCGCCAGTTCGAGCGCGCCGACTGGCTCGTCTATCTCGCGTGGGTCGGCACGATGCTCGGCCTGGTCGGCGCGACCGGTGGCTTCGTGCTGACTGGCCGCGCACGTGGCGTCGCGTGGCCGGCCGAGGCTTACCTCGTGCCGGGCGGCGCCGCGATCTTCGCGGTCGCGATCGCGATCGATACGATCGGTCACCGCACGATCTACAAGGAAGCGCTGCGCGGCGGCGAGCAGCTCGTGCACCACATCACGATCGCGTGCGGCGTCGCGAGCTGCGTGCTGCTGTCGGCCGCGTACACGTGGCACGCCGCCGCAGTGCCCGCGATGGTGTTCACCGTGATGTCGTTCGTGTACAGCCTCGTCGACGAGGCGTTTCACTGGCGGCGCTACACGAAGCAGAACGCCGACGTCGTCGAGATGTGGAGTCACGTCGCGATCTTCATCGGCCACGGCACGATGATGCTCGGCTGGTGGCGCTGCTACCAGCTCGGCTATCCCGGCGTGCGCGAGACCGTCGCGGCGCTGGTCTCGTGACGGTCCGCGGTCAGAACAGCAGATCGAGCGACGACGACAGCGTCATGCCGGTCTGGCCGCCGACGTAGTAGCCGAACAAGCTGCTCGCGGCCGAGCGATGGACCCAGTCGGCCTGCGCGTTGAACCGGAAGTTGCGCGACTTGAACGGGTAGTAGTTGACGCCGCCGCCGGCCTCCCACGGGGTGTCGAACTGACCGAAGATCACCGACGTGATCCCGTACAGCATGAGCTTGCGCGGGGCGACGAAGTACGACGGCTGCACGTAGAAGCCGTGGTCGACGATGCGACCGAGCGGCAGCGGGCCATCGGCATAGAGGTCATCGATGACGCGGTAGTAGTACTCGGCCTGGACGTGAAGACCTTCATACTTGAAGCCGGCGTCGGCCGCGGCGAGCCAGTACGTCGCGTCGAGCAGCGACACGCCGGGCGCGAGCGCGCCGGTCTGGAACGCGTTCACGCTGTCGGACAGCCGGATCGAGTTGTTGTCCGGACTCTGCGTCGCGATCTGATCCTGCCGGTTCTCGCGGCTGTGCGTGAACGACACGCCGATGCGGGTCGCGACGCGGTCGTGCATCTCCCAGTCGCCGAAGCCGCCGCGGTCGCCGAATTCGTCGGTCGTCGGCATCCACCACACGCTCGCGGAGGTCGCGAGCTGGCGGGTGAGCTGCCCGGCCTTGATCCCGACCTGGTTGAGGCCGTTGCCGACCATCGCCTTGTACTTCAAGCCCGGCACGGGCTCGCCGCTCGCCCAGATGCCCGACGTGAAGCCGGGCCGGAAGAAGTCGTCGGCCATCACGCGATCGGTGCCGAGAAAGTACGGCCAGATGTCCTGCAGCGAGCGGTCGCCGGGCAATCCGTACACGCCCGCGGTGAGCGCGAATGCGGGGTGAAACAGGTAGGTGAGCGAGCCGATGACGTTGACCTGCTGGGTCGACAAGATCGCCCACACCGTCGTATTGAAGCGAAACTTGCGGTCGTAGAACCAGCCGTTGAGATAGACGAGCATGCGGTGCAGCGTGAGATCGAGGCGGCGATCGATCGGCACGACGTTGCCGAGGTGATCGACGAACGCGTCGTTGCCGGTCTGGTCGATGAAGCGAAACAGCGAATAGCCGCTCAGGCTGAGCTCGCCGATCTCGGTCTTCGCGACGTTGAAGCCCTTGCCGAACCCTGGCTCGTACGTGCCCCAGCCGGATTGCGGCTCGGCCGTGACCTTGTCGCTCGTCGGCGGCGGCCCCGAATCGGTCGCAGGATCTGCGGGCTGGGCGCGAGCCTGCGCGGAGCTCGCGAGCACCGCGAACGCTGCCGCGAATCGGGAGCCGCGCATGGATCGTGCGGGGCTGCAAGCACGACGCCACGACCAAGCGGATGGAATCGCAGCGCGCGATCGCGCGAGCGCGTCACGCCGAGTCGAGAGTGTGCGTGCTAGTCCGGTCCGGTCGCGCGATGAACGACCGGCTCGGGGTTCGTCGCGTGCGCCGCGCCGCTCTGCTCCCACGCGCGCACGCGGCGGCGCGCCTCGTCGAAGATGCGCTCGTAGTTGCCGCGCAGCACCTGCGCGAGCACGCGCGGCGGGAGCTGGTCCCACAGCGGCTGGTACTGGCGATAGACGCGGAGGTAGTCGTCCTGATTCGCCGGCGCGACCTCGTCGCTGCCGTACAGGAAGCGATCCGGATGCCTGATGACGAGATCGGCGACGACCCGGATCGTCGCCGGGCTGGCGACGATGTACTTCGCGGTCTCGCTCCACGACAGATCGAACGAGACGTGCGCGAGCGCGGGATCGTCGAGCATCGCGGCGACGAACGCGGCCTGATCCTGCACCGGCCGCACGACCCGGCCGAGCCCGATGTGCGCCCAGATGATGCGCGCGTGCGGGTGGCGCTTGAACAGCGCGACGATGCCGTCGAGGTATGCCGGCGGCGCGCCGGGCTTGGGAAACGGCGTGTCGATGTCGCAGTGGACGAGCGCGACCAGCCCGGCCTCCTCGGCGAGTCCGAACAGGCGATCGAGCGCGGGATCCTCGAGGCTCGGCGGATCGCCGGCGATCTTCGACGTCACGAACTCCTTGTGCAGCGAGAACTCGCCGATGCCTTCGAACACGCCCGGAAACGTCTGCAACACGCGCCGCACGTGATCGGCGGCGTACATGTCGGCCGGGTTGAAGCCCGTGATCATCGGATCGAACCGCGCGCGCTCGGTCTTGCTCAGTCCGAGGTACGCCATCGCGATGTACGCGTCGGTGAACGAGTAGTAATAGAGCGGCGAATCGCTGTCGAGGTAGTAGGTCGGCGCCTTGCCGCGGTCGACGCGACTCGACCACATCTGCTGCAGCGGGATCCCGAACAGCACGGCGCGCCCGACCTGGTTGCCCATCACGCGCAACAGATCGCGCGCGCCGATGCCCTCCTGGATGTAGTTCGTCAGGTGGACGTGCGCGTCGTCGATCGCGTACGGCGCGGGCGGGGCAGGTGGCGCGCCGCCGCCCGCCGCGGCGACCACGGCGACCACGGCGACCACGATCGCCGCCGCACCGATGTGGAGCGTTCGTCGCATCACAGGTTCAGCGCCGGCTCGGACGCGTACGGATTCGCGTGCAACGCCTTCGCGACCTGCTCGATCGCGCGCTGACCGCGCACGCTGTTGCCGGCCTTGTCGAGCGGCGGCGAGATCACGGCGATGCCGAACTTGCCCGGCACGACCGCGATCAGTCCGCCGCCGACGCCGCTCTTCGCGGGCAGACCGGTCGCGAACAGCCACTGGCCGGAGTCATCGTAGAGGCCGGCGGTCGCCATCACGGCGAGCACGCCGGGCACGAACCGCGGTTCGAGCACGCTCTTGTGCGTGACCGGATTCTTGCCGCCGTTCGCGAGCGTCGCGGCCATCGTCGCGAGATCGACCGCGTTGACGTTGACCGAGCATTGCTTCGTGTAGAGGTCGACCGCCTGGAGCGGCTTGGTCTTGATGTGGCCGTAGGCGAACATCAGCATGCCGATCGCTTGATTGCGCTGGTTCGTCGCGGCCTCGGAGCGATACACGTCCTCGTTCACGGTGAGGCGGCGGCCGGCGTACGCGTCGTACGTGTTCAGGATCGTGTTCCAGATCGCCGGCTCGTTCTCGCCTTGGACCATGCTCGTCGTCGTGATCGCGCCGGCGTTGACGAGCGGGTTCATCTCCGACCCCTTGTTCTGCTCGACCGCGACGATCGAGTTGAACGCCTGGCCGGTCGCGTCGACGCCGATGTTGTCGCGCACCGCGTCCTCGCCCTTCTCCTGGAACACGAGCGCCATCGTGAACACCTTCGAGATCGACTGGATCGAGACCTCCGACTTCACGTCGCCTGCGGTGTAGACCTTGCCGTCGACGGTGACCAGCGCGATCCCGAACAGCTTCGGATCGACCTTCGCGAGCGCCGGGATGTAGTCGGCGTTCGAGCCCTCCTGAAGATTCTTGAGCCCGTCGTACGCGTTCTGGAGCGCGACCTGGATCGGATCTGCGGGCTTCGCCGGTTGTCCCGACGCGATGCTGGTCGCGACCGCGGCGGCGATCACCGTACACGCGGCGATCGCTCTCTGCTTCGACGTTGTCATGTCGACCTCCGGTCGCGTTCGAGCTGCAATGGCCACGCCGGCCCGAGTTGGCCGTAGGTCGATACCCGGCGGCGAGCATCGCGACCGGAAACCCGGGTGTCGCGCGCGGCCAGGTCCCGGCCGTGCTCAACGCCGCCTACGACAAGTACAAGGGCCTCCAGGAGGGCTCGAACGCCGACTACATCCCGGCGCTCGCGAAGGTCGATCCGAAG
>DATJXL010000138.1:0-3798 GCA_035500135.1 Kofleriaceae bacterium
AGTGCGCCGCCGTGTCGGCCATCCGCCGCGACGTGCACGAGCTACAGATGCCTCGTCGTTTGCAGCTGAACGCCACGACGATCTCGTCGCCGCACGCCTGGCATCGCACGCGCGCGAAGCCGTGCGCGAGCACGCCGCACCGCAGATATGCCGACAGCTCGCGCTCGACGTAACGCGGCAACCCGCCACCCTCGGGGTCGGCGTCGCGCAGCTCGGCCAGCATCGTCTGCGCGTGTCGCGCGACCAGCTCGTGCAGCACCGTGCGCTCCGGGGTCCGGCGACGATAGCCGGCGAGCCGCTGTCCGGCCGCGCCGGACGTTCTCTCGCAGACGCCACCCGCAAGCACGCACGCGCGTACTGGAAGTTCCGCGCCGCGATCGACGCACGTGCGATCGCAACGTTCCGATCCGCCGTGTCCGCAGCTCGGACAGCGGCCACGGCATCAGCCAGAGATAACACGACGAGTCCGGCGAGCGCATCGGCGAACGCGGTGAACACGTTCGGCGGGCTGAGCAAGGCGAGCAGGCCCTTCATGACGGCGATGCTACCGTCATTTGCGCGGCTGCGGTGTCAGCCCGACACGGCGGCGACGATCGTGTCCACTTCGCGGCGCTCGAGGTCGAGCCGGCGCAGTGCGCCGTCGTCGAGGAAGTAGAGCCCGCCCGTTCCGTCGAGCGCGAGCCCGCGCGCGATGCCGATGCTCGCGTCCGCGGAGCCGCCATCGCGCATGCCCGGGGCGAAACCCTTGGCGCCGGCCAGTGACTCGATCGTGCCGTCGAGCCCGACTCGCACGATCCCGCCGACCAGTCCTGCGTAGATCACTTTTCCATCGCACACGAGGCTCCGGATCGGCGCCGGAACCTTTGCGACCGGGACGACCTCGCCCGACGCGCGATCGATCGCGACAACCGCGTCCCCGCGCATACGTTCTGCCTTGGCGACGTAGAGCGTGGCGCCGCCCACGGCGAGCCCGGCGATCAACGTCACGATATTCTGCGCGATCGCTCGGTGCTCGCGGGTTCGGGGATCGATCGCGATGATCGTTGTCGCGCTGGCGGCGTAGAGCATGCCGTCGGCGAGCGCGAGCTCTGTCGCTCGCACGCCGTCGATCGCGGTGACCGTGCGCGCGGCGTCGAGATCGACCTGGCGGATTGCTCGTGCGTCGGCCAGCGCGACCCATAGCGCGTCGCCATCGAGCGCGAGTGCGGTGCGAGCGAGTGGGGCCGAGCTCGCGAACGTGCCGTCGTCGGCGGCGAGCTTCCGGATCTCGCGCGTCGCCGGATCGATCGCGACGAGCCCGTCGGCCGTCGCGGCGAGGAGCACACCGCGGTCGCACACCAGGCTTGAAGGTCGGCGCAGCGCGACCGGCTCGCCGCGCGGCGGCTGCGCACGGGTCGCCCGCGGCAGCACAGGGGCGGGGCGACGGGCTCGGCCAGCCACGAACTTCCCCGTCGGGTTTCGCGCCACGATGCGGATCGTCACGTAGGTATCGCGGCCTGGCGCAGGCACCAGCGTGATCTCGATGATGCGGTCGCCGCTGTACATCTTGAAGTAGCCCTCGGCCTCGAGGTCGATCCGCCAGCCCTGGCGGGCGGCCCACGCGACGTAGAGCTCATGGATCGGGCGGCGGTCGCCGGGAGCGCGGAACCGCTCGCTCGTCGAGTTGGCGGGGCCGGCCGGCGGGCGATCCGCAGCCAGTTGAGAGCCGCTCGGCAGCGCCACGATCACATCGCCCGCCTCAAAGTGCGGCAGCTCGTCGGGCCATTGCGCGTGCGCGTCGACGAGCTTGCTCGCGAGGCGCGCATCGTCGGCGAGAAGCGATTGTTCGAGCTCGATCGTCGCCGCGTCGCGGGCGCGCTGGCGCATCACGCCCTCGAGCGCGAGCTCTCCGCTAGCGATCGCGCGCGCGCCCGCTGCGTAGTGGCGGTCGCCCTCGGTCACGAGCTCGATCGCATAGAACAGTGCCGCGAAGAACCGCTGTTCGGCATCGGGCTCGTCGTGCCGACACGCTGCGAGCAGCAGGCGGGTCTGCTCGGCAATGACCGCGGTGGCCATCCCGAGCCAGACAGCGAAGGTAGGCTCGAGCTCGGCGTCGGGGCCGCGTGCGGCCATCGCAACGACCTGCTCGAGGAAGCGCGTCGAACCCGGGCGGCTGCGCAACCCGCGGGCTACCGAAAGCAGTCGCGCGAAGATATCGGACCCCGAGACCATCAACCAGGAGGGCCGCTGCTCCACCCCGCGACTATCGCGCGGCGCGCTCTCGCGATCTCGCTCGCCGTCCATGACTTTTCCGACGACTCCACGTGAGACCGACGAGGCAGCATCTGCGCTTCGCCCTGGCTGCTAGGATCGGCTTCGTCATGGGCGCGCGCATCGACTGGGCACCCAACGGTGGAGGGCTCGTGACCTGCCTTCGTGGCGTCGTGCGGTCGCACGACGCGCGCGGTCGGGTGGCGCACGACCTCGCCTCTGCTCATGGGCTGGACGTCCGCTGGCTCGACGACGGCCGTATCGTCTGGCTCGACGATCGCGGCGCGCTGGCGTGGCATCGCGATGGAGCCCTCGTCGAGCAGCGCGACGTCGACTTTCAGCCGCGGGCGATGCCGCCCGGACGAACCGACCGGATCGTTCCGGTCGCGGCGTGCTTGTCCGCGAATGGAGAGTGCCTCGTCGTGGTGACCGAGCTCGAAGTCTTCGCCGCGACCACCCGCGGCGAGCGCACCTGGAAGTTCCCCGGCCTCAAGAGTCGCGTCGCTTCGGCGGGCGTGACGAGCGCCGCGTTGTCCGCTCATGGCAATCTCGTCGCGATCGGCTTCAACCGACGCCTCCCGAGCCAGCTCGGGCGCGGCTGGATCGTGATCGACCTGTTTGACCGACAGGTGGCTCCACGACAACTGGCTCGATCAACCAGCAGATCGGACACCCAGCAGCTTCGCGTTCGATCGGCTCGGGCGACGCATGGTCATGACCGGACCGGGATCTGATGCTGGCTTCGGCGCGATCCGCGTCGATGTCAAGGAACCGGCGTTGATCACGCATCCGGGTCGTGCCCGCGCGGTCGCGCTCGACGACGCGGGGGCGAGGGCGGCGTTCGCGTATCCCGATCCGTTGCAAGGCACGCACATGAGACTGCGCGTCGACTTCCTGTCACCGAACCATCGCGGCCCATCGAACGTCGAGGTTCTCGAAACGGTCTGGATCGCCCACGCGCTAACCGACGTCGTCGCGATCGCGTTCGATCGCAAGAGCCGAAACCTCGCGTGCCTGTCCAGCAACGGGGAGATCGAAGTCCTCCCCGTTCCTTAGCAGGCCTACTGCGGCGAGGAGGTTCAAGCGGGGTCTCGGCGGTCGCCGCGCACCGCCCTGCCCTCGCACCGTCGCCGCGAGGTTGCGGGGACGGCGAAGAAGCGGTAAGGCCGCGCACGCCGCTCCGGCGCGAGCGCAGATCGGTCCCGTGCTCGATCGATTTCGAGATCGGCGGACTATGGGGATTCGACGAACTCGAGCTCGACCTGCGGCGGATCGCGCGCGGGTGCGAACGCCACCGGCTCGTGCGGGAGTCCGAGCACCGCGAGCAGCGTGCGCGCGACGGCCGGATCGGTGATCACCGCGATCACGCTGCGGCGACCGCCGCACGAGCACTGCAAGACATCATTCGCGAACACGCGGCGCAGGAGGTCGGCCCACGGCAACCGGCGCGTGCGTTGGGGCGCGCCGGTCGCAGCGCACGGAGGCGCGCCGGCATCGTCGCGGGCGGGCACGAGCGCATGCAGCTTGCTGCGCTCCCTCGCGGCCGGC
>DATJXL010000139.1:0-12090 GCA_035500135.1 Kofleriaceae bacterium
TGGATCGCCGAGCTCGCCGCGGAGCGGCAACGCGCCGAGGCCGAAGCGGCGCAGCGCGCGAAGGAGCTGCGCCTTGCGACCACCGCGGAGTCCGCGCGTGCGATCGGGCGGCACGGCGATCCCGTGCAGCGCGCCGACGACGCGCTCGACGGCGCGAAGGCCCGCATGCTGAGCTGCCGCCGCCTCGAGCGGGGCCTGCGCCTCGACGTGACGTACGAGGTCGATGGCACGCGCATCCTGTCGATGGTCGACGCCGAGACGCTGCAAGTGATCGACCCGGGTGTGTGCCTCGGCCACGACGGCGAGTACCGCGTGCTGACCCTCGACGCGATGCCGTCGGTGGTGCGCGAGGCGATGGAGACCGGCCGACTCAACATCACGAGGCGAGCGTGACAGCGATGCGCGAGGTCTGCTTCCTGATCGGCCGCGGCGGCGCGATCCTGTGGGCCGACGCGTCCGACAGCGCGGCTGCCCTCCCCGATTCGCGCGCGCGCTGGGAGGCGATCTGGCGACACCGCGGCGAGCTCGACGCGATCGCACACTCGCATCCGGTCGGACCGGCGGCGTTCTCCGCCGAGGACGAATCGACGATGCAAGCGATCGAGAGCGCGCTCGGTCGTGTCATGCGTTACTGCGTCGTCGCGCCCCGCGTGACGATCGACCGCGACGGACCCGTTTCACCCGAACCGTGGTGGGCCGCCTTGTTGCGGCTCGCCTCGGGCATGGGCGTGGAAGGAAAGGAAGACTGACATGGCAATCCTCAACATCACCTACCAGGGCCAGTCGGCCGACTACGAGCTCGAGCTCGACTTCGCCGCGAGCGACGAGGACATCCGTCGCATCGCGGTCGAGGTCGTGCGCTCGGGCGGCGTGCGCGGTCTGCACGTCGCGCAGCTCGCGCCGAATGCGTTCGATCACTTCGTGATCGATCGCCTGCGCGGCACCGAGGGCGAGCAGCGGATCTACCTGCGGCCGAAGGTCCCGTTCGGCGCCGCATGACGGCACGGATCGTCGTGTGCGGTGTCGGCGCGCTCGGCTCGACGGCGGTGCAGCTGCTCCGCAACGTCGATGCCGAGCTGCGCCTCGTCGATTTCGATCGCGTCGAATCGAAGAACCTCGCCGCGCAATGGTTCGTGAAGCAATCGGTCGGCAAGAACAAGGCCGAGGCCGTGCGCCTGCAGCTCTCGAACTTCTACGGCGCGAAGGCCGAGGCGATGGGCGTGCGGCTGGCGGCGACCAATGCCGCACAGCTGCTCGCCGGCTGCACGCTCGCGGTCGATTGCTTCGACAATGCCGACAGCCGGCTCGCGCTCGCGGCTGCCGCGCGTGCGGCCGGGATTCCGCTCGTCCACGCCGCGCTCGCCGGCGACGGTACGTTCGGGCTCGTCCGCTGGGACGAGCGCTTCGTTCCCGATCGCGAGGATGTCGCCGGCCAGGCGACCTGCGAAGGCGGCGAGCACTTGCCGATGATCGGTCTGGTCGGCGCAACGCTCGCGCGCGCGATCCAGGACTTCGTCCGCGCGGGCGAGCGGCGCGATTACATGATCAGCCTGTCGGGCGTCGCGCGGACGTAGTCGGTCGAACGTCATGATGCACCGGGCTCGAATGCGCGGATAGCAACCGCGTACCGCCGGTGGTGTCTCACGCGTGTGCGAGCTTTCGTTTGGACCTGCTTGCTCGCGGCGTGCGCCGCGCCCGCGACGCCGACGCCCGTGCCGCCGCGGCCGACGTCAATGCCCGCGACGCCGATCCCCGCGCCACCGTCGGCCGAAGACGAGCGGCTGGTCGCGCAACTCACGAGCGACGTCCCGCTGCCGCCCCCCACGCGCGATTTCTACGTGCGGCGCACGAGCGGCCCCGACGAGTGGGGCTGCATGACCATTCGCGAGATCAGGTTCGAACTTGTCACGACGAGGCTCGAGTGCCCTCCGAACCCGTGCAGCGGCGGCGGCACGTTCGTGCGGGAGCCGCAATTTCTCCGCCGCGTCGCCGTCGACGCCATGGACATCACCGGCGAGATGGTGCGGGGACTCCGCTGGCGGCTGCCGACGTTGGTCTCCACGCGCCGAGACGAGCTTCTTGCCTGCTTCGACGGCTTCGGCACGTTCCTCATGACGGTTCCGATCGCGATCGTCGACGGTCGCATGGTCGTGCCGTCGATCTCGGGCGCGCCCGACGAGGCGACGGCGAACTGCGTGCTGAACAACCTGCGCGCGATCGAGCCGCCGCGGATCACGACTACCGGCTCGATCGTCTTGCACCTGCGGTTCGACTTGAAAGACCCACGTCTGTTCACCGAATGACGACGCGCGCCTCCGGCAGCTGGCGGTGCTCGTCGCGCGCGCGCAGCTGGCGATCCGCGCTGCGGACGCGGAGCTGACCGCGCGAGCGTCGAACAAGTGACGCATGGAATATTTCGTCGCCGGCGCGCGTCTGGTCCGCATGCGGGCGCTCGTCGTGGCCATGTTGCTGCTCGCCGCGCGAGCCGCGCACGCGGATCCGCCGCCGGGGCCGGTCGTGACGCCGATGATCGGGCCGTATCCATCGCTGTCCGTCGCGTGCGCGCAGCTGGAGCAGCGCTACATGCCGTCGCCGCCAATCGACAACGTCCGGGTCGTCGCGCATTGTCGCGCGGTCGACCGCTTCGGCGCGAGCCGGGTGCTCGTCACCGACATCGTCACGAAGTACGTGGCCGGCGACCATCCGTCCCGCTCGTACGCGCTGGCGCTGCCGTATGGCGACAAGTGGTGGGTGTCCGCCTACGATTCGGTGCTCGACCTCACGGGCGCCACGTGGGGCGCCAGCAATTGCTGCGACGGCCGGGCCGGAACGCCGCGCTACTACATCGGCGCGACGCACGCACCCAACCTCAACGGCGACGCGTTCGTCCTGCGCACCGAGCTTCCGGTCTGGCGCGTGTTGAAGCGCGATTGGCCCCGTGGTGCCGACGAGGCCGAGGAACCTCCGCCGCACGAGCGGATCGGCGAGTACCTCGTCTGCGGCACGCGCGACGACGAGCCGCCCGCCTGCTATGCGTTCGAGGCTGCGCACTGCAGCGTGCATGTCCCCCGCTTCTCGCTTACCGGTGCCGGCGTCAAGACGTGGTGCGCGGATCGCTGATCACTCAGCCCGGCTGTTCGACTAGATCGAGGTCTTCTACAACCAGCAGCGCCGGGTCTCGTCTATCGACTACGTGAGCCCGGCGCGGTACGAGAGGCAGCGAGCAGCGGAGAATCAGTTGGCAGCGTAAGCAACCCGTCTACGGGATCGGATCAAGCCCAATCACGACCCGGTCGGCGTGCGTCGTCAACGGGACTCCGAGCCGCGCATCGGTATCGGCCTGCGTCGCGGCGGCAGCGAGCCAGTCGCGGCGCAGCGTGATGTTGAGGAAGCCCGGGCCAGCGAGCTCGATTCTTTCGATGACGTCGTTCGGCGGGATCGCCGCGATGATCTTGGCTGCGGCCGCCGTCGCCGGCTGCTTCATCTGGCGGGCGAGCCGCATCGCGACATCGGCCTGGACGTCGGCGCGATCCGAACGACGCACCTGCGGATCGGTCCCGCGATACTCGTCACCGAATGCTGCGGCGACCGCGGTCTGGACCAGCGCGGAGACGCTCTCGATCGGATCGACGACGGACACCATCGGGTGAATGTACATACCTCAAACCGGTACGAATCACGTGCCTGGGTTTCACGGTACCCGGCCTCCTTCGTGATCGACCTGCGACATCTCTTGCGGCGCACGGTCACGGCGATGTCAGCGTCATCAAGCCCAATCCGGCTTCGAGTCGAGCGATGGTGTCGCGATGTGGCGGCGGCTTGCTGTGTTGCTCGTGGCGCTGGGGCTCGGCTCGGCGCACGCGCAATCTGGCGTGACCGGCGCGATCGAGGGTCGCGTCCTCGACCCGAGCACGCATCGGCCCGCAGCAGGATGGCTCGTCATCGCCGGCGCGGCCCGCGCGCGAACCACGCGAGACGGTACGTTCCGAGTGCCACAGCTCTTGCCGGGCGACTACATCGTGATCGTCGTCGATCTTGCGGGTCGGATCCGCGAGCGACGACACGTGCATGTCGACGCGAGCGCCACAGCGAGCTTCGGCGGTGTCGATCCCGACTCGAGCGAGCTCGCCACCGTATTCGGTCGCCGCTACGCGACCGAGATCCCACTCGTCGGCCGCACGTTCGACGCCGTGCTCGGCGCCACGCCCGGTGCGCAGAACGACGGCTACGGTACCGCCTTCGCCGGTGCGACGTCGCTCGAGAATCGGTACACGATCGACGGCATCGACGTCACCGGGATCACGTACGGCAACGTCGGTCAGCCTGTCCTGATCGAGTTCATCGACCAGGTGCGGGCGATCAGCGGCGGCGCGGGTCCCGACGTTGCGACGTCGACCGGCGCGCCGATCGAGGCGGTCACGAAACACGGCACGAACGACTGGCACGGTAGCGTCTTCGCCACGTACTCGCCGAGCTGGCTCGTAGCGCCGCCGAAACCGATCCCGACGTATCCGCAGACGATCAGCGCGACCAGCGACCTCGCTTACGCTGCCGACGCCGGTGGCACGTTGAGCGGGCCTATCGTGAAGGACCATCTGTGGTTCTTCGCAGGCTTCGCACCCTTCTGGACGCGAACCGACTACACGCGCACCGTACGCATGGAGGTCGATCGCGATCAGAACGGTGTGCCCGACGTCGACCCGAAGACCGGGTTTCCGATCACGCAGGTAGTCGACACTCAGATCCGCGAAGCGCCGACCACGACGTACAACACGATCGCGCGCATCGATGGTGCAGTCACGCCCGAGCATCAAGGCACGCTCACCGCGATCGTCACGCCGTATCGCACGGCGAATCCGGCCATCATCGGCGTAGCATCGGCGGGTACACGCACTGACGAGCTGACAACGGATCTCGGCGCGCATTGGCGGTCACGCTGGCTCGACGATCGGATCGAGCTCGAAGCGTCGTTCGGCTGGCACCGCGACGACAACCAGATTCTCCCGTACGATCCGAGCCTCGCAAACACACCGCAGATCCTGGACTCGACCGAGAGCTTCGCCAGTATCGCCAAGTACGAATCGGCGACAGCTCAGGAGGCTTGTGCGGATGGCGGCAGAGGCGATCCGTATCCGCTGATCACGAACTGTCCCGGACCGGCTACTTACTTCATCGGCGGCCCCGGCTTGCTGTTGCACGACATCGAAGATCGCAAGTCTGCTCGCGTCGCGGTGAGCGCGCGAGTCGAAGCACTGGGCGAGCACGTGATGCAGATCAGCGTTGAAGGTGAGTCGCGCGAAAGCGATCTCGCGAAAACCTATTCGGGCGGTTACTACCAATACGCGTACCCTGGCCTTGCGATGTCCCTCGATGACTGGTTCGTGCGATTCGCCCCTCCCGGGACGACAGATCCACGGTTCGATCGCACGTGTGAAGTGCCAGCAACGTCACCTGGAGCGCAGCCACGCCAGGTGGCTTGCGAGTACGTGACGAGTCTTGCTGACGGAGAGGAGACATACACCGCTACCGACGAGGCCGCGTTCGTGCGCGATGTCTGGCGGGTCAAACCGAATCTTCTGATCGACGCCGGCATCCGCTACGAAGATCAGCACATCGAGTACGGCAGCGCCGCAGCCACCACGGCGCTCGTGCTCACCGGCGAGCAGCTTCCGTCCGACCTCATCCACGTCGACGGCGAGATCGCTCCTCGCGTCGGTGTGACGTACGATCCGACCAACGACGGACGGTCGTCCTTGTTCGCGCACTGGGGCCGTTACTTCGAACAAGTCCCGCTGGACATCGCCGAGCTCACCGGCGGCATCGCCAGCTACCAGGAGAGCACCGGCTTCGGGCCGCTGCTGTACAGCCAGGCACCGCTTCGCGCGGCCCCCGACCTGCGCGGCGAATACAGCGACGAGCTCATCGTCGGCGCGCGGCGCGCGTTCGGCAGCACGGTGGTCACCGCGTCGGTCCAAGATCGGCGGCTGGGCCGGGCGATCGAGGATGTCGCGCTTTACGGCACGTCTGCGCTGACGCTCGCAAACCCTGGCGAAGGCCCCGCGCACATCTTCGACCGGCCGACCCGCGACTACGATGCGCTCGAGCTCTCGATCGCGCGTCGGTTCTCGCGCTTGTACGTGCTCGCCTCCTATACATATTCACGTACGTATGGCGACTACCCGGGGAGCATCTCGTATCTCGATAACGACGTGCAGCCCAACGCGAGCACGCAATACGATCAGATCGAGCTTCTCGCGAACCGGCTTGGGCTGCTGCCTCAGGATAGGCCGCATTACCTCAAGCTCGATGCTTCGTACACGACGCCGTTCGGCCAACGCACCTCCCTCGTGATCGGCGGCCGTCTACGGGCACTATCGGGCACCCCGGAGCTCGCACTCGCGCCGAGCTACTACGGCGGCACGAACGAATCGATCCTACTGCCGCAAGCTGCGTTCGGGCGCACGCCGTTTACCGAGCAGCTCGACATGCATGTCGAGCTCCGGCGACAGCTCGCGCATGGCATGACCGCTCAGCTCTACGTCGACGTGCTCAATGTCTTCGATCAACAAGCGACATACCAGGTCGACAATGCATATGCGTCGGGGTCCTTCTTTAACGCGGCAAACCCGATCTCAGGTGGAAGCTACTCGGATGCAATCTGGGCGAAGCAGGTCGACCTCAGCGACGGCCTTGGCACGAACCAGCCGATTGCCCGCAATCCCGACTTCCACAAGCCAACTGCGTACTACGCGCCGCTAACGGCGCGACTCGGTTTCCGGTTGTCGTTCTAAGCGCGTCCAACGCGCGAACCGACGCAACAGCAGCTCACGCCGTATTCTTCGCGTCCGCAGCACAGATCGCATCTGCACCAGCCAATCCGCCAAGCGCCATCGGCGGTGTGCTCGTCGACGTCACAAACGCGATGTCGAAGTTGACCGTTGGCGGTTGCGAGGAACCGCCCGAGCAGGCCGTCGCCGCGACTGCGATCAGTGCTGCGTGACGAACCATGATCTGATTGTAGTGTGTCGCTGCTTCATCGGCGACGGCCACCTCGCGATGGGTAGCAACCTACCCGCCATCCCAGCATCTCAAGTGCGACATCCAATTCGATCTAGGTGATCGACTCGTGCCATGCGAACGTCGATAAGGCGCACGATCGATAGCTGCGCGAGTCCATGATGCGGACCACGTTGCTTCTACTGGTCGCGTGCGCTGCTCCGGCGCCACCACCGCTCGTCGAGGGGCACGACATCAAAGCGCCTGCCGCCGACACTCATAACGTCGTCGCAGTTCCCGATGCAGACATCGCCCCGAATCCCGCCGACTTCTTGGTGACCGGGCCATTCCGGCTCCCACATACGTTCGAACCGACGCGCTATCGGGCGCGGATCGCGATTCGCGAACGTGACTTCTCCGGTCATATCGAGATCGAGGGGCAACTCACGGATTCCGTCTCGCTCATCTGGCTCCATGGCTTCGGGCTCGTCGTCACACGCGCAGTGGCAACCCAGAATGGAATAGACGTCCCGCTCGTATTCTCGGGGCCGCGCGACGACCAGCTGCTCGGCTTCGAGTCGTCACAGCCGCTCCATACCGGACCGCTAACGCTATCGATCGACTATCGCGGTGCGATCAGCGATGCGATGCCTACCGACCCGCCAAGCGAGCCGTTCGTTTGGACGGAGGGCCTGTTTCGACGCGTCATCGGAGCATCGACCTACTACTTCACTCAATCCGAAGCGATCGCGGCGCGAAAGATCTTCCCGTGCATCGACGAGCCGGACCGAAAGGTGCCGTGGCAACTCTCGCTCGAAGTGCCGAAGGACGTCGTCGCGGCCAGCAACGCGCCGATCGCGCGCGAGACACCCATCGCCGGCGATCGCAAGCTTGTCGAGTTCGACCCAACGCCTCCGTTACCGAGTTACCTCGTCGCATTCGCAGTCGGGCCTTTCGAACCTGTGAGCGTCGGGAAGACAAAGACCGGAGCTCCGATCCGCGTGCTGTCATTGCGTGGGCGCACCGACCACGTGAAGGACGCAGTACGGCGCACGCCGCAGATCCTGGACGCACTCGAGACGTGGCTCGGGGTCCCGTATCCGTACGCAAAGCTCGATCTCGTTGTCGTTCCAAGAGTCGGATGGGCGATGGAGAACCCCGGCCTCATCACGTTCGAGCAAGCGTTACTCGAGGACCCGGCGAGTACGTCCGTGATCAGCCACGAGCTCGCACACCAATGGTTCGGTGACCTCGTGACGCTGCGTTGGTGGGACGACATCTGGCTCAACGAGAGCTTCGCGACGTGGATGGCCCAACTGATGGAAGAACGGTTCGCGGGTATCTCGGTGGATCCGATCCAGCAGAGGGAGCGCGGATTTGACCGCATGGGCCCGGCGCATGCGCGACCGCACGCGGTCACTACGAGCTCGTTGACCGCCGGTGCATTTGCGCCATTCAAGTCGATCGAGAAGGGTGTCGCGGCCATCGATCTCCTCGAGAGCTTCCTCGGAGAGACTCGATTTCGAGCCGCCATCCAGAGCTACCTGCGGGATCATGCGAACGGCTCGGTAACCACCGCGGACCTGATCGCCGCCCTCGATGGAGCGGCCACCCTGATCGACGAGCTGCTGGATCGCGCGGTCGCCCGCAGCTGCCGAATCCGAACCGACACGCACCGCTGCGAGCTCGCTGCACCGTGGGTTTGCGAGCAGCTTTGCGAAGTCGTAGTCGTCCTGGTCAACGAGATGGTTCGCGACCGAGCGAGCGAGCGGAACCTTGGCCAGGATCCGATCGAGCCTGCTGTCGTAGGAGCAAACGACTCCTAGCGCGTCGACGAATCCGCGCCGGAACACGCACGAGGACGGGTACTCACCAGCGAGCCCGGACCACTCGACGCCATTCACGACCAGCAGCTCGCGTTCGCGCGCTCGCAGTCGACGCCACTCGTCGCGATTGGTCACGGCGCCGCTCGCGAGCCGGCACTGCACGACCACGAGCTCGCCGCGCTCGGCGCCGACCTGATTGGCCCACGCCAACCGCGGCGCGTCGTCATCAGGCGCCGCTTGGCATTGCGCGATCAGTTCATCGAGCGTGCTCATCGGGGCGTGTCATCAACAGCATGGCATCAACTGGGCAGCCAAGACGCATCGTTTTCGCCACAGCGCTATCTACGTCGTCCCGCCTTGCGTGCTGCTCGCTGAGCTTCTCCGCCGTCACCTGAGCAGTGTAGCTCGCTGCGATTTCTCGGCAGTCCTGGGTTGCACAGTACCCGCCCGACGAAGAACCCAGTTGTCTGCATTCTATGGTCCGCGATCCAGCGCGCCTGGCGTACGCTCGGAGTCGGGATGAAGGTCGCAAGGTTCCGCCGGGTGCCGGCTCCGCTCTTGGTCGCGCTCGCCGGTGCGATCGCGTGGGCAGGTTACGATCTCGTCGACCGGCTCACCGGCTACGTGGTCGCTGACGAGGCCGCGTACAGCGCGGTCACGTGGGGCAGCTCGCTCGCGATCCACGTGCTCATGGCGGTCGGACTCGCGGCGCTCGCGCGCAAGCTGCAGGGCACGGCGAGAATCGGCGCGCGAATCGCGACCATTGCAACGGTCGCGTGGATCGCGCTCCACGTGCTTCGAATGGCGACCGAGATCTGGTGGAACGCGGCGCGTTCGCGGATGGGCGATCCCGTGGTGCGCACGGTCGACATCGCGATCGTCGTGGCCAGTGTCGCGACGATGGCGGGCCTCGGCCTCGCAGCTCGCCGCTGGTACTGGACCGCGATCGCTATCGTCGTCGCCGTGCCGGAGCACCTGCGGTCGCTGGTCGGCTGGCGCCGGTTTCAGGATCTCTCCCAAGGTCAGTTCCATGTCGTGTTCATCGCGACCGGTGTCGTGGTGCTGGTCTCGGCCTTGGTCGCGGCGACTCTCGTGTTCGTGGCCTGCCGGGACGTGGAGCCTGATGACGCGCTCGTCGCGTCTGGATCGAGTCTGCGGCGCATCCGGTTGGCGCTGTACGCGATGGCAGTGGCGCCGACACTGCTTGTGGTCTGCACCGTCCTGCTTGGAAACCCGACGTGGACTTGGCCCGCGCATGTCGCCGCGATGACGCTCGAGCTCCTGGGCCTGGTGGTGCTCGCTCTCGCGCTACTCGGCACGGCGGAGTTGCCGCGCTGGCTCGCGATCGCGAGCGCTGCGATCGCGCTCTGCGTTGCGGGCCACACGCTGTTCTCGATGGCGTCCGTCGTCGGTGCCGCCACCATCGACTGGGAACTAATCAGGCTGCCCGACAAGCTCAAACCCGACCTGCCCTCGCAGCTGCTCGCCTCCTGCGCCGTCGGCGGAGTGCTCGTCGCGATCGCGCTTGCGGCGCGCCGACGCGGGCTCGACGCGCTGCGCGGTCGCGCGATGGCGATGACCGTCATGTTCGCGGCCCTCGTGCTCGGCGCGCTGACGGCGCAGCATCTCGTCGGCAACACGTCCGAGCTCACGCAGCTGGGCGCCGGCCTCGTGCTCTGCGCGAGCGCGGCGGTTATTGCCAGCTACCTCGTCGCCGCCGCGGTCGTGCGGCGCGGCGAGCACGCGCTCGCGAGTCAAGCGAGTCTGCCGGCCGCTAAGCTCATTACGTGTTGATCGCGGAGTACGAACATCCCGAGCTATGTATCCGGTTTTCGCGCCTATGTTCGAACGGGGTAGATATCTCCGCTTCCTACACCCTTACCGGTCGGGCGGCACACCGGACCCGGATGTCTTCGAAGCGCTTGCGGTCGCTGATGAGCACGCGCATTCGACCGCCACGTTGACCGAGGACCTCTGCACCCTATTGAGCGATAGGAATTGGCGGCCGAACCTCGTTGGCGGCGTCGTCCTGGTGCGCACGCGGATGTCTAATGCCGCCATTCTCGAGGCACTTTGGAGCGCGATCGATCGCCCGAGCTGGGTGAGCCCTCAGCTCGCCGTTGCTGCTAGCAAGATCGATCCTGAGTTCACAGCCAAGGCGCACACTCGCATCCGTGCAGCCAGCGCGAAGACTGCCAACGCGCTTGCGGCACTCGTCGACCTCGACGATCGCGTCCCTGACGTGGACGATGGCGCCGGCATCGCGCTGACCTGGCGGGCGGCGATGACACAGCAATACTGCGATCGACGCTCGCGCTAAGTCTCCTCGAGCAACTGCAGCACGACGTCCCCGCCGTCCGGCCGCATCTTGCACTTCCCTTGCTTCACTGCGACAACCCATCGGTTCATGCGGTCATCCGCGAGCAACAGCTGACACAACTCGTCGGTGAAACCGACGTGCTTGTTCTTCAGAAGCTCTGCGACCAGATCACGGACGAGCCGATCGTCGCACAAGTCGATCGCACTCGCGGACTCAAGGAATCGCGGTGCTCACTCACGTTTGCCGTGCACATCTGTTCGCGATCCGCTCGTCCGCACGATCAGCTACGATCGTGCGGTGTTGTCGCGGCGCCGTTTCATGTTTCTGCTCGGAGGAGCCACGACCGGCTTGTGGCTTGCGTCGACCGGGTTGGTTCGGCTCGAACGCACGTTCATGCTCTCTCTCGCTGGCTCGTGCTCGTTCTGCGGGAAGGACCGCGCCCAGGTGCATGCTCTCGTCGGGACGGCTGGCAATTCGACGAAGATCTGCGACGATTGCGTCGGCCTTTGCTGGGAGATCCTCAGTGAGGAAGCGGGGATCCCCGCTTCCCGTAACGTGCACCAACAGGTACCGCCGTGCCTTGAAGACGAGGAGTTTCAGCAGCGCGTCGGCCCGATCCTCGAACGCCTCGCAACCGAGAGCGAGTCGTCACACAGCGACTTGCTGCTGAACGACCTGCGTCGCGCCTTTGAGCAACGTCACCAAGCGTCGTTCGACTTTCGTTGCTCGTTCTGCGGCGCTGAACGCCGCGAAGTCATGAAGCTGATCTCGGGCCCGCGCGTGTTCATATGTGACGCATGCGTTGGCCCCCCTGTGTCAGGGTAGTTGTCGCGTCGTTCGAACTTGAACCTCCTCGGGGCGAGAACTCGATGACGACATGACCAAGCCGTACTCCGTGGCCTTCAAGAACAAGATGGTCCAGCGGCTCACCGGGAAGAACGCAGCGAC
>DATJXL010000140.1:0-36200 GCA_035500135.1 Kofleriaceae bacterium
ACGAACGCGTCGAGTGGAATCCCGCGCGTCGGGCCGGACGCGTGCAGCGTGATGGCGTGCACGGGCGCGACCACGAGCGTCGGGGATTCGGCGAGCTTGGCCGTCGAGATCGGCGTCGATCGCAGGTCGTCGCGCTCCGCCATGATCGCGCCGTCGTCGGAGATCGCGAGCGAGAACTCGCCGCGGTCGGTCGTCGTGTCGACCGCGCCCGCAAGATCGGGGCTGGTGTAGATGCGCCGCGCGTCGCCGGCGAGCTCGCCTTGCCACGCGACGACGCGCGCGTGCGCGACCGGCGCGCCGTGGCTGTCGACGACGTGCCCGCGAATGAGTCTCGTCGTGTCGAACGGCCGCATGTGCTGCTGCTTGTCGGCGCGCGCGTGCGCGTCGTCGAGATCGCCGCGGCGCCACGCGACCTCGGCGAGCAGCCTCTCGAGCTCGCGTCGGGTCGGCCCGGGCAGCTTCTCGTAGTCGGCGCCGAGGCGCGCGGCTTCGTCGACCTGGCCATCGGCAAGCCGCAGCCGAATCTTCAGCGCGACGAGCTGCGACTTGTGCTTGGCATCGGCCCACCATTGCTTGGCGAGCAGCGCCTCGACGCCGGCGATGTCGCCGCGCGACAGCATCGCCCCGCCGACGATCGCGTCGATCGAGTCGGCGAGGTCGGGATCGTCGCCGGCGCGTTGGACGGCATCGCGCGCCTCGCGCTCGAGCTGCTTCTCGCGCGCGGCATCGGTCGGATCTTCGGCCTCGACGCTCTCGGTCTCGAGCCGCGACACGCGCGCCCAGGCCTCGAGCCGGTAGTCGTGCAGCTGCGCGGCGCGCTCGGCGGACGACGTGAAGTACTTGCGCGCTTCGGCGTAGCGCCCGACGAGCAAGGCCGCGCTGCCGAGCGCGTGGTCGAGCAACGCCTCGAGCGGCGGCCAGCCCAGTGCCTGCGCGTTGCGGCGGAACCGGGCCTCGTCCGCGAGCAAGGTCTGCGGCTCGCGCAGTTGCAGCGACCACACCTCGGCGCGCAGCGAGACGATCTTGGTGCGCTGCTTGGGGTCCTCGGGCAACGCGGGCGGGGCGATCGGGACGTCGCTCTTGCACGCGTCGACGCGCGGCAGCGTGCCGCGCAGGTCGAGGCGCTCGAAGGCGGCGACCGGCAGCGTCTCGACGACGAGCGCGGCCGCCGCCACCTCGTCGCGCACGCCGAGCAGGCAGCCGAGCTGCGCGATCGCGAGCGGCGTGCGCTTCGCCGTGCACGCGGGGCCGTAGGCATCGAGCCACGTCGCGCGCGTGGCGTCGAGCGCGTCGCCGGCGCTCGTCGCGGCGACACCGACGCGCTGATCGAGGTTCGCGCGCCGCAGGGGTGTCCATGCGTCCTGGAAGTCCGCTTCGGCCGAGCACGGCGCGGGCTGGTCGTGGTTCTCGACGGCGTGATCGCGCCGCATCGTCCACAGCAGCACGGCCGCGGCGACGATCGCGAACGGCGGGATGATGCGACGCCAGTGCAGCGGCGGCGCGGCGAACGCGCGGTCGAGCGCCGCGAGCAGCGCGTCGAGATCGGGCCAGCGCGCGTCCGGATCGGCGGCGAGCCCGCGCGCGAGCGCGGCGCGCACGCGACGAGGCAGTCGCGCGCGCACGCCGGCGACGCCGGCGGCGGCGGCGCGCTGGAGCTCCTCGAGCGTCTGGCCGCGGAACGGCCGCTCGCCGGTGAGCGCCTGCCACGCGGTGACGCAGAACGCGAACTGATCGGTGCGCGGATCGGGCGGCGCGCCGAGGTACTGCTCGGGTGCCATGTACGCGGGCGTGCCGATCATCGCGCCGGTCTGCGTGAGCGTGGACTCGAGCAGCCCCGAGCTCGGCGTGCGCGGCGTCGGCTGCAGCGTGTCCGCGAGCGCGGTCGCCGACACGCGCGACGCCGCCGGCGCCGCGGCCGGCACGAATCCCGCGCTCGGCTCGACCGCGCTGCGCGCGAGCCCGAAGTCGGTCACGAGCACGCGCCCGTCGCGGCTGCGCAGCACGTTGTGCGGCTTGAAGTCGCGGTGGACGATGCCGGCGGCGTGCGCGGCGGACAGGCCGCGGCCGGCGGCGAGGATCGCCTGATACACCTCGGCGCGCGGCGGCCCGGCCTTGAGCCACGCGTCGAGGTTCGTGCCCTCGACCAGCTCCATCACGATGTAGTCGCGCTCGCCCGCCGAGTTGACCTCGTACACGGTGAGCACGTTCGGGTGCTTGAGCCGGGCCATCGCGCGTGCTTCGCGCAACAGGCGCGCGCGTTGCGTCGGATCGGCGTCGGCGCGATGCAGCACCTTGATCGCGACCGCGCGCTCGAGGTCCGGATCGTGCGCGGCCCACACGATGCCCATGCCGCCGGCGCCGAGCTGGCGCTCGAGCCTGTACTTGCCGAGCTGCGTGCCGGCCACGAGCTCGGCCGCGGGGCCGCTGCCCGCATCTGCGGTCTGGTCGAGCTCGCCGCTGCTCATCTCGCCTCGGACTCGCGCGGCCACCACCAGTACGCGGACAGCGCGAACACCAGCGGCAGGGCCATCATCGCGACCACCGTGACCAGCTGCTGGCGCAGCAGGCCGAGTGCGGAGGCCGACCACAGATCGCCGAACAGGTGGATCGCGAAGATCGATCCGGCCATCGCGCTGGCGCGGCGCTCGGTCGGCACCGAGCGCAAGAACATCGCGTTGATCGGCGAGGTCGACAGGAACAGCCCGACCTCGACGAAGAACGCGAGCGCGAAGAACGCCTTGGCGCTCGGCACCAGGAACGCGAGCACGGCGAGCGGTGCGGCGATCACCATGCCGATCGCGCACACCCGCAACAGCACGTTGGACGCGGCCTTGTTGGCGGGCGCGTCGTAGGGCGCGTTGGCGGGCATCGCGGGCAGCCTCGCGAGCGCGCGATCGGCCCACCGCCCGCCGATGAACGTGCCGACGGCGCCGCCGATGATCAGCACGAGCCCGAAGTAGCGGTTCGCGGTCTCGAGGTCGAGCTCTCCGGGGAACGTCTCGAGCAAGTACTTCGGCGCCCAGAACGCGAATGCCGACACGGCCGCGGTGTACGCGCAGTAACCGAGGACGCCGCGCCGGAACAGCGGGATGCGCGCGATCACGCGGAGCCCGTCGATGATCTTGCCCTTCGCCGCGGCGAGCTTGCGCGTCGGCTCGGCGATCGCGAGACACGACAGCGCCAGCGCGATGCCCGGGCCGCCGGTCGTGTAGAACGCCATCGACCAGCCCCAGCGCTTGCCGATGAAGCCGCCGAGGATGTAGCCCATCGCGTAGCCGAGCGGGATGGCGAGATAGAAGATGGCGAGCGCGCGGTTCTTGCGATCGGGCGGCGTGATGTCGTCGATGATCGTCGGCGCGAGCGTCGCGTAGCTGGCTTCGCCGACACCGACCGTGACGCGCGCTGCGAGCAGCGACCAGTATCCGGTCGCCATGCCGCTCGCGACCGTCGCGATGCTCCAGATCGCGACACCGAGCGCGATGAGGCCGGTGCGTGCGCCCTTGTCGGCGCGCGCGCCGAAGAACGGCGACGTCAAGAAGTAGCCGATGATGAACGCGGCGTTGAGCGTGCCGACCTCGAGGTCCGAGAGATCGAGCGCCTTCTGCATCGGATCGACGACTGCCGACACCACCGCGCGGTCGATGTAGTTGAGGAAGTTGAGCCCCGTCAGCAGCGCGAGGATCGCGTAGCGGTTCTTGATCATCGGGATCGAGCCGGTGAGGCTTCAATGTATCAGTTACGATCGACACGTGGTGCGGCTCGGAATTGCTGTGGTCGTGCTCGCGGCGTGCGGGCGCATCGACTTCGCCACCGTCGGCGACGGTGGCGCGGTCGCGAGCGGGACGATCACGCACGTCCAGGCGTTCGTGCAGCTACAGGGCAGCTCCGGCGCGGCGAGCCATACGTTCACGGCGCAGGCGACGGCGGTCGGCGATCTCGTGCTCGTGCACGAATACTGTCGAGTCACGCCGCTCGCGACCGGCGTCATGATCGCCGCGCCGGGATGGTCGTTCGTCCAGCTCGGTGCCACGGCGAACGCGGCGGGCGAGAACGCGGCGAGCTTCGCCGCGATCGCGCCCGACACCGCGAGCGCGACGTTCACGGTCACGTGGGCGACCACCGGCTGCATCGACACCGACGATATCGGCGACGAATTCGGCGGCTCCTTCGTCCCCGCGACGGCGATCGATAGCCACGACGAAGAGACCGGCGACAACGACTGCGTCGCGCACGTCACCACGCGCCACTCCGGCGACGCGGTGTGGGCCGCGTGCACCACGCTCGCGGTGAGCGGCCTCGGCACCGGGTACACGCTCGGCGCGGACGACGGTCACGGCGACTGACCGAGTACCGGCTCACGGCGGATCCCAGCGGCACGGTCGAAAGCCCGACCTTCACGAACACGAGCGGTCAGCCGTACGTGACCACCGCGGTCGCGCTCACCGCGCTCGCGGACTAGCCGCGACGTCGACCACGGCGGCGGCGTAGGCGACCGCCGCGGCCTCGCACTCGTCGAGCGTGCCGGTCAGCCACGCGCACGCGAAGTTGGTCTCGGTCGGCGGCGTCATCACGCGCACGGCGCGTACCTCGGCGGCCTTGAGCGCGGCGTCGAGACCGATCGTCGCTTCGATCGGCGGTGCGACGAGGTATGCCATCGGCTCGCCGGGGGCGAGGCCGGCCTCCTTCGACAGGTACTCGCCGAGCGACGCGATCACGTGCGGGAACACGGTGACGGTGCGCTTGCCGTCGGCGTCATAGAAGCACGCGTCGTGGGCGAGGCAGCGCACGAACGCGTCGAGCGCCTGATCGATCGATTCGGGATCGGCGGCGCCGAACACGCCGAGGATCTCGCCCGACAGCCGGCCGCTCGCGTGCGCGGCGCCGGCGTAGAAGCTGTGCGCGAAGATGACGTCGACCGGCGCGTGCTTGGTCGCCTCGTCGAGCGCGACGTACGTCGGATCGTCTTGATCGACCGTGACGAGCCCGAGCGCGGTGTGGCGCGCGGGATCGCCGCCGTACGCGCGCACGAGCGCGGGATCCGCGTGAGGCAAGCGGCGCACGCTCAGCACGGTCGGCACGATCGGCTCGAGGATCATCGTGCCTCTCCGGTCTTCTCGACGAGCTTCTGCCGCACCTGCGGTGCGCGCGGCATGCGCTCGCCGGTCATGCCGAGCCGCGCGAGATCGAGCGCGACGCCGCTCGTCTTCTGCTCGATCATCGCGGCGGCGAGCGCCGCGAGCCGCGCGGCCGCTTCCTCGATCGGAATGCCGCGCGCGTGGATGTTCGAGATCATGTTGCGGTCGCCGTCGGTCCTGCCGACGCGCGGGTCGTACACGACGTACGCGGACAGGCCGTCGCCGGTGCCGAGCCCGGGCCGCTCGCCGAGCAGGATCATCGCGACCTTCGCGCCGACCTCCTGGCCGATCTCGTCCTCGAGCCACACCCGCGCGAACCGCGCCGCGACCGGCGTGCCGACCGAGAGCCCGCGCGCCGCGCACGCCCGCGCGACCGCGTCGTACAGCGCCTTGCCCGAGCCGGTGCACGCGACCGCCGACAGACCATCGGCGACGATCACCTGGACGTCCGGATGACGCGTGCACTTGCCGCGCACGGTGGCGAGCGACGCGTCGTCGAGCCGGCGCCCGAGATCCGGGCGCAGCAGGAACTCGCGGTGGTCGCTCACGCGCGACTTCACCCCGACGAAGCCGTTCGCCGCGGCCCATTCCTCGGGCAACAGCGCGTCGACCGCGGCATGCGCGACCGCGAGCTCGGCCTGGAACTGCAGCACGACATCGGTCGCGTAGCGCGTGCCGACGTGGCCGATGCCGAGCAGCGCGGTCGTGTGCCGCGCGGCCTCGGCCGCGAACGGCCGGCGCTCCGGCCGCGGCGTGTACACGCGCGCCGGCGGTGCCGGGATCTCGGGCAGCGGCGGCGCCGGCGCGAGCGGCTCGCTCGATCCGAGCGCGTCGCGCAGCGCGGCGATCAGCTGCCGGGTCCGACTCACGGGCGACTACGTCACCACGAGGGCCGGAGCCGTGCCAGGTCTGGCCCGCACAATTCGCGTCGTCACGGAGTTGCGAGCCGGCGCTTCGCGTCGACGATCAACGGGTCTGCAGTGGCGTCCCGCTGTGCCGCCACGAACGCCTCGTAGGATGCCTTCGCCGCGGCGCGGTCGCCGCTGGCCTCTTGAATGCGCCCTTCGTAGTAGCGGAGCACGGGCAGGTAGTGCGCGCTCGTTCCGGATTGGTCGCCGAAGCCCAGCGCGATCTCGGCCCGGCGTGTCGTGCAGATCGCGAGCTCGTCGCGCGCGGTTCCGAAATCGTTCGCGTCGATCGCGGCGTGCGCCAGGGCAAGATGTGCGACCCACACGTCCGAGATCACCGCCGCATCGCGCGCGATGCGCATCGCATCCTGCGGCTTGCCGTGGAGCCGCGCGTCCTCGGCCTCGATCACGCTCCCGTACGCGCGGGAGTCGGGCACCGTCTCGCGCGCGAGGCGGTCGCGGATCGCGCGCGCGTGCGCAACGTCACCCGCCTGGAGCTCGACCATCGCCGCGACGTACAGAGCGGAGGCGGTGGTGCCGACCTTCGCGGCGAACGCGAGCGCGGCCGGCTTGTCGCCACGCCGCACGGCCAGCTCGGCGAGGATCGAATTGTTGACGTCCGCCCACTCGGTGTGGCCGGTCGCCAGGTCGCGCGCGAGTTCGTCTCGAAGCCGCTTCTCGGCCTCGGCGATCTTGCCGTCCGCGATCGCGAGGTCGATCGCTTCGGCATTTCCCGTGTTCGGGTCGAGTGCGGTCGACTTCGCGAGCACGTCGAGCGCCTTCTGGCGATGCCCGAGCAGGTACTCCGCGACGTAGAGGTTGTTGTAGAAGCTTGCGTCCGGATTCGGAAATCTCGCGAGTAGCTCGTACGCCGTCGCGGTCGCGTCGTCGAGGTGGCCGGTCAAGAGCTGATCCATCACGAGCTGCGAGCGAAACGTGATGTCGTGCGGATAGTGGCGGAGCGCGTTTTGCGCGACCTTCGCGGTCCGCTCGCTGTTGTGCGAGACCGTGTAGGCGACCAAGAGGTTGATGTACGCGATCCGATCGCGCGGCCAGACGTTGAGCAACTCCTCGTAGAGCGAGATCGCGCGCGCAAAGTTGCCCTGCGCCGCTGCGGCATCGGCCTCGATCGTCAGCCGGTCGCGCCGGCCACGGCCCTCGACGAGCTGGGTCGCGAGAACGTTCTGGTCGCGAGCGCGCTTCGGCTCGCTCACGTTGCTGTACAGGACGGCGAGCTTGCGATGGGCATCGGCGAACGCCGGATCGAGCGCGATGGCGCGCTGCAGATGGTCGGTCGCGCTGGCGTCGACGTTCTCGCTCATGCCGAGCGCGACGGCGTACTCGTGATCGGCCTCGAGGTTGGCGGACAGATCGGTGGTCGGCGGCTCACCAGTCGCCAGCTTCTCGCCGAGCGCGGTCCGGATCTCGAGTGCGAGCTGGCCGATGGTCTGGACCAGCTGATCGCGATCGACGTGGTCGACGGTTCGCTGCAGCACCGGCTTGCCGTCGGAGCTCGCGAGCGTGAACGAGAGCGAGAACTTCGTGCCCTGCGCGATCAGCGCGCCGCGGGCGATCGCGACCGGCGCTTGCTCGCGGGCGGCGAGCGCGGTCGCGACGCGATCGTCGATCGTTCCATCGGGCGCAAGATCATCGACGAGCGCGTGCAGCTCGGTCGTGGCATACGGATCGACGTGCTCGGACCGCCGTAGCGCCGAGCTGAGCAGCAGATCGAGCGTGCTGTCGAAGATCGGATAGCCGGTGCGATTCTGAATGCCCGTGATCAGCACGATCACCTGCGCGGATGGATCGAAGCTCGCGCGCGCTGGCGTCACGACCGATGGAGCTGGCTCCGATTTTCCGCCCGGCCGCGCGACGACCACGACCACGACGACGACGATCGCGGCGAGCGCGACCGCGCCGGCGACCGCGATCAACCGCTTCGAGCGGCGCGATCGCGGCGGCGGCGCGCGGTCCACGATCTCGGTCTCTCCTGCGTCGAGGTCCTTGAGCAGCTCGCGGATCGTCGCGTAGCGCTTGCTCG
The DNA here is from genome assembly GCA_035500135.1 of Kofleriaceae bacterium. Taxonomy (GTDB): domain Bacteria; phylum Myxococcota_A; class Polyangia; order Haliangiales; family Haliangiaceae; genus JABFXX01. Next base: position 8,085 of record DATJXL010000140.1, read on the forward strand.
CGTCGAGCTCGAGGCAGCGCGCGACGATCGCCTCGAGATACGCCGGCACCGTCGCATCGAGCTCGCGCAGCGGACGTGGTTGCTTGTGCAGGCGCATCTCCATCACGCCGTGCGGCGTGTCGGCCTGGAACGGCGTTTGCCGGCCGACGAGCTGGTAGAGCATGATGCCGAGCGAATAGATGTCGCTGCGCTCGTCGACGACGTCGCCGCGTACCTGCTCCGGCGACATGTACGCCGGCGAGCCGAGCTGCGCGCCCGACGCGGTCATGCCGGAATCGCCGATCGAGCGCGCGAGCCCGAAGTCCGCGACCCGCACGCGATCGTCCTTGTCGACGAGCACGTTCTGCGGCTTGAGATCGCGGTGGACGACGCCCTCGGCGTGCGCGGCATCGAGGCCGACGCACACCTGGCGAAATAGCTTGAGCACGCGCGCGAGCGGCAGCTTCGCGTCGCGCCGCATCAGCGCACCGAGATCCTCGCCGTCGACGAGCTCCATCGACAAGAAGCGCAGGCCGTCGTGCTCGGCGAGGTCGTAGACGCGCAGCACGTTCGGGCTGGTGACCTTGCGCGCGAGCGCGATCTCGCGCCGGAATCGCGCGAGCGCCTCGTCGCCACCGACGTCTCCACGCACGATCTTGAGAGCGACCTCGACCTTCAGCTCCGCGTCGTACGCGCGATAGACCTCGCCCATGCCGCCCTTGCCGATCGCGTCGAGCACGCGGTAGCGCGGCCCGAAATCGGGCTCGGCCGCGGCGTGCCGGAGCGAAGGCCGGGACGGGCGGTCTTGCCGAGTGTGCTCCTCGCTCACCGTCCACGATGATATCAGCGAGCGCCGCCGCGGCGCGCGCCACGTGTCGACGCGCCGGCCGGCGATCACGGCGCCACCGCGGGTACTGCCGAACGCGATCTGGCGCCGTCGCTGCTGCAACCGACGGGACGAGCGCGCAGCACGCCGTCGCCGGCGCGCGGCTCGCACGCGACCGCGCCCGCTCCCGGCCCACACACGGATCGGCGAGCACCGACGGCCGCGGCCCCTCGCTGGCCTGGCAGCCGGCCGGCGCGATCGCGACCGTGATACATCGGCGTCGCGTGACCCAGCTCCTGGCCTCGCACCTGTCGACCATCCTCGGCTTCGCGATGGCGACGCTCCTCACGGCCGCGATCGTCGCACAGCGGCGCGCGCCGGGCACGACGTTCGCGTGGCTGCTCGCGATCGTGCTCATCCCGTACGTCGGCGTGCCGCTGTACCTCGTGTTCGGCGGGCGCAAGCTCAAGCGGCGCGGCGGCAAGGCGGCGCTGTACGCGAAGGGCGCCGAGGCGCCGGCCGGCCCGCACGACACGATCGCGAGCATGCTGTGTGCGTCGGGCGCGCCGCCGCCGCGCGCCGGCAACACGTTCGAGCTGTTACCGACGGGCGAGACCGCGTTCGCCGAGATCGTCGCGACCCTCGAGACCGCGACGCGCTCGATCTACGTGTCGACGCTGATCCTCGGCGCCGACGAGGTCGGCGACGCGATCCTCGGCGTGCTCGAGCGCAAGGCGAAGGCGGGCGTCGAGGTGCACGTGCTGCTCGACGCGCTGTTCAAGCGGCGCGCCGGGCGCAAGCGGCTCGTCGCGCTGCAAACGGCGGGCGGCCACGTCGCGTGGTTCATGCCGGTGATCCACGTGCCGTTCCTGTCGCGGCTGCGCGCGAACTTGCGCCTGCATCGCAAGATCATCGTCGTCGACGGCCAGGTCGCGATCGTCGGCGGCATGAACCTCGCGCACGAGTACATGGGCCCGACGCCGGCGCCCGAGCGCTGGCGCGATCTGTCGGCGCGCGTGCGCGGCCCGGCGGTCGACGATCTCGCGGCCGTGTTTCGCGCCGACTGGGCGTTCGCCGCCGGCCAGGAGCTCGCCGCGCCGCCTGCATCGCCGGCGACCGGCGACACCGCGCTGCAGGTCGTCGGCTCCGGCCCCGACGTCGCCGACGACCTCATCTACGACGCGTTCCTGTCGGCCGTGTTCGCGGCGCGCCGCCGGCTGTGGATCGCGACCCCGTACTTCGTGCCCGACGAGGGCCTCCTGCGCGCGCTCGTGCTCGCGGTGCGGCGCGGCGTCGACGTGCGCGTCGTCGTGCCGGCGCGCTCGAACCATCGCACCGCCGATTACGCCGGCGCGAGCTACCTGCGCGCGGTCGCCGCCGCCGGCGGCTCGATCGCGTGTTACGAGCCGTCGATGATGCACGGCAAGGCCGTGCTCGTCGACGATACGCTCGCCGCGATCGGCAGCGCGAACGTCGACATGCGCTCGTTGTTCTTGAACTACGAGATCGCGGTGTTCTGCACCACGCCCGCCCCGGTCGGCGAGGTCGCCGCGTGGTTCGAGTCGCGGCTGTTTCCCCAGTGCGGCGCGCTCGCGCCGGCCGGCCGCGGCAAGGCGCTGGTCGAAGCCGTCGCGCGCTTGATCGGTCCGCTCGAATGATCGGCTAGAGTGGCGCCATGTCGCTCAAGGTCGTTGGCGCCGGCGTCGGTCGCACCGGCACGATGTCGCTCAAGCTCGCGCTCGAGAAGCTGCTCGGCGCGCCCTGCTATCACATGGTCGAGGTGTTCGCGAACAATGACTTCGCCCACTGGACCGCGGCCGGCCGCGGCGAGCGCGTCGACTGGCCGAAGCTGCTCGGCAAGTACGCCGCCGCGGTCGACTGGCCGGCGTCCGCGTTCTGGCCCGAGCTCGCGGCGCAGTATCCCGACGCGATGATTCTATTGTCGACGCGCGACGCCGAGGGCTGGTTCAAGAGCGCGACCGACACGATCTTCGCGTTCCGCCAGCCGCCGCCGCCGCCGATGCGCGAGATGCTCGACGTGATGCCCGGCAGCCGCTTCACGTCGGCGGTGCGCGATCACGACGCCGCGATCGCGGCCTACGAGAAGCACAACGCGCACGTCCGCGCGACCGCGCCGCGCGATCGGCTCGTCGAGTGGCACCCCGGCGACGGCTGGGGCCCGTTGTGCGCGGCGCTGAAGCTGCCGGTGCCGTCCGAGCCGTTCCCGCACGTCAACACGACCGAGGAATTCAAGGCTCGCGTGATCAACGCGGCGCCGGGCCAGCTCGGCCGGCCGCACTAGGCACACGCGCTGGCGCTGCGGCTGGCCGCTGCCGTCGCCGCTGGCGCTGCGGCTGGCCGCTGCCGTCGCCGCTGCCGCTGGCCGCTGCCGTTGGCCGCCGCCGCTGCCGCTGGCCGGTGCCGTTCGCCGCCGCCGCTCGCGGCAGCGGCGACGGTTGCGGTTGCGGGTGCCGCACCTACGTCATCGAATCAGGATCGCCGCGACATCCCCGAACTTCGGCCCCGGGTCCTCGCCGCGCCAGATCCCGCGCGCGTCGAGCCACGCGTCGAACTCGGGGGTCGGGCGCTTGTGGAGCAAGCGGCGCAAGGTCGGGATGTCGTGGTAGCTCGTCGACTGGTAGTTGAGCATGATGTCGTCGCCGACCGGCAGCGACATCAGGTAGGTGCAGCCGGCGGCGCCGAGCAGCACCTTCAAGCACTCGAGCTCGTCTTGCGACATCTTCGCGTGATACGTGAAGCACGCATCGCAGCCCATCGGCAGGCCGAGCAGCTTGCCCATGAAGTGGTCCTCGAGCGCCGCGCGCGTGATCTGCGGGCCGTCCTCGAGGTACTCCGGCCCGATGAAGCCGACGACCGTGTTGACCAGGAACGGCCGGTAGCGCCGCGCCAGCCCGTAGCAGCGCGCTTCGATCGTGACTTGATCCGCGCCGTGATGCGCGGCGCTCGACAGCGCCGAGCCCTGGCCGGTCTCGAAGTACATCCGGTTCGGGCCCTTCGTCGAGCCCTTCTCCTTCATCATCGCCCACGCTTCATCCAGGAGCCGCGCGCTGATCCCGAACGCCTTGTTGCCGGCCTCGGTGCCGGCCAGCGACTGGAACATCAGATCCATCGGGCAGCCGAGCTCGCCGAGCGCCTTCATCTGCACGGTCACGTGCGACAGCACGCAGTGCTGGGTCGGGATCTCGTTCGCGCGCAGCACGCGATCGATCGCGGTCAGGATCTCGGCGGTCGACTCGGGGGTGTCGGTCGCGGGGTTGACGCCGATCACGGCGTCGCCGCAGCCGTACGACAAGCCCTCGCGCATCGACGCGAGGATGCCGTCGACGTCGTCGGTCGGATGATTGGGCTGGCAGCGCGACGACAGCCGGCCGGGCAGGCCGAGCGTCGAGTTCGCGCGCACGACGACCTGGCACTTCGAGCCGACCGTCATCAGGTCGAAGTTCGACATCAGCTTCGCGGCCGCCGCGGCCATCTCGGGCGTCAGCCCGGGCGCGACCGCGCGCAACGTCGGCCCGGTCGTCGCGACGTCGAGCAGCCACTCGCGGAACTGGCCGACCGTCAGGTGCGCCACCGCGCGATACGCCGCGTCGTCGAGGTCGTCCTCGACCACGCGCGTGACCTCGTCCTGCTCGTACGGCACGACCGGATTCGCGCGCAGCTCGGCGAGCGTGAGGTCGGCGAGCACCGCGCGCGCCGCGACGCGCTCGACCGCGTCGCGCGCCGACACGCCGGCGAGATCGTCGCCGCTCTTCGGCGGGTTCGCCTTGGCCAGCACTTCCTTGACCGAGCCGAACGCGTAGCGCGTGCCTCGGATGGTCGATGCCAGCTGCACGCGCGCACATTACTCAAAAAAAACGCCGCCCGCCGGTCGCCGGTCGTAAAGACCGGTCCCCGACGGGCAGCGGGATGGCCAGGCTAAGTTAGTGGCTCAAGGGGATGTCGGTCGGCGCGCGCGGCGCGACGGGCGGGACCAGCTCGTCGAGGTCGTCGACGCGGTCCAGATCTTCGGGCGCGAACGCGTGGGTCGTCGGCCTGACGCCGACGTGGTGGGTCTGCACCATCGTCCAGCCGAGCCAGCCGGCGCACACCGTGGCGGCACAGCCGAGGACCGCCAGCACGAACGGCGCGGCGAGCGCGAACGTGCCGCGCGTCAGCCCGCGGCCGATCAGGATATCGCTCAGCACGAACAGGAGCAGCGACAGCACGTTGAAGCTGGCGTGGCGCACGCCGGTGACCCGCGCCCGCGTGTCGCGCGGCAGGCTTGTCAGGTCGACGAGCCCCGGAATCGCGGCGACCGCGGCCATGACGACGCCGGCGAGGTTGGTCCAGAACGCCGCGCGATACCAGAACGGATCGTAGGTCCCGGCGTAGACGACCAGCGCGACCAGCGTGGCTACATACATCGCCACCGGGAATGCCACGAGCATCGGGTGGATCGGGTGGCCGGCGATGCGCGCCTTGGTCAGCATGTCCGGAGCTGGGTGCAGCGGCCATGCCCGACGCGAGCGAGGAATTCTCAGCTCAGAATTCCGCGCAGCGTGCCGAGGCTCGAACGCGCGGAGCGCCAGGCGAGCAGCGCGCCGATCGCGGCGGCGAGCGCGCCCGAGCCGACCAGCGCCGGGATCGCGATCACGAAGACGCCGGCGTCGTGCATGCGGAAGCGCAGCTGCAAGATCTCGAACAGCGACGCCGCGAGAGCGAACCCGGAGACCAGCGAGGCGATCGCGCCCCAGCGCGCACGCACCACGCCGCCGGCCAGCGCGATCAGCGCGGTGACGAACGCGAGCTGCGCGCCCGACGAGATGTACGTGTGGCCGTCTTCCGTAGAGATCATGAACCCGAGCGCGAAGATCGCGGCGCCGAACGCCCACACCTGGAGCGCGAGCGCCAGCCCCGCCGGCGCCAGCTCCCCGCGCCGCCATGGCGCGAGGAACGCGAGCAGGCCGAGGAACGGCAAGATCCAGGCGAGGCTGGTGTTGCTGCTGGTCGCGATCGCGATCGCGCTGAGCACGGTGAAGAACGCGATCCCGCCGAGCGCGAGCGGGCGCGCCCACCCGATCCGCAGACCGAGCGCGAGCACGAGCGCGGCCCCGAATGCGATCTCGACCGCCTCGTGCGAGAACGGGCCGACGAACGGCAGCACCTCGTAGGCAAACGCCGCGAGCGGCACCATCAGCAGCGCGGCCGCGCTCCACGCCCGGGCTCGCGACAGCTTCGCGCCGAATGCCGAGCGCACGCGTGCGTGCTCGCGCGCGACCTGCTTCGGATCGCCGAGCCGGCGCGCGGCCTCGGCGATCGCCGAGCTCGCCGGCATTCCGCTCGTGCGCAGCTCGGCGGCGAGCGCGCGCAGGTGATCCTCGATCTCGTCGAGATCGGCGCGCGCGAGCTCGGCTTCGGTGAGCAGCTGCGCGCGATAGGCGGCGATGGCTTCATCTTCTTCGGTCATGCGGTCCTCCAGGCCTTCGCGAGCGCCGCGTGCACGACATCCCACTGCCGGCGCTCCTCGGCAAGGGCTTTGCGGCCGTCCGGCCGCAGCCGGTAGTACTTGCGCTTGCGACCGGTGTCGCCGCGCTCCTCGTAGGACTCGATCAGGCCCTGATCCTCGAGCCGGTGCAGCACCGGATACAGCATGCCCTCCGACCACTCGAGCTGGCCGCCCGACAGCTCGCGCACCTCCTGGATGATCGCGTAGCCGTAGCTCGCGCCCTTGTGCAGGATCGCGAGCACGAGCGGGGTCGCCGACGCGGCGACGAGCTCCTTACCAGGCCTCATGGCTCTATGCATAAGACTGCTAGGTATCGCTGTCAAGGGGCGCGCTGACGTAGGGTCGCGCGATGACGCTCGCGCGCTGGATGATGGTGGGGTGCCTGGCGATCGGCTGCGGCGGAAGCCACGGCGCGAGCGGCGGCGATGCCGCAGGCAGCGGCAACGATGCGAAGGAGCTCGATGGAACGGTCGGCGGCGCGGACATCACCGGCACCGCGGTCATCCACCACGTCACCGAAACGACCACGATCGACACGCCGGTCGATCTGTCGTCGCATCCGATCACCGCGTACTTCGAGACGTCGCCCGGGCAGTTCGCGTCGTACACCGCGGTCGCGACGACGAACGGCGGCTTCTCGATCGCCGGCGTGCCGGCCGGGCCGTACGCGATCGCGATCGTGCGCAGCGCGGCGGAAGGCGGCACCGCGTACATCGAGACCGCGCAGCGCACGATCGATCTGAGCTGGACCGAAGCCGGCCGGATCGACGGCGTGGAGCCGACCGGGGCGACGGAGCTCGACGGGCTCTTGTCGGGGCTCGAGGCCTGGCAGAACGGCGACGCCTTGATCACGACCTGCGACAACCTGCCGGGCATCCCGATCCACGGCACGAACATGGTGGTCGTGGACGCGACGACGTTCAATTCGTCGAACGGCCCGCTCATGGTCAGCGGCACGACGACGATCCCGCTGATCGACGGCACGAAAGGCGACCAGGTGTGGGTCGTGCAGACGCGCGCACCCGATTACGCATCGAGCGAGTACGGCCGCATCGTCAAGGCGGCGTCGTCGAGCTCGATCGTGATGGAGGATCAGATCGGCGGCACGATGTCCGCGACGCTGGCCGACGTGACGCAGACCGCGGTCACGTTCACGTGGAAGGCAGAGGACTTCGCTTCGTACGCCACCGCGCTCGCGCCCGATCAGGTCTACGTCGACCAGAGCTGGGGCGCGTATGCGGGACTCGACGTGACGCGCTATCCGGTCACGTTGTTCACGTACGACGCGCTATCGGCGGCCGACGCGACGCCATCGTTCTCGTACGGCGACCCGTACCCGAGCGGCTGGACGCGGACCGCGTTCGCGAGCGGCTTCGCCAAGACCGACGTGCTGCCGATCCCGACCTGGGTCGTCTCGGAGCCGCTCGCGAGCTTGAACGGCTCGACGCTGCAGCCGGTGGTGTCGCCGGCCACGTCGGTGATGCTCGGCACGACGCCGGCGTTTTCCGGCGGCACCGGCGTCGGGCTCGCGCCGAAGATCACGTGGAGCGCGCCCGCGCTCGGCACGCCGACCAGCTACGACGTCGTGGTGTGGACCGCCAACACGACGACCACGATCATGACGAAGGCGACCAGCGTGACGGTGCCGCCCGGCGTGCTGTCGGCGGGCAACCAGTTCGGATTCGCGGTCCGCGCGCACGTCGATGCGACGCGCGATCCCGAGGTCGCGCCGTTCGCGATCGACACGACCTACGCGTACTTCGACGTGTCATCCGCGTGGTTCACGCCTTAGGAGCGTGAGCTTCGCGTGAACTGGCGTGCGGGGCGCCGCCAAGAGCACACCCTAGCCCCATGCGCTTTGCCACGCTCTGCTCGTTGCTCGTGATCTCGTGCGGTTCGGCCACCCAACCAGCGTCGCCGCCACGGGCGCCGCGTGCCGACGACGCCGCGGTCGCGGTCGCGCACCTGCGCGCGGGCCGGTTCGTCGATGCCGACCACGAAGCCACGCTCGTGCTCGCGCGCGATCCGGCGAGCTCGCGCGCGGCGGCGGTGCGCGCGATCGCCAGCTACGTGCGCGCCGCCGAGGCGTTCGCGGACGAGGTCGCCGTGCTCGATCACGCCGGCGCCGGTGATGCGTTCACGAATCCGCGCGGCCGCGAGGCGTGGCAGACGTTCGGCAGCCGGCTCGCCGCGATCGATCGCGATCTGGCCGTCGTCGCGGCCGATCCCGACTTCTCGCTCGAGCTGTGCATCGCGTGCTGGGACCACGACTGGAACCACAACGGCACGATCGACGACGGCGACCGCAAGTTGCTCGAGATCGAGGTCGACGACCACGGCGACGACCTGCCCGACGGCGACGCGCGACGCCGCCCGACGTTTCGCTTCGACCGCGGCGACGCCGACTGGGCGCGCGCGATGGTGGCGTTCCAGCGCGCGGTGTCCGAGCTCGTGCTCGCGTATCGCTGGGACGCGCTCGATCGCCTGTTCTCGAGCGACGGCCGCGTCGTGATCCGCCTCGAGGATGCCGGCCGCGTGCGGCACGCGCGCGAGCTCGTGGTCGCCGGCCTCGGCTTCGCGGATCGCTGCCGCGCCGAGTACCTCGCCGAGACCGACGACGATCGCGAGTGGGTGCCGAGCCCGCGCCAGCACAGCCATCCGATCCCGCTGGCGGTCGACAACGCGCTCTACGACACGTGGGCGAGCTTCACCGGCGACGTGCGCCGGCTGCTCGCGAGCGACGACGGCCTGTCGCTGCGCGAGGTCGCGGCCGAGGTCGATCGCGATCTCGTGCACGAGCTGCCCGACGCGTACATCGACGTCGGCCGCATGTTCCGCGAGCCGACCGACATCGTGCTCGACCTCGGCCACGGCAAGGATTCCCCCGACAGCTACGAGCGCGTGCTGCGCGGCCTGCTCGGCAACGGCTATCGCGATCACATGCGCGCGTCGCCGCTGGTGTCGCGGCTCGCGCGCATCAAGCGCGACGTCGATCGCGGCGACGAGACCGCGTCGAAGAAGCTGAGGTACCTGATGTGGCTGAACTGACGGCGCGCGCGTCCGGCTGAGGCCGGGTCGCGGACGATTCGCGTCCGACGCGTCCGCGCGGCGGACGCGCGCTGCTGCAAGTGCGCGTCCTCGCACGCGCGGCAGCTGGCCTCGTGCTTGCTGTGCGCCGCGGCATGCTGAAAACCATCTCGTGCATCCTCGTTCTATCTTCGCCGGCGCTCGCCGGTACTCTCGAAGCGCCGGTCGTCGGCGGCACGCCGGCGCCAGCCGGCAAGTGGCCGGCGGTCGCGCTCGTCGTCGCGCCCACCGCGCTGTGCACCGGCACGTTGATCGCGCCGGATGTCGTGCTCACGGCCGGGCACTGCATCGACGTCCATCCCGAGCTGGTCGTGATCGGCACGGTCGATTACAGCAAGCCCGGCGGCGAGGAGATCGCGGTGAAGTCGGCGATCGCCTATCCCGAGTGGCAGAAATCGTACGACGTCGGCGTGCTCGTGCTCGAGCACGCCGCGAAGACCGAGCCCGGCACGATCGCCGCGGCGTGCACGGCGGAGAGCGAGCTCGTCGCCGGTGCGAAGGTCGAGGTCGTCGGCTTCGGCCTGACGACGAAGTCGGGCACCGGCTCGAACACGAAGCTCGAGCAGGGCGCGCTGCCGGTCGACGATGCGTCGTGCACGCAGGATCCGGCGTGTCAGCCCGCGATCGCGCCGGGCGGCGAGTTCACCGCCGGCGGCAACGGCACCGACTCGTGCTTCGGCGACTCGGGCGGGCCGCTGTACCTTGGTGACACCGAGATCGGCGTCGTGTCGCGCGGCGTCAGCGCCGACGGGAAGCCGTGCGGCGGAGGCGGCGTGTACGTGCGCGCCGATCGCGTCGTGTCGTGGATCGAGAGCGTGACGAAGCGCAAGATCGCGCGCTCGACCTGCGACGGCAAGGCCGACGGCGGCGACGGCGGCGACGATGCGGCAGCCGGCGGCTGCGATGTGGCCGGCGGCGCGCTCGGCGGCGGTGCGCTCGTGCTCGCGGCACTCGCGTGGCTGCTCGCGATTCCGCGCAAGCCGCGAGGGTGATACAACCCGCGGTGCATGCCCAAGATCAAGGTGAAGAATCCCGTCGTCGAGATGGACGGCGACGAGATGACGCGCATCATCTGGAAGTTCATCAAGGACAAGCTGATCCTCCCGTACCTCGAGATCGATCTGAAGTACTTCGATCTCGGCATCGAGCACCGCGACGCCACGCGCGACCAGGTGACGATCGACTCGGCGAACGCCGCGAAGCAGTACGGCGTCGCCGTGAAGTGCGCGACGATCACGCCCGATGAAGCGCGCGTGAAGGAGTTCAACCTTCACGAGATGTGGAAGTCGCCGAACGGCACGATCCGCAACATCATCGGCGGCACGATCTTCCGCGAGCCGATCATCTGCAAGAACGTGCCGCGGCTCGTGCCGGGCTGGACCAAGCCGATCATCGTCGGCCGTCACGCGTTCGGCGACCAGTACCGGGCGACCGACTTCGTCGTGCCTGGCCCTGGCACGCTGACGATGACGTTCACGCCCGCGGGCGGCGGCAAGCCGATCGAGCACAAGGTGTTCGAGTTCACGGGCGGCGGCGTCGCGCTCGGCATGTACAACCTCGACGACTCGATCGTCGGGTTCGCGCGCAGCTGCTTCAACTACGGCCTGCACCGCGGCTTCCCGGTGTATCTGTCGACCAAGAACACGATCCTCAAGCGCTACGACGGCCGCTTCAAGGATCTGTTCCAGCAGGTGTTCGACGCCGAGTTCAAGACCAAGTTCGAGGCGGCGAAGATCGTGTACGAGCACCGGCTGATCGACGACATGGTCGCGTCCGCGCTCAAGTGGGACGGCGGCTTCGTGTGGGCGTGCAAGAACTACGACGGCGACGTCCAGTCCGATTCGGTCGCGCAGGGCTTCGGCTCGCTCGGCCTGATGACGTCGGTCTTGCTCACGCCCGACGGCAAGACCGTCGAGGCCGAGGCCGCGCACGGCACGGTCACGCGCCACTACCGCGATCACCAGAAGGGCAAGCCGACCTCGACGAACCCGATCGCGTCGATCTTCGCGTGGACCCAGGGCCTGAAGTACCGCGGCCAGTTCGACAACACGCCCGACGTCGTGCGGTTCGCCGACACGCTCGAGAAGGTGTGCGTCGAGACCGTCGAGTCGGGCAAGATGACGAAGGACCTCGCGATCCTCGTCGGCCCGAGCCAGAGCTGGCTCACGACCGAGCAGTTCCTCGACGCGCTTGACGCGAATCTCAAGACGAAGCTGACGTGACCGAAGTCGAAGCGCGCGACGCGATCGGCGCCGCCGAGCTCGACGCGCGCGATCGACCGCTCGTGATCCGCGGCGGCGCGCGGGCGATGCCGGCATTCGCGCGGTGGACCCCGGAATTTCTCGCGGGCAAGCTCGGCGACGTCGAGCTCGCGTTCAAGTACTCGCCGACCGGCGAGCATCCGAACTTTCGGGCGCAGACGATGGCCGAGATGTTCGCGCGCGAGCAGATGACGTTCCGGGTCTTTCTCGAGCGCACCGCGAGCTCGCCGCGCTGGCTGTTCACCGGCGACGAGGAGTTCCTGCTGCGCCGCCGCGACGGCGTCACGACGACGAACGGCAAGCTCGCGCCGCTGCTCGCCGACGTCGCGCCGCCGGCGCAGGTCCCGGCCGATCGCCTGTACACGGTGTGGGCGTGGTTCTCGGGCGCCGGCGTGCACACGTGGCTGCACTACGACAACAACGGCTGCCACAACGTCAACGCGCAGCTCGCCGGCGAGAAGACGTGCGTGCTGTTCGCGCCCGAGCACGTCGATCGGCTCGAGCCGTTTCCGCTCGGCGGCAAGAACCCGGCGACGAACTGCTCGCGGCTGCCGCGCGAGGCGATTCCCGCCGACGTGCCGCGCCTCCACGCGACGCTCCACGCCGGCGACCTGTTGTTCATCCCGGCGTGGTGGCTCCACGCGTTCGATCACGTCGGCGCGTTCAACGCGAACGTCAACTGGTGGTGGAAGCCGCCGCAGCCGATCGACTGCGCGCCGGCGCGCCGTCACCCGTGACGATCGCGTAGAGCGCCGGGAGGGCTCGCATCGGTGCGGCTCGTGCAGACCTACCGCGAGCATGAGGCATGTCATCCTCGTACTCGCACTCGCGCTCGTCGGGTGCGTCCACGCCGCGGCGATCGCCACCGAGAGCGCCGCGATTGCCAGCCTGGCCTGCGACGGCGGGAGCACCCATACGGCGCTCGAGTCGTCCCGTTACATCGAGACGAACCCGGTCATGGGCGAGCGCCCGGACCCGAGCGTCCAAGCCGCCTACTTCGGCGGGGCCGGTGCTGCCGTCGTCGGCATCAACGAGCTGCTCGCGCACGGGCTGGATCCCACCGCCGGCGACGTCTGGCGGATCATCGCGAACGTAGCGATCATCGGAGTCGAGGTGGACGCGGTGTACGGGAACAGCTCGATCGGCGTTCCCGTGTGCGGGATCTAGCCGAGGAAGCCGCGCGCGATGTTCATCAGCTCGGTGTTCGCCGCGACCGACTTGCCGAACGCTTCCTTCTCGGCGGCCGACAGCTCGAACTCGTAGACGCGCTCGGCGCCCTTCGCGCTGAGCTTGACCGGCACGCCGACGAACGCGCCCTTGACGCCGAACTCGCCCTGGAGCTCGACCGAGCACGGCAGCACGCGGCCCTGGTTCTTCACGATCGACTCGACCATCAGGCACGTGCCCGCGCCGGGCGCGAGCCACGCCGAGGTCCCGATCAACCCGGTCAGGGTCGCGCCGCCCTTCTTCGTGTTCTCGACGACCTCGTGCAGCTTCTCGGGCGACAGGAACTTCGCCGCCGGCACGTTGCCGATCATCGCGGTCGACGTGATCGGCACCATGTCCTTGTCGGTGTGCGCGCCGAGCACGATCGCCTGCACGTCCTCGACGCTGACGCCGGCGGCGAGCGCGAGATACGTGCGGAAGCGCGCGCTGTCGAGCACGCCGGCCGAGCCGACGACGCGCTCGCGCGGGAAGCCGGTGACCTGCTTGGCGACGAACACCATCGCGTCGAGCGGGTTCGACACGACGACGAGCACCGCGTCGGGCGCGTGCTTCTTCACGTCGCCGCAGATGCCCTTCACGATGCCGGCGTTGATGTTGATCAATTCCTCGCGCGACTGGCCCGGCTTGCGCGGCACGCCGGCGGTCATCACGACGACGTCCGCGCCGGCCATCGCCTCGGCCTTGTCGGTCGCGACGAAGCTGGTGTTGTTGAAGCCCTCCCACGGGCCGCACTGCGTGAGGTCGAGCGCGCGGCCCTCCGCCGGCGCCGCCTTGATGTCGATCAAAACCAGGTCGCCGAGCTCCTTCTGCGCGGCCCACTGAGCTACTGCAGCACCGACGTTGCCGCCGGCACCGACGATCGCGATCTTCGGACGCTTGATCATGTTGCCGGCGTCATACCACGACGGGTTCTCGCTTCGCTCGGCCCGCGGGACGAGCCTTCACCTGCCACGGCCCCACGCTACGCTTCCTACTACCGACGGAGCCACGGCGGCAAGATGCCGGGCAGCGTCGTCGCGGGCTTCACGAGCTCGCCTTCTTCCCAGTTCGTCGTCGCCTCTTCGGCCGCGAACGACCCGGTCGTCGCCGGGCGGATCTTCGTCTCGGTGCGATCCTCGTCGGTCTCGGGCACGCTCGCGAGCACGCGCTCGAGGTCGGCGCCGAGCTCGTCGGCATAGGCGTAGCGCTTGCCGGGGTCGCGCATGAGGCAACGCGCCACGATCGGATCGAGCTCCCGCGGCGCGGCGGCGCGCGTCGAGATCGGTGCGGGAGTCGAATGCAGGATCGCGTTGAGCATCGCCGACGTCGTGCCCGGCGTCCCGAACGGCCGCGCACCCGTGATCATCTCGTAGCTGACGACGCCGAGCGTGAAGATGTCGCACGCTGGCCCGACGTCGCCGCTGACCATTTGCTCGGGCGCCATGTAATCGAACGTGCCGATCATCTGACCCGAGTGCGTGAGGTCGCTGGTCTCGTCGCTCGAGCCGCGCAGGATCTTCGCGATGCCGAAGTCGACGACCTTCACGAAGTCGAGCTCGTCACCGTCGCGCTCGAGGTGAATGTTCTCGGGTTTGAGATCGCGGTGGATGATGTCGAGCGCGTGCGCCTGCGCGAGCGCGCTGCACACCATGCGCACGATCTTGAGCGTGCGCCACCACGGCAGCCGGCCCTGGAGCTGGAACTCGTCCCACAGGCTCTTGCCGCGGAGCAGCTCCATCGCGATGAACAACGTGCCGGCGTCGGTCTCGCCGAGCTCGTACATCGCGACGGTGTGGCGATGGTTCAACCGGCGCAGCGCGGCCGCTTCGCGCCGGAACCGCGCGGCCACGCCGGCGTTGCCCGCGTGATTGGCATTGACGACCTTGACCGCGACGTCGCGGCGATCGAACAGATCGCGCGCGCGATAGACCGCGCCGAACCCGCCGACCGCGAGCCGTTGCTCGACGCGATAGCGGCGCGCCAGCACCTGGCCGACGAACGGGTCGTACGGCGCCACCGTCGTGCGCTCGGCGTCTGCATCGTCCTTCATCGGCAACATTCTATCGTGCGACGGGGGTGCGACATGCAACGCGACGATCATGCGACATGTCAGACGTGTGGTAGGCCAAGCAAGTCGAACCCTGGAGGCCCACTTCATGAGGCGCGTGCTCAGCTCTCTCGTCGTCATCGCGATCGGTTCACCCGCGTTCGCGGATGTCGATCCGCAGATCACCGAAGCGATCGCGAAGGTCAAGCCAGCGGATTACCCGAGCGCGAACGTCGTGCTCGTGCTCGCCGACCACCAGGTCGTGTACCAGCCCGACGGCAAGTTCACGGACACCGAGCACACCGCGCGCCTGGTGTTGACGCCGACCGGCAAGGGCCAGGTCGCGTCGACCTCGCTCTACTACGCGCGCGACGCCGAGAAGATGGAAGTGCTGCAGGCGCAGGTCGTCAAGAAGGACGGCACGGTCGTGCCCGTCGCGAAGTCGGCGATCGAGGACATCGAGCAGGAAGGCGAAGCGAACATCTACGATCCGAACGGGCGCGCGATCAAGGTGACGTTCACCGGCGTCGCGGTCGGCGATGTCGTCGACATCACGTACAAGCTGACGCGCGAGCAGCCGACGCGCGTCGGGTTCTTCAACGACATCTTCACGTTCCAGTCGACCGAGCCGATGCTCGAGACGAGCTACGCGGTCGACGGGCCGGCGAAGCTGCCGCTCGCGACCGAGATCTATCACCGCGAACGCGCGCCGAAGATCGACGAGACCAGGACGGCCGCCGGCGATCGCATCCACTACAAGTGGCAGGTCCACAGGTCGGCGCAGCTGGTGCCGGAGACCGCGATGGACGAGTCGACCGAGCTGCCGATGCTGGTCGTGTCGACCGATCCGAGCTGGCAGCACTTCTCGAAGTGGTGGGCCGATCTCACCGAGCCGCTGATCGTGCCGACTCCGGACTTGAAGGCGAAGGTCAAGGAGCTGACGAAGGACGCGAAGACCGACGAGGACAAGATCAAGGCGCTGTACGACTTCGTCGCGCAGGACATTCGCTACCGCGGCCTCGGCGTCGGCCCGCGCACCGGCTACACGCCGCGCAAGGCGAGCGAGACGTACACGTCGCGCTGGGGGGTGTGCCGCGACGTCTCGATCCTGCTCACGTCGATGCTGCGCGAGAGCGGCATGCAGGCGTACCCGGTGCTCACCAACGTCGGCGACCCGGTGCTGCCGAAGATCGCGTACGACGGCTTCAACCACGCGATCGTCGCGATGCCGAAGCCGGGCGGCGGCTGGCGCTATCTCGACCCGACCGCGAAGAACAACACCGACATGCTGCCGGGCATGGAGGCCGAACAGGACGCGCTGGTGTCGACCGTGAAGGGCGAGCCGCTCGGGCGAATCCCGGCGCTGCCGCCGAGCGCGAACCTCGGGCACGCGATCGCCGAGACCCAGATCCGCGCCGACGGCTCGATGACCTCGAAGGTGACGCTCGAGACCCACGGCATGTTCGACCTCGTCGCGCGCTCGGCGGCCGCGATGACGAGCGAGGACCAGCAGCGCGAGATCATCGAGGAGGTCCTTCATTACTCGCTGCCCGATGCGAAGCTCGTGAAGCTCGAGCTCTCGAACGCGATGGCGCTGTTCGAGCCGATGAAGGTGACCGTCGAGATCGAGGTGCCCGATGCGGCGCCCAAGACCGGCGACTACCGGCTCGCGCGCACGCTGGTCACGTCCGGCGCGCTCGGGCTCGTCGAGAATCTGCTGCCGCGCCTGTTCGGCGCGCTGCCGACGCGCAAGTACGGCCTCGACGCGCACGTGCCTTTCGAATACGACGAGGACGAGACGATCACGCTGCCCGAGGGCACGAAGCTCGTCGCGCTGCCGAACCCGGCGAAGTCATCGGGCGCGGTGACGCAGGTCGTGGCGTCGTGCGAGCAGAAGACCGCGACGTCGATCGCGTGTCATCGCTCGTTCCAGCTCAAGAGCCGGTTCATCGATCCGGACCAGTACAGGTCGCTGCGCGGCGCGCTCGCGGCGCTGGGCCAGATCGCGAGGCAGCCCGTGATCCTCGAAGGGGGCAAGTGATGCGCACCTATCTGTGGATGGCCGTTCTCGTCGCCGCGGCGTGCAAGGGCTCGGACGGCGCGACGTCGCAGCAAGATCACGCGGCTCCGCCCGCCGCGGACGATCCGTGGGCCAAGAAGGATCAGGCCGCCGCGGTCGATCCGAAGGATCCCGACCTCGCGCAGATGGTCGCGCTCGCGACCGGCGCGCCCGGCACGCTCGAGTATCCGCAGGCCGACGCGGTGGTCGCGCTCGATCGCGACGACATCACGATCAAGCCCGACGGCGCGGTCGTGCACCACCACAAGTCGATCGTGAAGATCCTCGACGCGCAGCGCGGCAAGGAGAAGTTCGCCGACGTGCACGTGCCGTTCGACAAGGACCGGCAGACGCTCACGATCGCGGTCGCGCGCACGGTCAACACCGACGGCAAGCCGCACGCGGCATCGCCCGACGAGTTCGGCGACATCGTGCCGCCGCGGCTCGCGGATGCGACGATGTATCACCACGTGCGCGAGCGCGTCGTGTCGTTCCCGGCCGTCGACAAGGGCTCGGTCGTCGAGCTCGAGTACACGCGCACGACGAACGCGACGCCCGACGCGCCGATGGGCGGCGAGGAGCTGCTCGGCGACTGGGATCCGATCCTCGATCGCACGGTGACGATCACCGCGCCGGCTGGGATCGAGCCCAAGCTCGCGGTCGTCGGCGTCGACGTCAAGCCGACCGAGAGCGACACCGCCGCCGGCCACGTCTGGACGTACAAGCTCGAGAAGCAGCCCGATCGCCACGAGGAGCTCGCGTCGCCGGTCGCCGCGGCGGTGCTGCCGCGCCTGGTCTACGGCTACCAGAGCAGCTGGGCGAAGGTGCTCGAGCCGATCGCGGCGCGGTTCGTCCAGGCGGCGGTGCCGTCGCCGATTCCCGACAGCGTGAAGCAGCAGGCGGATCAGCTCGTCGCGGGCGCCGCGAACGATACCGAGAAGGCACAGCGCCTGTTCGCGTTCGTGGGCCACGACATTCGCTCGGTCGACCTGCCGCTCGGCATGGCCGGCTACGCGCCGCACGCGCCCGACGTCGTGCTCGCGAACCGCTACGCCGACGAGCGCGACAAGGTCGGCCTCCTGCTCGCGCTCGCCGCGGCCGAAGGCCTCAAGGGCCAGCCGGTCGCGGTGCGCACGCGCAACGTGCCCGTGATCGCGAGCGTGCCGACGATCGCGCAGTTCGACATGCTGGTCGCGAAGCTGTCGATCGATGGCAAGGACGTGTGGCTCGCCCCGAGCGACGAGCACGCCCAGTACGGGATCGTGACGCAGGGCCAGGACAACCTCGTGCTACCGCTCGTGCCGGGCGGCGCCGAGCTCGGCAAGCGCCCGCTGCTCGATCCGTCGACGTCGGTGGCGACCTCGACGATCGCGTATGTGCTCGCGCCGAACGGCGACGTCGACGTCAAGGAGGCCGTGGACCTGACCGGCTACTACGCCGACATCACGACGCGCGAGCTGCGCCCGCTCAAGGGCGAGCACCTCGATCACTGGTTCCAGGAGCAAGCGGTCGCGCACTACCCGGCGGCGCTCGACAAGCACCACGAGGTCGGCGACACGATGTCGGTGGCGGGCTTCAAGCTCTCGACCGAGGTCGCGCTGCCGGGCTACTCGGCGACGCAGGGCAACGTGCGCGTGTTCGAGCTGCCCGAGCTCGGCTTCGGCATGGACATGCCCGACGCGAGCCTGTCGACGCGCAAGTACCCGCTCGAGGTCGGTACGCCGCGCACCGAGCAGGGCGACGTGACCGTGCAGGTGCCCGCCGGCTGGAAGATCGCGTACGTGCCGCCGAAGCTCGAGGGCGGCGCCGAGGGCGTGAGCTACACGCACGAATGCAGCGCGAAGGACCAGACCGTGACCTGCCACGTCGAGGTCAAGCTCGACAAGCTCGTCATCGCGCCCGAGCAGTACGCCGCGTACCACGACGCGCTCGCGAAGCTGAAGGCGTACGAGCGGCGGGTGATCTTGCTGGTCAAGGCGTAGGTCAGTCGCACAGATCGTGGAGGTGCTCGAGCTCGATCCGGCACGTCGCCGCGAGGTCGTCGTCGGCGTGGGCCAGGTCCATCGAGTGCGAGCTCCAGCGCTCGAGCACCTCGTCGTGCATCGTCCCGCAGCACGACGCGCAGTCCTCGATAGGCGGGATCGCGCGCGCCCAGTCGGCGCACGCGCCGGGCCACTTCTCGCGAACGATGCGAGCCTCGAGCCCGACGCGCGCAGTCTCCTTCGTGCAGTCACTCGCACCGGTGTCGAGACAGCGCCGCAGCGCGCGACACGGCGCGACCATCGCGGCTCCAGGCACGCCCTCGCAAGACAGGTGCGATCGGGGCTCGGCCGGCCGGACCGGCTCGGCGGGCCTCGCTGGCTGGCGCGCGTCCTGCCAGCACGCGGCCGCCGCGACCAGGACGAGTCCTCGCATGCGCTACGGATTGACGAAGATCGGATTCGTCACGCCGAACGGGATGTAGCCCGGGTGCACCGGATCGAGCGCCTTCGTGCCGTACGCGGCGATCACGAAGAAGCCGCCGGTCGCGCGGACATTCACCGGGATCTGGCCCTGCCAGCGCACGATCGGGTTCTCGGGGTCGGCGTCGCCCGGCATGATCGGGATCGTGTCGACCGTTTCGCCGTCGACGATGACCTCGATCGCGGTGACGTCGATCCACGTCGCAGCCTGCACGGTCACGTCGACCTGCTGCTCGCTGCCGGCGCCGGTCGTGGTGTCGCCGGGGCCGGCGCCGCCGAGCGACGCGGTGACGTAGATGCCGCCGGTCACGAAGCCGTGGCCGCCCGCGAGCTGGTCGCGCACGAGGTTCGCGGTCAGCTGGCGCGGATCGTCGGTGCCGAGCTTCACGCACGTGCGCGGGTAGCCGACCGGCGAGTACGAGATGCCGTGCGAGTCCGACGACCCGGTCGCGAACATCGGCCGGCCCGCGCGCAGCATGCCGAGCCAGTCATCGACCGTGCCGGTGCGGTTCTGCTGCCAGCCCGAGTTGTTGAACACCTCGACGAGCGTGAACTTCGGATCCCAGTCCGCGGCGTCGCTCGCGGTGCCGGTCGCCGGGTCGTAGCCGACGTACGGGAAGTAGTTATTGCCGCTGTGGGGGTGGTTGATGATGATGATCGGTTGCTCGGGCCGCGCGCGCACGGTGTCGAACACCGCGCGCGGTGACAGCGTCTGGAACGGGATCGTCGAATCGGCCGCGGTCGGGAACGTCTGCCACTTCGGCGCGCCCGCGTTGACGGCCGTCGGATCGGGCTGGAGCGGGAACACGCCCATGTGGCCCCACACCTCGAACGACGTCATCTCGATCGAGCCGATCGAGAACGCCCACGGCGCGACGCCGAGCGCCGCGATCTCCGCCGAGAAATCGGCGACCCATTCGTGATCGCTGCGGATCGGCAGCTCGACGCCGTCCGCCACCGCCTGCGCGACCTTCTCGAGCGATTGATCGCCCGAGTCGTTCGACCGCCACGTGTGGATGTGGAAGTCGCCGCACTGCACGCCCGTGGTGTCGACCGAGCGCACCATCGCCGCCGGTACCTCGACGGTCTGCCCGGCGACGACGTTCACCGTCTGCTCGACGAGCTCGTACTCGTAGCCGCGCGACACGACGACCTGCCACGTTCCGGGCGGCGCCGGAAGCGTGAGGTCGCCCGTGACCGGATACGCGACGTGCAACCGACCGTCGGTGATCGGCTCCTCGCCGTAGTTTGCCGGGACGTTCGGCACGGGCTGGCCGCCGGCCGGCAACACCTGCACGCGCACCGGCACCGGCGCGCCGTTCTCGGTCGCGGTCACGTGGATCGCGCCGGTCGCGGGCAGATCGATCGCGGCGGTCGCGCCGGCGCCGACCGTCGCGCTCACGACCGCGTCGCCGCGCTTGAACGCGTCGAGCCGCACGTCGGCGGCGACCGGCACGTTCAGCGTGAAGCTGCCGGTCGCATCCGTCAGAGTGCGCGTGACGTACTCGTCCATGCCGCTCGACGTGTCGATCGCGTGCACGCGCACGCCCGCGGCCGGCACGCCGGCCCGGGTGACGACGCCGGTGATCGTGCGTTCGTCGTTGCCGAGCGTGCGCGCGACCGCGGCCTGGATCCCGTCGAGGCCGGGCCCGCCGATCACGAGCTGCGCGTGCAGGCGGTCGCTCGTCGCGCACGCCGGCAGCGTGTAGCCCGGATCGAACGACCCGACGAACCCCGAGACCGAGATGCCGCTGCCGAGCACACCCGCGCCCGGGATGTATGCCCAGCTCGTCGACTGATCGTCGACCAGCGCCATGTACGGCGTGCCGGCGAGCGCTTCGCTGAAGCCGGGGCCGGGCTGGTAGACCGGCGTGCGCTTCGTGTACATGAGCGCGTGAAGTGTCGACGGCACGGTCGTCACCGTGCCGCGCGGTGACGCGTAGCGCATGCGGATGTCGACGTGCTCGCTGCCCGGCGCGAGCTCGTAGTCGATCGCGGCGTCGAAGTCTTCGTAGGTGTCGGCGTACGCGACCGAGATCACCGAGTCGAAGAACGGCAAGCGGTGGAGCTTGCCGCGCGCGCGGATGATCGCGGGGCCGCCATCGCTGCCGTCGGCGATCACCGACACGCTGTCGGTCACCACGGTCGCGCGACCGGTGAGGATGAAGAACTCGCCGAAGTTGTTCGGCTCGACGAGCTGACCGCCCGCCATGCGCGCGAGCCCGACCGGGCGGCCGCCCCACGGATCGTAGAGGTCGCTGTCGCCGACGTCCTCGATCACGAGCGCGACGCGATCGTTCGCGAGCACGAAGTCGTTGTCTTTCCACGTGACGAGCCCCGATGGCACGACCGGCAGCTGCGATGCGCGGATGCGGCCCGCGCGCGCTTCGCTCGGGCCGGCGTTCAGCGGATCGGGATGGCCGACGAGATCTCCCGACGCGAACGGGCCGGGCGGATCGCTGCACGCCGGCTGCGTGATGTTGTCGCCGCAAGCGGCGAGCAGAATTACCGCCAAGGCGCCCGGGACGCAGAGGCGCCAGAAGAGCAAGAACTTGTTCTGCTGGCGTCTCGGCGTCTTCGGCGTCTCGGCGGTAACTCTCTGCACGACGCGATCGTAACGCCGCGCTCGTCGGGGTGCGGCGAAAATGTCACCGAGCTGTAGTCACTACCAGCGACCACATGGCATCCCGCCCCGGCAGCGGGCCGGATCCGGTGCGATCGGTGCGCTCGAGCCGGATCAGATCCCCGCGGTGCAGCGCGACGCCGGGCGCGCCGCCGGGCGTGCGCAGCTCGCCGTCGCCGATGCGCCACGCGAGCGGCAGGCCGGCATCGGCGCGCACGACGATGTCGTAGTTGCCGTCGCCGCCGGTCCAGCGCACGAGATCGATGTCGTCGCGGTAGTCGAGGTAGCCGCGGATCTCGTGCCCGGGCTCGAGCGGGTTCGCGTCGACATCGGTGTTGTTGGGCTCGGTCTCGCCGCCGGTTGCCGGCTCCTCGGTCACGGTGAGCGTGTACGGATCGCTGACGTTCTCGACGGGCAGCTTCTGATCCTTGCCCATCGTCTCGCCGACGGTGATCACGAGCGGGCCGGCGATCGCGCGCCGGTGCAGCACCTCGCCGTCGCCGATACCGCCGGAATCGGCGGTCGCGCCGTGCTGGCCATCGGCATCGGCGATCGCGAGGTTCACGTCGAGGTTCGGGACGCCGGTCACGCGCACCGTCACGACCCGCTTCTCGCCCGCCGGCCACGGCACGACGAACACGTCGCGGTCGCCGTCTTCCGGCGAGCGCCGCTTGCCGATGTAGCCGGTCACCGGCTTGCCCGCCGCGATCACGTTCGCGTGCGCGACGTCGTCGTTCGGCTCGCGCTCCTCGGTGAGCGGCGGCGGCTCGCGCAGCGCGTACCACGTGGCCGCGCCGGCGCCGCCGAGCACGACGAACGCCGCGATCGCCCACAGCACGACGCGGCGCACGCGCAGCCCGCGCTCGAACGCGGCGAGATCGGAGCGGCGCAGGCGCAGGTCCGACGGCGCCTGCTCCTCGGGCGCGATCGCGAGCCGGCCGCCGCCGAGCGTGCGCGACGACGTGCGATGGCCGGGCCCGGTCGCCGACTCGACGGTCTCGGCGAACACCTCCTCGATCGCCTCGGCGAGCTCGGCCGCGGTCGCGAACCGCGCGTCGGGCTCCTTCGCGAGTGCCTTGAGGCACACCGCGTCGACGCGCGGATCGATGCCCATCTTCGGCGCGCGCGCGCCCGGCGCGTCGGGGGGCGCGGTCAGATGCTTCGTGAGCACGCCGACCGCGGTCGATCCGACGAACAGGTGCTGGCCGGTGAGCACCTCGAACATCAGCGTACCGAGCGAGTAGATGTCGCTGCGCGCGTCGACCTCGTCGCCGCGGATCTGCTCGGGCGACATGAAGTACGGCGTGCCGACGATCTGCTGGCGGCCGGTCTCGCTCGTCGGCGTCGCGCGCTGGTCGAGCTTCGCGAGCCCGAAGTCGAGCACCTTCGCGTAGTCGCGGCCGCCGGTCGTGCGCGTGATCAAGACGTTCTCCGGCTTGAGGTCGCGGTGCACGATGCCGAGCTCGTGCGCTTCCTGCAGCGCGCCGCAGATCTGCGCGACCAGCGGCGCCGCGCGCGCCCATGGCATCGGCCCGTCGCGCTCGATCACGTGCGCGAGATCGAGGCCGCGCACGTACTCCATGATCAGGTACATCGCGCCCTGCGCGGTGCCGAAATCGAACACCTGCACGGTGTGCGGGTGGTGGAGCTTCGAGACCGCGGCGGCTTCGCGCTCGAACCGCTGCACGACGTCGGCGTCGCGCGCGAGGTCGCGGTGCAGCACCTTCATCGCCGCGATCTTGCCCATGCGCAGGTGCTCGACTCGGTACACGACGCCCATCCCGCCGCGCCCGATGACCTCGATGACGCGATAGCGGCCGTCGACCACGCGCCCGAGCCAGGCCTGGTTCGAGTCGCTGAGCCGGCGATCCGGCGGCGGCTCCGGAGTGTCGGCGATCGCTTCGTGGGCGGCGGTATCGGCGAACGCGGGATTGGGCAGGCGGGCGCTCGACCGCGCGGCCGCCTCGAGCGCGCTCGCGCGCTGCATGTCGGCGCCGCATTCTTTGCAGAAGTGGCTCGGCTCGGAGTACGACGTCCGACATCGCGGGCACACGTATTTTTGCGCCGGTGTCGAGGACACGACGAGCCGATCTTACCCGCTTTGGCCGGCGCGCCCATCTCAACACGCCTTGCAAGCTGCGGTCAGCGCGCCGCGGTCGGGTCGGTCACCGGTCGCCACGTCCACGTTCCGCCGCGGACCGCGAGCAGCCCGGCGGACGGCGCGTGCGGTTCGGGGAGCCGCGTGGTCGCGTCGGACGTTCCCGGAGACAGCGCGGCGGCGCGGCCGTCGCGCGCGCCGGTACGGGCGATCGTCGGCGCGGCCCCGGTCGGGCCGTGCACGACGACGTCGACCTGGCCGGGCGGCGGGACGAGCGCGCCATCGCCGGTCGGCTCGCCGGCGACGAGCTCGCGCGGCGCCTCGGAGCTGGCAGCCACGCGCAGGCCGTCGTGCGCGGCGAGCGCGACGTAGATCGCGGTCACATCCGTCGCGTTCCAGGCGCAGCCGTCGGCGCCGGCGACCAGGCGCGCGGACGATCCCGCGCCCGGGATCGTCGCGAGCGTCGTCCCCGGCAGCTCGATCCAGCGCGCGAGCCGGCCGTCGACGACGCGCGTGCCGCGCCTGGCAAGTGCGACGAGCGCCGCGCGTTCGGCTTCGGCCGGCTCGAGGTCGCCCGGCAGCGCGACGACCGGGAAGCTCGCGTCCTCGGCGAGCACGCCGAGCGTGGCTTCGAGCTCCGGCTCGCTCGCGCCCATGCCGCCGAGCGCGACCACGACATCGGGCTTGGCCGCATCGAGCTGGGCGCGCAGCCGGCCGAGCGCGGCGAGCGTCGCCGGCGCGGCGCCACCGGCATCGGCGACGAAGCCGATCGTCGCGACGTCGCCGGCGTCCCCGCCGTCACTGCGGTGCAGCGCGTGCGCGTGCAGCGTCCAGCGGTGCCCGCCGGCCTCGAACGCCTCGTCGGCGAGCGCGGGCAGGTCGTCGGCGGTGCACCGCCACGGCGCGCGTGTCTGATCGGCGGCGGCGAACGACGCGGCGAGCGCGGGCCCGACGCGTGTCGTCGCCGGCTGGCGCTCGCGGCCGCCGCATGCTGCGAGCGCGGCGAGCGCGAGCGCGCTATTCGCCGTCGACATGGCCGCCGGCCTTCTGCCACGCCGCGATCACTTTCGGCGATTCCGCGTAGCGGCCGAGCACGTGCCGCGGCTTGCGGCGCCAGACCTGCGCGAACACGGCAGTCGCGGCGTCGTTGTCGCCGAACGCCACGTCGGCGCGCCCGGCCAGCAGTCCGACGTCGATCGCGGTGCGCTCGTCGAGGTAGTCGAGCTCGTCGGCGAGCTGGCCGAGCGCGCTGCGCACGCCTGCGAAGTCGCCGCGCAACCACGCGGCCTGCGCCCGCGGCAGCGCGGTCTGCGCGGCGCTCTCGATCTGATGCTGGTGGTCGCGGCGGGCTTTCGCGTCGGCATCGAGCGCGGACGCTTTGCTGGCGCGCACGTGCACGTGGAGGCCGGGGACGACCAGCGACTCGCCCTTTTCGAGGCCCGTGCGCGCCGCGTCGAAGTTGTTGTACTGGGCCAGCATCGCCGCCTGCTTCGGATCGCCGAAGAATGTCTGCGCGATCTGCGCGAGCGTCTCCGGTCCCTGCGCGACGTACGTGACGTGGAGCGGGATCGTCATCGGCGTGCCGATCGCGAGGCTCTCCTCGATCGAGATCGCGTTGGCCTCGGCGAGAAAGCCGGCGCGGCTCGCGTCGCCGAGGTAGGTCTGCGCGAGCGACTCGAAGCTGTCGCCTTTCGTGGTGACGATCTCGCGCGTCACCGGGATCTTGATGCGATCGCCGGGCTGCGGCTGGTGCTTGGCGTGCGCGAGCTTGTTCTCGGCGATGATCCAGCTGGTCTGCGCGCGGTCGCCGTAGAACTCGGCCGCGATCAGCTCGAGCGTGTCGGCCGACTTGATGCGATACGCGATCGCGTCCTCGGCCTGCGCGTGGGCGACGCGGGCGAGCGCGAGCAAGACGAGCAAGACGCGCGTCATGGTTCTCCCGGCTTCGCTTTGCCCGGGCGCAGCGCGACGTGCATCGCCTCGAAGTCGACGCGCAGCGACGGCGCGGCGTCGACCGGGCCGGCCACGATGTCGATCTCGCGCTCGACCGGTTGATACCAGTCGTGCTCGAACCCGATCGTGTGTTTGCCCTCGACGAGCTCGAGTGGAGAGGCGAGCGGCGTGGTGCCGATGTCGTGCCCGTCGACCGTGATGCGCGCCCACGGCGCTGCGTCGACGAGCAAGTAGCCGTGCGCGGCGTGCGCGGCGGTGAGCGACGCGTGTGGCGTCGCCGACAGCGGCGCGACGTGGATGAGGCCGAGGAACAAGAGCAGCACGCCGAACGTGATCGCGTGCGCGACGAGCCCGGCCCTCACGACGTTGCGCGCCTGCAGGTTCGGCTGCTGCAACGCGCCGGCGCCGGCGCCGAGCGCCTGCGGGTTCAAGTACTCCTCGGCCTCGAGATCCGTGATCACGCCCTGCGCCTTCAGGAACAACACCAGGCGCGCGTGGTGGTTCATCTCGACGTGCTTCGCGAGGAAGCGCTCGAGCGCCATCACCATGTGCTGCGCGCTGCGCCAGCGATCGCGCGGCTGCTTCTCGAGCGCCTTGTCGATCACCGCCGACAGCTCGCGCGGAATTTCGGGATTGAGCTTGCGCGCGCTCTCGTGCTTCTCGAGGCGGATCTTGTGCATCGCGGACTTCTTCTCGTCCTCGACGAAGGGCTTCGAGCCCGTGAGCATCTGATACAGCACCACGCCGAGCGAGAAGATGTCGCTGCGCGCGTCGAGCTTGTCGCCGAGGACTTGCTCCGGCGACATGTACGCGGGCGTGCCGATGCCGGTGCCCGCCTCGGTGAGATCGCCGAAGCTCGCGTCGCGCGCGATGCCGAAGTCCATCACCTTCACCGCACCGGTGCGCGCGAGCATGATGTTCGCGGGCTTGATGTCGCGATGGACGATGCCGCGGTAGTGGATGTAATCCATCGCGCGCGCGACCTGCACCGCGATGATCGCGGCGACGTCGTATGGAAGCCGGCCGCACTTGTCGAGCAAGTCGTACAGGTCGATGCCCTGCACGTACTCCATCACGATGAACATCGCGCCGCGCTCGCGGATGTAGTCGTAGACGTGGATGATGTTCTCGTGCTGGAGGTTCGCGAGGCTCTTGGCCTCGCGCTCGAACCGCGTGACGACGTTTTCTTCTTGCGCGGCGCTCGTTTTCAACGCCTTGATGGCGACCGTGCGACCGAGCGGGTCCTGGACGGCCCGGTACACCACGGCCATTCCGCCCGATGCGATCTCCTCCACGATGCGGCAGTTGCCGATGCGTTCGAGCATGCTATCTAGTGCCCGAGGTTAGCTGAATTCGTCTGCAGGATCAGCTGGTTGGGCACGGGCGGACGGTGACGTTGGAAAAATCTTCGAACGTCATTGACGAGTAAAACCTCACCCTGTATAAGCAGCATCCCTCGACGGTCCTCGCCGTCGAGACCGTCGGCGCGGCCGCAAGCCCGCCGATCGGATCGGTCTCTGAAAACTGGATAGCAAGCCATTTTGAATACGATGATGGGTTTTCTGTATGTAAGAGAACCATTCCACGTCGGACGCAGGCTTCCCCCCGGATGCCCTGCTACCAGCCGACGTAGAGCGGGCTCAAATTTTCTATGGAGAGTTTGATCCTGGCTCAGAGCGAACGTTAGCGGCGGGCCTAACACATGCAAGTCGAGCGAGAAAAGGGCTTCGGCCCCGAGTAAAGCGGCGGACGGGTGAGTAATACGTAGGTAATCTTCCTTCGAGCGGGGGACAACGTTCCGAAAGGGACGCTAATACCGCATACGTTTCTTCGGTGTCTGCACTGGAGAAGGAAAGCTAGGTCGCAAGATCCGGCACTCGATGAGGAGCCTGCGTCGCATCAGCTAGTTGGTGGGGTAACGGCCTACCAAGGCGAAGACGCGTAGCTGGTCTGAGAGGATGATCAGCCACACTGGGACTGAGACACGGCCCAGACTCCTACGGGAGGCA
>DATJXL010000141.1:0-11051 GCA_035500135.1 Kofleriaceae bacterium
CGCTACCATGCGCGCGTCCTGAGCTCGCCGAGATCGGTGCGCGCCGCGATCTGCTACGTCGTCAACAACTGGCGCAAGCACGGCGAGGATCGCACCGCGCTGCTCCGCCACTACGAGATCGATCCGTTCTCGAGCGGGATCTCGTTCACCGGCTGGCGCGAGCTCGCGGGCCGCGCGTGGCTGTGGCAGCCGCCGCCGAGCTACGAGCCGCTGCGCGTGCGGCGTCCGCGCTCGTGGTTGCTCGCGCACGGCTGGCGGCGCGCCGGCACGATCGGCGTGCGGGATGTTCCGGGCGCGAGCTCGAGACCCGAGATGTGACCGATCATCAGAGCCGGCGCTAGCCGACGAGGCGCAGCCACCAGCCGGGGAACAGGCCGAGCTCGAGCACGACGAGCGGCGCGACCGCCATCACGAACAGCGTGCCGGCCGAGCGCGTCGGCGCGAGCGGCTGGTTGGCCTCGCGGAAGTACATCGCGGTCACGATCCGCAGGTAGTAGTAGATGCTGATCGCCGAGTTCACGATGCCGACCGCGACGAGCCACAAGAGCTGGCCGTTGTAGACCTCCATCGCGCTCTTGAAGATGTAGAACTTGCCGAAGAAGCCGCCGGTCGGCGGCACGCCGCCGAGCGACAGCAGGCACACCGTCATCGCGAGCGCGGCCGCCGGGTGCTGGCCGGCGAGGCCGGCCCAGTCGTCGACGAGCAGCCGCTCGCGCCCCTTCGAGCCGACGTACGCGACCACCGCGAACGCGCCCATCGTCGTCACGCTGTACGCGATCAGGTAGTAGACGATCGCCGCGTTCGCCGTGCCGGAGCCGAGGCCGAGCGCCGCGATCCCGGCGAGCAGCACGCCCGCGTGCGAGATCGACGAGTACGCCAGCATGCGCTTGATGTTGTCCTGGCGCACCGCGGTGATGTTTCCGACCGTGATCGTGATCGCCGCGATCACGACGACCGGGCTCGCCCAGCCGAGCGTGCCGAACGGCAGCACGTCGCCGCCGAGCGCGGTGCCGAACACGCGGATCATCGCGGCGATCGCCGCCGACTTGATCGCCGCGGCCATGAAGCCGGTGACCGGCGTTGGCGCGCCCTCGTACGCGTCGGGCGCCCACATGTGGAACGGCACCGCCGCGACCTTGAAGCCGAACGCGACGACGAGCAGGAACCCGCCGGCGATCACGAGGCCCGGGTTCGCGCTCGACGCGAGCGCCGTCCTCAGATTGGGCAGGTACAGCGTGCCCGACGCGCCGTACAGCAGCGCCATGCCGTACAGCAGGAAGCCGGTCGCGAACGCGCCGATCAGGAAGTACTTCATCGCCGCTTCGTTGCCGCGCCGCGAGTGGCGGCGCATCGCGACCATCACGTACACCGCGATCGACATCGTCTCGATGCCGAGGAACACGGTGACCAGGTTCGCGGCATGCGCGAGCATCACCATGCCCGACGCCGATAGCAGCATCACGCCGTAGTACTCGCCGATCTGCCAGTCGTGCTCGCGCTGGTGGCCGGGCGACATCAGCGCGGTCGCGGCGGTCGTGAGCGCGAACAACGTCGCGAGCACGTAGCTCGTGTGATCGGCGACGAGCATCGCCGACTTCACCGCGCCGGTCGCGTCGCGATCGGCGAACAGCGCGCGCGTCTCGTTCGGCCCGAGCTGGCGGTACAGCACGATCGACGCGATCGCCGACGCGAGCGAGCCCGCGACGGCCAGACCGACGAGCGCGGTGCGATCGCGGCCGCGAAAGAACGCCTCGGCGAGCACGAGCAGCATGCCGGTGATCGCGAGGATCAGATAGGGCGAGAGCCAGCCGAGGTCGGCGGGATCGAACGACATGCTCAGGTCGCTCCCTTCGCCGGTGCGGGAAGGCTATCGAAGTAGTGCGGCGGCCCGTCGGGCTCGTTCAGGCGATGCGAGAAGTCGCTGATGAACTTGTCGACGCTCGGCTCCATGATCGCGAGCAGCGGCCGCGGGAACAACCCGCCGAGGAAGATCGCGATCGCGAGCGGGATGAACACCGCGAGCTCGTGCGGGCGGAGGTCGCGCAGCTTGCCGTTGCGCTCCTTGTCGAGCTTGCCGAAGAACACCTTCTGGAACATGAACAGGAGGTAGACCGCGCCGAGGATCACGCCGGTCGCGGCGAGCGCGCCGAGCACGCGCGGCGCCGGCAGGAAGTGCGGCGCCGCCGCCGGGAAGCTGTCCTGCGCGTTGAACGTGCCGAAGATCGTGAAGAACTCGCCGACGAAGCCCGACAGCGCCGGCAGGCCGGCCGAGCCCATCGTGATGACGAGGAACAGGCCCGCGAACACCGGCATCTGCTTCCAGATCCCGCCGTACTCGGCGAGCCGGCGCGTGTGGCGGCGCTCGTACAGGACACCGATGCCGAGGAACAAGCCGCCGGTCGTGAGGCCGTGCGACAGCATCGCGTAGATCGAGCCCGAGATGCCGAGCGCGGTCAGCGACACGATGCCGAGCATGCAGAAGCCAAGGTGGCTCACCGACGAGTACGCGACGAGCTTCTTGACGTCGTCCTGCGCGAACGCGACGAACGCGCCGTAGATGATGCCGATCACCGCGACCACCGCGAGCGCCGGCGCCCACACCTGCGCGCCGTGCGGGAACAGCGGCATCGCGAACCGCAAGAAGCCGTAGATGCCGAACTTCAGGAGCACGCCGGCCAGGATCACCGAGCCCGCGGTCGGCGCCTCGACGTGCGCGTCGGGCAGCCACGTGTGGAGCGGGAACAGCGGCACCTTGATCGCGAACGCGAGCGCGAACGCGCCGAAGCACCACACCTGCGCGGAATACGGCAGCGCGACGCGGGTCAGCTCCTCGAGGTCGGTCGTGTAGTGGCCGAGGACGCCCGCGGCCTGCACGTACACGTACAGGATCGCGACGAGCATCACGAGCGAGCCGACCATCGTGTAGATGACGAACTTGATCGACGCGTACAGCCGGCGCTGCCCGCCCCAGATGCCGATCAAGAGGTACATCGGGATCAGCATCACTTCCCAGAACACGTAGAACGCGAACAGGTCGAGCGCGACGAACGCGCCCAGCATGCCGGCCTCGAGCACGAGCATCGCGGCCATGAACTCGCGCGGGTACTTGTCGATCGACGTGCGCGTGCCGAGCAGCGTCAGCGGCATGAGCAGCGTGGTCAGGATGACGAGGAACACGCTGATGCCGTCGACGCCGGTCTTGAAGTGCGCGCCGATGCCGGGGATCCACTCGGCGTCGAACACGAGCTGCATGCCGGGCTCGTGCGGGTTGTAGAACCGGAAGATCCCGAGCGAGACGAAGAACGTGATGAACGTGAACGCGAGGCCGAGGCCGCGGTGCAGCGATGTCTCGCCCTTCGGCGTGCACATCACGAAGATCGCGCCGATCAGCGGCAAGCCGATGATGAGCGGCAACAGGAAACCACCCGCCGTCGTCATGGCTGCTCGTCTCCTGGTCCTGGTCCCGGCAACGTGATGTCGTGCGTCACCGCGACGCGCTCGTGCGAGATCGGGTCTTCGACCCACAGCGTGACGGACGAGCCGACGTCGCCGGGCCGCTTCATCACGACGGACGCGGTGAGCGGACGGCCGTTCGCGTCGACGTCGGGCTTGCCGTCGCCGTCGAAGTCCCACTCGAGCTTCGCGGTCTGGCCGACGATGCCGGCGCCGGGATGGGCATCGAACTCGACCTGGTCGCCGACTCGGTGATAGTCGAAGTCCGGCTTCTGGTGACAATCGGTGACGAGGAAGATCGCGGCCGCGCCGACGACGATGCCGGCGAGGTAGCGCTGGACCTGGCCGTTCTGGATCCAGCGCGACAGCCGGCCGAACAGGCCGACCACGAACGCCGCGCCGTTGACCGCGACCGTGTCGATGATGAAGCGGTCGACGATCTCGTAGAGGCCGCGCGCGACGACCCGGAACGGCCGCACGATCGCGGCGTCGTAGATCTCGTCGAACCACAGCTTGTGCTTCGATGCCTCGTAGATCGGGCCGAGCTCGTCGACGACCTTGGGCAGCGACGGCGACGGGCCGTGGCCGTAGAACATCCACGCGAGCCCGATGCCGATGGCCGCGATGAGCGTGGCGCCGCTCATCAGCACGAGCGTGGTGACGTCGGACAGCTCGCCGTGGATCAACACGGTGCCGGGGTACCAGTCGAGCGTGACGCTCGGATCGAGCCACGCCACGAGCGACGGGTACCAGCCCGGCATGTGGAAGAAGTGCGG
The DNA here is from genome assembly GCA_035500135.1 of Kofleriaceae bacterium. GTDB lineage: Bacteria > Myxococcota_A > Polyangia > Haliangiales > Haliangiaceae > JABFXX01. Next base: position 4,230 of record DATJXL010000141.1, read on the forward strand.
CAGGGCGAGCGCGCCGCCGACCGCGGCGAAGAACGCGAGCGCGACCAGCGGCAACGTCATCGAGATCGGCGACTCCTTGGCCTTGCGGGCGTACTCGGAGCGCGCGTTGCCGGAGAACACGAGGAAGTACAGCCGCCACATGTAGAACGCGGTGCCGAGCGCCGCGACCACGAGGCCTGCCCACAGCAGCTTGCCGTACCAGATCGTCCAGCCCGGCGGCTCGGCACCCCAGGCGCCGGCGAGGATCTCGTCCTTCGAGAAGAAGCCGCTGAGCGGGGGAATGCCGGCGATCGCGAGGCACGAGATCCAGAACGTGATGCGCGTGATCGGCATCGCCGTGCGCAGTCCGCCCATCTTCGTGATGTCGCCTTGCGTGACGGTGTCGTGCGCGCCGCCGGCGTGCATGCCGTGCATGACCGAGCCCGCGCCGAGGAACAGGCACGCCTTGAAGAACGCGTGCGTGCCGAGGTGGAAGATCGCGAACACCCAGTTGCCGGTGCCGGCCGCGACGAACATGAAGCCGAGCTGACTCACCGTCGAGTAGGCGAGGACCTTCTTCAGATCGGTCTGCGCGAACGCCATGAACGCGGCGGCGAGCGCGGTCAGCATGCCGACAGTCGACACCACGATCAGCGCCGTCGTCGACGACGCGTACAGGAACGACAGCCGGCACACCATGTACACGCCGGCGGTCACCATGGTCGCGGCGTGGATCAACGCGGAGACCGGCGTCGGGCCGGCCATCGCGTCGGGGAGCCACACGAACAGCGGCAGCTGCGCGCTCTTGCCGCACGCGCCGATGAACAGGAAGATTCCGGCAGCCGCGGCGAGCCGCTCGCCGCCCCAGAACGGCTGGATGAACTCGGGGCCGGCCGTCGCCTGGTCCTTGAGCTGGGCGAAGTCGAGCGTCTTGGTCGCCCAGAACAGCAGGAACATGCCGAGCAGGAAGCAGAAGTCGCCGATGCGATTGACGACGAACGCCTTGCGGCCGGCGGTCGCGTAGGCCTCGTTGTCGTACCAGAAGCCGATCAAGAGGAACGAGCACAGGCCCACGCCCTCCCAACCGATGAACATGACGGGCATGTTCGCGGCGAGGACGAGGATCAGCATCGCGCCGGTGAACAGGTTCAAGTAGCCGAAGTAGCGCGCGTAGCTCTTGTCGCTCTCCTCGTGCATGTAGCCGATGGAGTAGATGTGGATCCACGAGCCGACGAACGTGACGACGATGATCATCACCGCCGACAGCGTGTCGAGCCGGAACGCGAGCTCGGCCTTGAAGCCGCCGGCCTCGAGCCACGTGTAGACGGTCTGCGTGATGCCGACGCCGCCGTTGCCGGCCTTGTACTGCTCCCACAGCGGGCCGAACACGACGTAGCCGGCGATGCCGCACGACGCGACGACCGTGCAGCACGCGATCCAGTGGATCGATCGCTTCGAGAGCCGGCTGCCGAGCGTGAGGTTGATCAGCGCGCCGAGCAGCGGGAACAGCGGGATCCACGCGAGCAGCGGCAGGCCGAGCAGCGTTGGAAGCTCGGTCTCCATCAGTGCCTCAACACCGTCAGCTTGTCGACCTCGACGCTGCGCCGGCCGCGGAACACCGCGACGACGATCGCGAGCCCGGCCGAGGCCTCGGCCGCGGCCACGCCGATCACGATCAGCGCGAACGTGTGCGCGGACATCGCGCCGGCGCCGCCCCACATGCGCGCGAACGTCACGAGCGTGATGTTCGCGGCGTTGAGCATGAGCTCGACGCTCATCAGGATGATGAGCGCGTTGCGGCGCAGCAGCACACCGCCGACGCCGATCAGGAACAGCACGGCGGATAGCGCGAGGAAGTGGCCGTAGCCGATGTGGAGCAGGAAGCCCATCTAGTGCGCCTCCCCTGCCGGTTCTTGATCTGCCACCTGCTGGTCGTCCTTGAGCGGGCGCGCGATCGCGATCGCGCCGACGACCGCGACGAGCAGGAGGATCGAGATCGCCTCGAACGGGAACAGGCCGGGGCCGAACAGATCGTTGCCGACGGCCTTCACCGAGCCCCAGCCGACCGATTCACCCGGCTCGTCGGCGGTGGTCGCCGGCAGCTGGATCGCCGCCGGCGCTTCCATCGCGACGCGCTCGTCGGGCGGCGTGACGTGGATCAGCATCATCACGAGCCGGCCGATCAGGTACAGGATCGCGATCGAGCCGAACACCGCGCCGGCGCGGCCGGTCGGCGCGACCGGCTCGTCCTCGGGACGATTCAAGATCATGATGACGAACACGAACAGCACCATGATCGCGCCGGCGTAGACGAGCATCTGCAGCACGGCCAGGAAGTTGGCGTACAGCATCATGTAGATCGCCGCGATACCGAGGAAGCCGCCGACCATGCCCATGACGGCCGCGATCAGGTTCTTGCGCGTCACCACGAACAGCGCGCCGCCGACCGCGACGAACGCGAACAGCCAGAACAGCAGCGCCATGCCCGGTCCGCTCGACTCGACCGTGTCGCCGTGCGGGTTGACGGTGGTCTCGCGCTGCGGCGCCGCGGCGCCAGGCTTCGCGAACGCGGGCGGCTGCACGCGCTGGGGCTGGATCGGGATCGGCAGCCCGGGCGCGCGCGGCATCGGTTGCGCCGGTTGAGCCGCCGCGACGCCGCCGAGCGCGAGCGCGAGCCCGAGCCCGAGCCCGACGAGGATCACGAGGATCCGCGTCACGCCGCCTTCCTCCGGATCTTGAGCTCGAAGTCGCCGCGGAACTTGGTCAAGAAGCCGAGCATCGGCCACGCCGCGGCGTCGCCGAGCGCGCAGATCGTGTTGCCGGCGATGCCGTGCGCGATCGACGCGAGCAGCTCGAGGTCGCCTTCCTTGGCGTGGTCCTGCCCGGCCGCGACGCGCCGGCTGACCTTCTCGAGCCAGCCGGTGCCTTCGCGGCACGGCGTGCACTGCCCGCACGACTCGTGCGCGAAGAACTTCATGATCCGCCACGTCGCCTTGGGGATATCGGTCTGATCGTCCATCACGACGATGCCGCCCGAGCCCGCCATCGAGCGCAGCGCGCGGCCGCCGCCGAGATCGAACTGCTGGCCCGGCCGCACCATCACCGGCTTGATGCGCTCGTCGGTCATCAGCGCGTCGAACTCGCACGGCACGTCGAGCTCGTGCTCGTCGAGCGGTGGCATCGACACGCCGCCCGGGATCACGGCCTTGACCTTGCGGCCCTTCCACACGCCGCCGCACACGTCGTCGATGATCTGGCGGAACGTGATGCCCATCGGCAGCTCGAACACGCCCTGCTTGTTGACGTGGCCCGACACGCACACGATGCGCGTGCCGCCCGAGCGGCCCATGCCGAGCTCGTTGAACCACGCACCGCCCTTGTCGACGATGAACGGCACGTTCATCAGGGTCTCGACGTTGTTGACGATCGTCGGGTTGCCGAACAGGCCCTTGACCGCCGGGAACGGCGGCTTGAGCCGCGGCTGGCCGCGCAGGCCCTCGAGCGAGTTCAGGAGCGCGGTCTCCTCGCCGCAGATGTACGCGCCGGCGCCGCGATGCACCGTGATGTGGCACTCGATGCCGGTGCCGAGGATGTTCTTGCCGAGGTAGCCCTTGGCGTACGCGTCCTCGACGGCCTTCGCGAGCACGACGTACTCGCGCATCATCTCGCCGCGGATATAGATGTAGTTGTGCACCGCGCGCAGCGCGTGCGCCGAGATGATCATGCCCTCGATCAGGAGGTGCGGATCCCAGTAGACGAGCAGGCGATCCTTGCAGGTGCCGGGCTCGCTCTCGTCGGCGTTGCACACGAGGTGGACCTGCTTCGCGTCCTTGGGGACGAAGCCCCACTTCACGCCGGTCGCGAAGCCCGCGCCGCCGCGGCCGCGCAGGTTCGACGCCTTCACCTCGGCGGTGATGTCGTCGGGCTTCATCGCAAGCGCCTTCTTGAGCATCGCGTAGCCGCCGGTCGCCTCGTAGCCGGCGATCGTGCGCGCGCGCTCGTCGCCGAACCGCTTGGTGACCAGCTTGGTGCCGATGGCTGCTGGCATCTACACGACCTCCGCTTCGGGGTGGGGATCGCGCTCGAGCTCGGCGATCACCTCGCCGACCTTCTCCGGCGTCAGATCGTGGAAGTACTTCGTGCCGACCAGCGCGCACGGCGCGAACTCGCAGGCCGCGATGCACTCTTCCTCGACGAGCTGGAACTTGCCGTTCGACTCGCCGCGCTTGAGGCCGAGCTTGTTCTCGAACGCCTCGAGCACCTCGTAGCCGCCGCGCAGCATGCACGAGATGTTGGTGCACATGCGGATGGTCGAGCCGGTCGGCTGGATGCCCGCCTTCAGGCGGAACATCGTGTAGAACGTCGCGACGCCGTAGACGTGGGCGTACGGCAGGTCGAGCGTCTTCGCGACCAGGCGCATCGCGTCGTCGGAGAGGTAGCCGTGCTCCTTCTGCGCGAGGTGAAGCGCGGCGAGCACGACCGGCTGCTTCGTGGCCGAGTCCGGATATCGCTCGCACAGCGCGGCGATCTTCTTCTGTGCCTCCGCGGAGAATTCGAGTGACATCAGAACGTTGCGGAACATAGTGGGCACGTGCGAGGCCGTCAACCGACCCGCCGTGGTATTTGGGCGCGGTGGATCGCGACGGATCTTCGCTGACACGGACCGAGCGGCTCGCGCTGCGCTTCGCCGAGCTGGCGAACGAGGATCCACGAGGCCGCTGGCTCAAGGCCCGGTTCCTACGCGGCGTGTCGTACGTCTGGGTGCGGGCGGCGATCGCGAACCGGATGCTGGTCGAAGGACTGGATGACCTGATCGCGCTCCGGCCCGAGGCCGGCGTGATGTTCGTCGCCAACCACCGCAGCTTCTTCGACCAGTACTGCATGCTGCTGGCCTGCTTCATGGGCCGCGTGCCGTGGGCCAAGAACCTGTCGTTTCCGGTTCGCTCCAACTTCTTCTACGACCAGCCGCTCGGGATCGCCGTCAACGCCGCGGTCGCGGCCGGCGCGATGTACCCGCCGATCTACCGCCAGGCCGAGCGGCGCGCGCTCAACGACGACGCGCTCGACAAGATGGTGGAGATCCTGCGCCGCCCGGGAAACATCCTCGGCATGCACCCCGAAGGCACGCGCGGCAAGGGCGACGATCCCTACACGTTCCTGCCGGCGCAGCCCGGTGTCGGCAAGCTCGCGCTGGTCGCTCGACCGACGGTCATCCCGGCGTTCATCCTGGGGCTCGGCAACAACATCCTGCGCGATATCCAGCTCAACTTCACCGCCGGCGCGCGCCGCGACCACGCCGTGATCACGGTGTTCGGCGCGCCGCTCGACTACTCGGACCTCCTGGCCGAGAAGCCGCGGCCGACGCTGTACAAGAAGACCGCGGATCGGTTCATGGCCGAGATCGCCAGGCTGTCGCAGCGCGAGCGCGAGCTGCGCGCCGACCTGCACGCCGGGCGCATCGCCGACGACGACCCGCGGTGGCTCGCGAACCGCCCCGTCGGCAAGCTGTACGCGCGCGAAGGATAGGCTACGATCGCCAGAGATGGCCGTCGGTGGTGACGACGACACGGTCGCCGGCAACTCGGCGCCGACCACGCTCGACGGCGCGTCGGGCAAGGTCGGCGAGACCGGCGAGCTCGTCGCCGGGCGCTATCGCGTCGTGCGCTGGCTCGGCGGCGGCGGCATGGGGCGCGTGTACGAGGCGCTCGACACCGAGCTCGACGAGCGCGTCGCGCTCAAGGTGTTGAGCAGCAACCTCAACGAGGAAGCGATCGAGCGGTTCCGGCGCGAGGTCAAGCTGACGCGCCGGATCGTGCACCGCAACGTCGCGCGCATGTTCGACATCGGCGAGCATGCCGGCGAGCGCTTCCTGACGATGGAGCTCGTCGACGGCGAGCCGCTGTCGCGCACGGTGCGGCCGCCGGTGCCGTGGCCGCAGCTGCGCTCGATCACCGAGCAGCTGTGCGCGGGCCTGGCCGCCGCACACGAGGCCGGCGTCGTCCATCGCGATCTCAAGCCCGACAACGTGCTCGTCGAGCGCGGCAGCGGGCGCATCGTCATCACGGATTTCGGCATCGCGCGCAGCGGCGACGACCCCGGGGTCACCCAGGTCGGCGCGGTCGTCGGCACGCCGCGCTACATGGCGCCCGAGCAGCTCGCGAGCCGCCAGGTCGACGCGCGCGCCGACGTGTTCTCGCTCGGCGTGATGCTGTTCGAGCTCGCGACCGGGACGCGGCCGTGGTCGGGCGACAGCGCGATCGCGATCGCGGTCGCGCACGCGACCGAGCAGCGCGCCGCGTTCGTGACCGAGTCCGGCGACATTCCCGCGGTGTTCGGCACGATCGTCGGCGCGTGCCTGCACATCGAGCCCGAGCGGCGGCCCGCGCGCGTCGAGCTCGTCGCGCAGGCGATCGCGAGCGGCAGCGCCGACGGGCTCGGCGTGGCGGCGGCGACCCGCGTCGATCGCCCGAGCAAGCCCGCGATCGCGGCGCCGCCGGCCCGGCCGCGGAGCGCGAGCGAGATGCGGGCGCCGACCACGCAGGTCGCGCCGACGACGGTCGCGGTCTTGCCCGTGACCTGCGCGCCCGGCGACGAGTACCTCGCCGACGGCGTGCAAGAGGAGCTGACGGACCTGTTGTCGACCGTCGCCGGCCTGCGCGTGCGGCCGCCCGGCATCGCGCGCGGCCAGGCGCAAGATCCGCGCGAGCTCGGCCGCCAGCTCGCGGTCGAGCACGTCGTCGTCGCGTCGCTGCGGCGCACGGCGGGCAGGTTGCGGGTCTCGGCGCGGCTGATCAGCGTCGCCGACGGCTTCCAGATCTGGGCGCACCGCACCGACTGCAGCGA
>DATJXL010000142.1:0-5048 GCA_035500135.1 Kofleriaceae bacterium
CGCCACTTGTCGCGGACCTGCCGCTCGGCGTCGACTGTCGTCCGCACTCCGGACGTAGATCATGCAGGTGCGCCTCGTGTCGATCCCTCGCGATCCATTTCGGAGCGCGACTCGATCGACTCGTTCATTCGAGGCCCCTAATGAGATTGTTGCGGCGCACGCCGGCGCTACGCGTGTCGGGCGCGTCGCGGGAGTGCCACGGTGAAGCTTGTCCCCATGCCGTCGATCGACGCAACAGGGATCGTCGCGTACGTCCGCGCATTGATGGACGGCCGCATGCGCAGACGTACGGTGCAATAGACGTCTCACGCCCCCAGAGTTCATGGGCGACTCGTGCGCCGACGCCCGACCGGTTAGCCTAGGTCACGTGTCAGGAATCCCTGTCGACGTTGGCTTCGGCGTAACGCGAATCCGCTCATGGTTCCGAGACGAGATCGGCAACGAGCGAGGAGTGCACGGTACCGGCTTCTGGGTGCGCGATCGAGAACGCGACATCTATGTCACCAACCGGCACAACGTGGATCCCGTGCTCAAGTACGGGGCCGACACCAAACTCAAACTTGACCACGTCGAGCTCGAACTGCGGCGCATGGGCCCTGGAGTTGCTCACTCGGAAACGCGGTTCTTTCGTGTGGCAAACCTGTCCTCAGCGCTTCGCGCTTCGGTGATCGCCGACTGCGCGATTATCGTGGCGCCTGACCTCGACGATCGACCATCGGATTTCCGCGTCAGCGCCGCAGCAGATTTCCAGGCCATCGCGGATCAGGATTGGCTAAACGACCGCGTGCACGGCATGGACACGGCCTCCTTCATTGGATTCCCAGGAATGAATGCGAGCCAAGCGTGGTGGGACGAAGAGTGGAACTACCCGATCGCGCGAAGCTGCGTGATCGCCTCGCCACCTGGTCGGTCATTCGCCAACAAGCAGATCAAGACCGCTGACGTCACGCTCGTCTCCGGGTTCTCGTTCCGTGGTTCGAGTGGAAGCCCGGTCGTAGCTCACCAGAAAGGCTTCAAGGTCGGGCAGGGTCTGGACGGCGGCCCCGAGTTCGTCCCGGCTAAGGTCGTCGGTATCATGTCGGGTCACTTCGAGACGGATGGTTCGGAACCGGAGATGTTCCGTCACACGGGGCTGTCATACTTCACAAGGTCCACATCGATTCTTGAATTGCTAGGTACGACTCATGAGCCGACAATAGGAGTGGCTGTGCCACCCATCGACCAACGGTCTGCTGCCGCGCAGATCATCGCGCAGGGCCCGTCGACGATCAGTGAATCGGGTCAGGGCACGACAGCAATGATGGCTGTGCGGCCAAAGCTCGTCTTCCGGAAGCGTTCGGCTTCGAGGCACCCGAAGACGAACCTGGTCACGACCGCGCTCACATTCGAAGCTGGAACCCCAGGCCTGGTTTCCGAGCCGGAGATCACAGTCGAGTTTTCACGCCCGTTTAGAGATGTATTGTTTTCCGTCGAGGGTATGGGGGGCGCACAGCGCAACGACAAGTTCCCGCCCGAAGTCTCCGCCGACAAGCGACGATACAGGTGCGGGCTTGCATACCTGCCGCCGAACCAACGGATCGTACTTCAGTTCACAAGCGAGGACGAACTCGGGGAGCCGTCGATCGCCACGATCTGAGCCTGGCTACCGGGCACGGCTCATTGTGACCTGAGCCAGGCTGCGGCCTCTTGGTCCTCGCGTCGAGCTCTTCCGCTGTCAAAGCCTGGAGACGCCGCAAACGCCGTCACGGATTCCGCATCGGCGGCCTGCTCCTACTGTGTGAGCGCGAACGATCGTTGGACGCCGCGATCCAAGCTCGCGGAAGAAAACGTCGACGAGATGGATGTTGGCATCGGACACTCCGAGCACGAGTTCATCGCATCTCAGCGAGTAGGTGGCCGCATATCGACCTCAAGGCTTGCGACCGCGTGCGCGGTCGCGTTCAGCGCGGACCTCCGCCGGGGATTTCGACATCGCCTCGAGACACTTCGCGTATAGCTCGTCGTCGGCTGCCTGCTCCTCGGGCGTGTTGGGCCGCGGATCCTCCGACGCCATCACCGCGAGCTCGTGCCAGTAGGCGTTGAACAGGTTCAGGTCCTTCACCGGAATCCCGAGTTCCGGATCGAGCTCGTCGGCCGTCTGTTCGGCGGACGCCTCGTCGATCGCCGCAGCGGCGCGGCGGGTGGGTACACCGAAGGCTGGTGTGTTGTCATCGCTATTCATTTCTTCAAGTGCTCCTCAGGTAGTCACGGACGAGCTGCCGTAGCTCGTCCGGTAGATCGCCGGCGATGTAGAGCAAACGATTGCGCGCGCGGCGGTACGCGGCCTCATCGAGTCCGATGAGCGCGCAGACCTCGTCGCGTTCGATGAAGCCGAGCTCCCACGCGCGCACGATGTCGATGCTGTCGCGTTCTTTCGCTGCTTGCCGCAGAGCATGGCACGTGCGTGCGACGAGCGCCGGGAGGAAAACGGAGCCGGCTTCGCCAGACGACGAGGGCAGCGTTTCGGCCAGCGCCAGCCGGCCGTCGCCGGCGTGATCGTCGTCGTCGTTCGTGATCGGCTGCGCGTCGAACGAAGAGTACTGGCGTGGGGACTGAATCTCGTGCGACGTGCGAGAGTCGATGACCCCGCGCAGATGGTCGAGGAGCGAGCAGCGCTCGGGATTCCACACGCGCTCGCCGGACCACGTGTCGGAGTACGCGTCGTTCACGAGCTCGCGCGCGTATCGCGCGGGCGGCGGGCATACTCGACCGGCCGCGCGCACCAAGTGCGCGCGATATTCGGCGTACCGGCGCAGCTCTGTATTGACCCGTGACGTGAACTGCTCGCGCAGCGCTCGAGCTAGTTCGTCGTCGGTTGTCTCGAACGTTTGTGTTCGCGAGCTCGCCACTGGCTCCGATGAGACAGGCGCGCTGTCGACATCGAGTGGCGTTACCTGGGACCGATCCGATCCATCACCATCCTTCGCTACGGCCATACGACGCCGATCGTGACACGCTCCCGTTGACGATTCACGTCGTGCAACCGGACCGCGCGATGCGGCGACGCATCGCCGCGGGTCGCACGTCGCGACGATGACGAGGAGGCAGCTCGTCGGCCAGTGTCGCGACACCTCGGCAAGCACCACGGCGACGAGATCGTGACACGTGCCCTGCGGATCTGCACAGCGATCCGGGACTCGTCGCTCGTCGCGTGTTCCTCATTCGACAGCGTGATGGCCAGTTCGGTTGCACACAGCGCTTCTGGGCGCTCGACGACAAATCGCAATCGGGCCTAACTCGTTGATCCCGATGCGGTCTCAAAATCGCGACACGAAATCGTCGAGGCATTTTGTTGGCTCGATGCGGCGTCCGCGCGAGTTCCAGAGGCGGCTCGGGCAGTTGTCTCGCAAAACCTCGTCGACGATTTCGTTCGCGAGCCCGATCGACGTGCCGCGGACGATCCAAAGGACGCGCGCGCGATCTCCCCGCTCACCGTCGCTTCTGTCCGGGCACCGGACGGCTGGTTCGTAGCAACTCGGAAGAAGATGCGTGCCAAGAATCTTCGTCAAGTTTCGTTCCTGAGGCGTTCTGACGGGCATTACAGAGTGAAGGCCTCGATCGCGTGACCGTGAAGGGCGCGACGAGGACGACGCGTCGCGCGCACTGCGCGTCTCCATGCCCTACTGCGCCAGGAAGTGACCATGTCGCCGCTCGCGTTCGACAAGCAAGGCAAGCCGTTCGCATGGCACCGCCGCACTATCAAGTTGCTGGTGCGGATGTTCCGCAACCCCGCAGCGCGCGGTACGTGCTGCCAGGTGCTCGATGCCAAGGGCAACCCGCTCTACATCGACGCGGAGACCGAGTACGGCGAGTTCCGAAAGTCGGTCGGCAATGTGCCGGGTCTGTACCGCTTAGATCAGTGTGACGACGACGGCGTCGAGATCGACGACGCGCAGCCTGCCTACGTGTCGATCGACCTGACACGCAACGCGTCAGTGAGCGGCGATGACGGCGATGTCAACCCGCTCGTCATCATCGAGCACATGTTCGCGATCCACGCGGACGTGATGAAGACGATGGCGATGCAGCAGGCGAGCATCATGGCTGCGAGCGCCGAGATTCTACGCGCTCCGTTCCGTCCGCCGGCGCCCGCTGCCGAGCGCGATCCGCGCGACGAGGACGACGACGATGAGGACGAAGACGACGAGCTCGAGCCGGACCCGGAGCCCGATCCGTGGGCGGCCTGGCGTCCGATGTTGAAGATGGCAACGCCGGCGTTGAACAAGCTCGGCGAGCTTCTGTTTGCGCAGTTCGTCGCGTTCATCAAGAAATCCGCGACGCCCCCGGCGGCGGCGGCCAGCTCCTCGACCGGCACATCGCTCGCGTCCTCCACTACGGACGCGTCGAGTGTCGACGCTGCGCCTGCTGCCGCCGCCGCCGGGTCGAGCGCGCCGACATCGTCGGTGCCGACACCTGCTGCCGCCGCGAGCGCACAGGCGCCCTTCGCGCAAAGCGGAACGGCCGCAGTACAGCCGTCGCCGAGCGCGACAAACAGCGCGGCGGCGACGGCAGGATCGGCAGCGCCGAGCTCGAGCACCGCAGCTTCGGCGGTCGCAACTACGACCGCAGCGCCCGCTTCACCTCCGCGCACCGCGACGACAACCGCGAGCGCGACCAGCGGTGCGGCTCCGCCCATCACGACGCCTGCCGAGAAGCCTACCTCGCCGACACCCGCAACGGCGCTCGCGGTCGTGCCCGCCGGCGGCGAGCCGGCCCCGAGGAACACCGCGCTCTCGCCGACGCCGGACCAGTGGGAGCATCTCCACGAGATCCGCGAGCGACTGTCGCCGAAGGAACGCGCGATCGCCGAGAACGCGATCATGCGCATGGACGCTGACGTGCTGGCGGACTACTTGGCCGAGCTGGCCACGCTTTCCGTCGACGAGGCGGTCGTGACGATCCGCTCGATGATCGCCAAGCTGCGCCCGACGCGCGGCCCGGAGAGGAGTGAGTGATGCCGCTACTGCTCGACGATGTCCGTCAGCTCATCCGGCGCATGTACTTCACCG
>DATJXL010000143.1:0-2654 GCA_035500135.1 Kofleriaceae bacterium
CGCCACTTGTCGCGGACCTGCCGCTCGGCGTCGACTGTCGTCCGCACTCCGGACGTAGATCATGCAGGTGCGCCTCGTGTCGATCCCTCGCGATCCATTTCGGAGCGCGACTCGATCGACTCGTTCATTCGAGGCCCCTAAGGCGCCAACTAGCCAGGTTGGCAATCGGTTGGCAGAAATCCCTGTCCGGCAGGTCGTCTCCGTAACCAGTTGAAATCTTGAGCGGGATACCGGATTCGAACCGGCGACCTTCAGCTTGGGAAGCTGACACTCTACCGCTGAGTTAATCCCGCAGAGCTGCGTAACCTTATCGCTTTTCTTTCCGCGATCAAGCGACGTTCTCCGAAACCCCACCTTCAACCCCACCTTTGATGGGCGAAGTGGGGACCAAGCGCAAAACGCCGCTGATCGCCGCGCGTTTTTCATCCAACCCGACGCTCGAGTAGTGGCGCTGCATCTCTTCGGTGACGTGACCCGTGAGCGCGCGCCGCACCACTGCATCGACGTTCGCGAGCCGGACGAGGTCCGTGAACGTGTACCGCATGCCGTGGATGGTGAAGCGCTTCGTGATCTTCGCCGTCTTGAGACACTTCTCCCACGCGCGATCGAGGCTGCTCGGTGCCCGCAGCGTTCCGGTGCTCGACGGGAACATGAGTCCCTGCTCGAGCCCCTTGTTCTGCGTCCGGATCAGCTCCTTGCGGTGGGCCTTCAGGATCTCCACCAGCTCGGGCATCACCGGGTACTCCTTCGGAGCCCGCTTCTTTCGCGTGACGGATCCGATCTTCCCGCGGACATTCTTCCGCGAGATATGAAGGATGCCGGCCTGCTCGTCCAGGTCCTCCCAGTGCAACGCGCTCGCATGACAGAACCGAAGTCCCGTGTACGCGAGCAGGACCACCAGCGGATAATGCTGCGGGTAGTCCGTCTTCATTGCATCGAGGAACTCGGACAGCTGCGCCGGCGTGAGCGCGTTCGACTCTTCGTCGTCCGCGCCCGCATCCGGCAAGACGATCCGCAACGTGGGGTCACGCGGTAGTTCCAACGTGGCCATCGCGTCGCGAGTCATCGTGCGGAACACGCGAAACCATCCCGCCACCGTGTCGCGCGTGTACGGCTTGCGCACGGTGTTGGTGTCTTGCTTGCTCCCGCGGCTCTCTTCTGTCCAACCGCGTAGTAGTGCGTCGTCGATCCAACGCTGCACGTCACGCGTCGTGAGTGCGTCGTAGTAGTAGTCACCCAGCGCGGGCAAGATGTGACTGTCGAGAGCGTGCGCGTACGTCCTTGCCGTCGTGGAGTCGAGCTTTAACGTCTTCGACTTGATCCACGATTGCGCGAATTCCCCAACCCGAACCCTTTGCACCTGCTGCTCGGTTTGCTGCTTGACGTCGTTGATGAGCAGGTCGCGCTTCTGCGCGGCCTCGTGGGAGGTCACCCCTTCTAGGATCCGATCGATCTCCTTGTGTTTGCCCGTGCGAGGGTCGACCACCTTCGCGCGGATCCAATACGTCGCCTGGTCGAGACGAAACACGCCCGGATAGCGTGTCGGTTGCTTGTTCTTCACGAGGAAGAGCCTTTCTGTCTCCGGTCCCAAGGCAGGGACGAGCGTAGCGTGCGCCGCGCGCGGAAACAAAGCGATCGAGCTCGGCGAGCGTGAAGAGATGTGATCCCTTCGGGCCCGCGCCGACGGGATGCAGCTCGCCGCGGTGGACGACGGTGCGGATTCCCGATGCCGATCGAAAGCGGAGGTAGTTTGCCGCCTCCATAGTGGTCAGCAGCGGGGTGACGGCGACGTTGCCGTTCGCCGCGGTCATGGCCGGAGCATCGCAGTTGGCGTGGCAACAGCTTCCGACGGCGAGATCGGTCGAAACATCACCCCCGAGAAATAGCGAGGCCGGCGCGGCTTCGGGTGGCGCGGGCGGTAGTGCGCCCACACGGGTTCTTGCTCGGCTGCGATCTCGAGCCGGCGGTTGAGCTCGTGCTGCCGCTCGAGATCGTAATCATCCGGGGTGTGTCGGCTGCGGCTCATGGCGTAGGCACCTTCACGAGTGGGATGTTGAAGTTGTGGGCCGGCGCGACCTGGGCTTCGTCGGGCACGAGCGTTCTCAGCTTCGCGATCAACAGATCGGCGAGCTGGTCGCGCGGCATGCCGCGAAGCGCCGATACGATCGCCGCGATCGGCGGGCTCGGCTCCAGCGCGGGCGGCGTGGAGGGAACGATCGGCGTGCCCGGCTGGGCGTCGAGCACGGCGAGCACTGCGCGGCATGCGTTCGCGCCGGCGCGGCGCGCGTCATCGCTCGCGCCGTCCGCGGTCGCCGCACGGATTGTTTCGATCAGGGTTTCGGGGTTCATGGTGTCTCCTCGGTGGTTTAGAACGGAGCTTCTTCGGCGGGCTCGCGCTGGCCGATCTGGTTGTCGCGGGGCGCGAGCCGAGCGATCAGCTTCATCTCCTGATCGAGCGCGTCGCTCGACGAGGTCACGCGCACGGCGACCTCCACGGTGTCGCGCGGGTACGTCAACCCAGGATCGGCGCCCTCGGCGTGCTGGCGCCGGGTCACCCCGGGGCAGAGCCCCGGGGTTCCCACAGATCCGGACGTGCGGATCTCCCGCATCCGGCTCGTCGGGACGTGAGGTTCGCTACGCATGGTAGATGCTCC
>DATJXL010000144.1:0-26686 GCA_035500135.1 Kofleriaceae bacterium
CAGGAGGCTTCACGATGGCACCGGTGCGCATCGCAGTGGCGAGCTCGGGGTACGTCGACCCGGTGAACGGCCGCTGGGCCCATAGTGCCTCCCACGCGGTGACCGCGAGCGCGAACTGGTCGGAGCGCGTGTCCGCCTGCTCGCCTGCGTGCTGCTCGGGCGCCATGTACGCCGGGGTTCCGACCAGTGCGCCGGTCCGCGTGAGCTCGAGATCGGAGATCCGGGTCGGGGGCCCACCGGGCTCGGCGCATGCCAGCCCGAAGTCGGCGACCTTGATCCCGCCCGCGCGATCGACGAGCACGTTCTCCGGCTTGAAGTCGCGATGGACCACCCCGGCAGCGTGCGCCGCAGCCAGTCCGCGGCCGGCCGCGATCACCGCCGCCAGCGCTTCGCGCCACGCTCGCGGCTCGCGCAGCCACTCGCGCAGCGACGTGCCGTCGATCAGCTCCATCGCGATGAACACCGTGTGATCGGCTTCGACGATGTCGTGGATCACGACGAGGTGCTCGTGTCTGAGCTGCGCCATCGCCTGGGCCTCGCGCAGCAAGCGCTGGACCCGCTCGGGCGATTCGGCGCCGTGCAGCACCTTGACCGCGACATCACGTCCGAGTGTGGTGTCGTGCGCGCGGTGGACGACGCCCATGCCGCCGGATCCGATCATTTCGACGATCCGATAGCGCCCGAGCATCGTGCCGACATCGCCGGCTGCTTTCACGGGTCGATCGGGGTGCGTTGTACCGGCCTCCGTTTGTGTTCCCTCGGGCTGGAGGACCTCGCGATCGGCCACGATCTAATTAGCTCATCTTCGCGAGAAGAAGTCGCTCGCGATCGCGAGATCGAACCACAGAGTCGATTGCTACGAGTCCGGCTCGCACCATCACAGCGGATACACCCGCACGCCGACCGTGAAGCCGTCGAGCCAGCCTGCGCGGTAGACCTCGGGTGCCGCGTACAGGCAGGCGGCGGAGTTGCTCGGCCACAAACCGAGGAAGTTGTACTGGAGACACACCTGCATGTCGGCCGACAGCGTGTAGTAATGGTCGCGATCGTTCGCGCTCGACGTGCTCGTCGTGACGGTCTCGGAGAACCATTCGATGCGCGGCACCAGCTGCATGCCTGCGAGCAGCGCGCGCGTGCGATATCCGTAACCGGGCGAGGGCAGCGTGACCGAGAAGTAGCGCGTGCTCACCGGATCCGCGTTGCCAAACCCGAAGCCATAGCCGGCGCCTGCGAGACAGAAGTATCCGAACCAGCCCGGGCCCAGGCCGCCGCCGCAGCTCGCGAGCGTCGCGCCCGCGTAGGCGGCCGAGCGGCCGGGCGCGGTGACGCCGCCGAGGTCGAGCGGCGGCAACGTGTGCGCGTCCACGAGATCGAGCGAGAACTGGTAGGTCGCGCCTCCGAGCGCGGGCAACGCGCCGGCATCGGGCAGCGGCGTACCGAGCCCATCGTCGGCGCGTGCCACGGCGGGCGCACCGGCGAGCGCGACGATCACGAGCGCGCGGCGGATCATTCGCTCACCTCGAGGTGACCGGTCAATCGACCACCGGACGGCGTCGCGCAGTCGAGGTCGATCGAGCCGGCCCACAGCGTGTGCTGGTCCGAGCCGACGCGCACGTACCCGGTGTCTCGACGGTCGAGCCGAAACACGCGGCACTGCGGCGGACCGAGCTCGAACGACGTCACCGGCCCAGCGGTCGAAGTGACGCGCAGCCGCGCGTTCGAGGCCGCGCCGAGGATGCTCGCGTCGGCCGGCTGCGCGTCGAACTCGAACAGCACGCGGGGACGCCGATGATCCCACGCGAGCACGCCGCGCGGATCGGTCTCGCCTTCGTCGATCTGGAAGCGCACACCGGCCAGCGTCGTGTCGGTGGCCTCGAGGTGCCCGCGGATGCGGCCCATCGCACGGTAGCCGCCGCCGGCGAACTCGACGTCGCCGCTGACGTGGCCCTGCGCGCCGAGGTCGCAATCGAAGCGCGCGCTGCCGAACGCGACGTCGTGCGCGGCCTGGAGGATCGCGTCGAGCACGCGGCAGTGATCGCGCTCGAGCACGACCTCGGTCGGCGGTCCACCACCGCTCGGCGCGACCGCGGCCAACCGCAGCTCGACGTGGCGTGGGGCCAGGCGCTCTTTCACCGGGCCGTCGCCGTCGTCCGATTCGTCGGCGGGTGGCGCGACCGACTTCGATGGCGGCAAGACGAACCGCAGCACGTAGCCCGGCGCGCGCGAATCGACGAGGTCGAGCGCGTCGAGGTGCTCGACCGGCTTGATCTGCGTCGGTGTCATCTGCCAGCCGCCCAGGGTACCGCCGCTCGCCGAAACCGTGCCGGCGACCCGAGGAGCCGGCGGATAGGGCAAGGCGGCGTAGCAACCGGCGAAGGAGAGCGCGGCAAGGATCGCGGCACGCAAGGCAGGTATGTCGAGAATGCATGACCTCCGGCTTCGGCGGCAGTGGGAAAAATTCCCTGCCGGCCGAGTCACGAGCGTCGATATCGAAGCGCGTCGACGACGAGCGAAAATGCCGGCGATGCCTGGCGGCGGCTCGGGTAGTAGAGGTGATAGCCAGAGAACGGCGGCGTCCATTCTTCGAGAACGCGCACGAGGCTGCCGTCGCGGACGTGCTGGACGATCGCATCTTCGAGCACGAACGCGACGCCGAACCCGGCGAGCGCGGCGCTCACCTGCTCGTCGACGCCGTTCACCGTGAGCTGGCCCTCGACGCGAACCTTGAGCTCGCGGCTGCCGCGCTCGAACTCCCAGACGTAGACGCCGCCCGCGGTGGGCAGCCGGATGTTGATGCAGCAGTGACCGGTCAGGTCCTGCGGCTTCTTCGGCCGCGCATGCTGCTCGAAGTACGTCGGCGACGCGACCGCCGCCATGCGCATCTCGGGAGAGATCGGGACCGCGATCATGCCGCGCGCGACCTGCTCGCCGAGGCGAACGCCGGCGTCGTACCGGCTCGCGACGATGTCGGTGAGCCCGTAGTCGACCACGATCTCGATCTTCACATCCGGATACGCGGGCAACACCCGACCGAGCTTCGGTAGCAAGATCGTGTTCGCCGCGTGATCGGAGGTCGTGATCCGGATCGTGCCGGCCGGTTTCTCGCGCATCGCGGTGACCGCGGCGAGCTCGGTTTCGACCTCGTCCAGACGCGGGCCGACGGTCTTCAGCAAGCGCTCGCCGGCCTCGGTCGGTGACACGCTACGCGTGGTTCGAGTGAGGAGGCGCATGCCGATGCGCTCCTCGAAGCGGCTGATCGTGTGGCTGAGGGCAGACTGCGACACGCCGAGCTTGCCGGCGGCGCGCGTGAAGCTCCGCTCCCGTGCGACCGCGAGGAACGCCAGCAGGTCGCTTACGTCCTCGCGGGCCATTCATGACTTCCTGTCATAACCGCATGTGGACCGTACCAGCTAATCCTGCGGCGCTGCCGTTGCTACAAGTGAATCGAGCAAGGAGCGTGGCGATGGAGATCAAACGTGGCGGTACGCAGGCGTCGCAGAAGGGGCCCGCGGAGCACTTCACCGGGAACGTGCGGATCGATCCGCTGTTCCAGCCGAACGGCACGCAGCGCGCGCTGGGCGCCTACGTCACGTTCGAGCCGTGCTCGCGCACGGACTGGCACACGCACCCGAACGGCCAGATCCTGATCTGTACGTTCGGATGCGGCCTCGTGCAGAGCTGGGGCGGCCCGATCGAGCAGATCCGCACGGGTGACGTCGTGTGGACGCCGGCGAACGAGAAGCACTGGCACGGCGCGACGCCGACCACGGCGATGCAGCACATCGCGGTCACCGACGGTGTCGAGTGGCTCGAGAAGGTCACCGACGAGCAATACGCAGCGAAAGGCTAAGGTCATGCAGAAGCGCAAGCTGGGAACGAGTGGGCTCGAGGTGTCGGCCATCGGGTTCGGTTGCATGGGCATCAGCTTCGGCATGGGCCCTGCCATGGACAAGCCCGCGGCGATCGCGCTGATCCGCGCCGCATTCGAGCGCGGCGTGACGCTGTTCGATACCGCGGAGGCGTACGGCGCGTTCAACGAAGAGGTCGTCGGCGAGGCGCTCGCGCCGTTCCGCGACCAGGTCGTGATCGCGACCAAGTTCGGCTTCAAGGGCGGCGACTCGAAGCTCGGGATGGACAGCCGGCCCGAGCGGATCCGCGCCGTCGCGGATCAGTCGCTCGTGCGCCTGAAGACCGATCGCATCGATCTGTTCTATCAGCACCGGCCCGATCCGGACGTGGCCATCGAGGATGTGGCCGGCACGGTGAGGGAGCTGATCAAGGCCGGCAAGGTGAAGCACTTCGGCCTCTCCGAGGCCGGCGCGCAAACGATCCGGCGAGCGCACGCGGTGCAGCCCGTCACGGCGCTGGAGAGCGAATACTCGATGTGGTGGCGCGAGCCCGAGAAGGAGATTCTCCGACGCTGGAAGAACTGGGCATCGGCTTCGTTCCGTTCAGCCCGCTCGGCAAGGGCTTCTTGACCGGCGCGATCGACGAGAAGACCGAGTTCAGCAAGGACGACTTCCGCAACATCGTGCCGCGGTTCTCGCCCGAAGCGCGCAAGGCGAATCAAGTGCTGGTCGAGCAGATCGCGGCGCTCGCCAAGGCCAAGGGCGTGACGTCGGCGCAGATCGCGCTCGCGTGGGTGCTGGCGCAGAAGCCGTGGATCGTGCCGATTCCAGGCACGACGAAGGTGCACCGGCTCGAGGAGAACGTCGGCGCGGCCAACGTGAACCTCTCGGAGGACGATCGCCGCAAGATCAGCGATGCCCTCGCGAGCATCCAGGTCGTCGGTGATCGCTACCCCGCGCACCTCGCCGCGCGAGCTGGAAAGTAGGGCGTGCCATGGCGATCGATGCTTGCGAGGTCACGATCGTGGGTCTCGCCCATTGCTAGTGCGCGGCCGGTTTCTGCGCGGGCTTCGCGCTCTTGGCATCACGCGTCGCGACCGTGGGGCGCGCGCCGACGAGCTGGCACTTGAACGTCGCGGCGTCGGCCTTGACGTCGGTGCTCGGGAAGTCCCACTCGGCCGCGGCAACCGCGATGCAGCGCTCGACCTCGTCGGTCACGTTGGTGACCGTCGCGGTCTGCACCTCGCCGCTGTCGTCGATCTCGAGCGACAGAACGATCTCGGCTGCCTTCTTGTGCGGGTTGGCCGGCAGGTGCGCGAGGCACGCTTCGAGCTCGGCGCGCTTACCCGCGACGACGGCATCGACCTGTGCCTGCGTCAGCGCGGTCACGGGCTTGTCCGAGGGGGACGGTTCCGCGAGTGCCGGCGCGCACAGGCCGACCGCCGCGACGAGAACGACGATCGAGGGCATCTTCATCATGTCAGCGGACAAGAGCAGCCGCCGTACCAGCTCGCGCGGCGGCTGGTTTCGCGTGCTTGCGATGGGCACCGAGGACGGCCGTGCCGAGGTCACTTGTCTCCACGGCAGCTTGGCCATCCAGCGATCGCGGCTCGATCCAGTATCGTTGGTGCGCGCATGACCCTTCAAGATATCGGCACACCCGGTCAGCCATGGGGCGAGGCGGAGAAGGCGCTTTGGCGCGCGCGGCAGACGCGCAAGCGCGATTACGAGGTCGACGTAGTTCGCCGGATCGAGCGGTTGCGCGCGCGATTCGACGTGATCGAGTACGGAAGACTCGACTACCCCCCTCAGACGTTTCGGCTGTACGCGATCCGCGGCCGCAACGCGAGCACGGCGCATCCGGTCGCGGTGGTGACCGGCGGTGTTCACGGCTATGAAACCAGCGGCGTGCTCGGCGCGTTGCAGTTCGCGGAGCAGCATCTGGCCGACTACGCGGAACGCCTCGACGTGCTGGTTGCGCCGTGCGTGAGTCCGTGGGCATACGAGCGCGTTCATCGCTGGAACCCATCTGCGATCGATCCGAATCGATCGTTCCGCGACCACAGCCCGGCGCCCGAGTGCGTGGCGCTGCGGCACCTGCTCGCACCGCTGCGCGATCGCGCCGTCGTCCACATCGACTTGCACGAGACCACCGACACCGACGAGACCGAGTTTCGCCCCGCGCTCGCCGCCCGCGACGGCAAGACGATCGAGCCGGGCACGATTCCCGACGGCTTCTACCTCGTCGCCGACAGCGCGGACCCACAGCCCGAATTTCAGCAGGCCGTGATCGCCGCGGTCGCGAACGTCACGCACATCGCCGAGGCCGATGCCAAAGGCGAGATCATCGGGTCGCCAGTCGTCGCGCCGGGCGTGATCCAATACGCGCTCGTCGAGCTGGGGTTATGCGCAGGAATCACGAACGCAAGATACAAGACGACCACCGAGGTCTATCCCGACAGCCCCCGCGTTACGCCGGACCAGTGCAACGCGGCACAGGTCGCAGCTATCCGGGCGGCCCTCGACTACGCCTTGCGCGGCTAGCGCACGCGCAATCTCGTCGCCGACCGCGATTGGATCTTCGCGAACGCGCGGTCGCGGCGAGCGGCGTCCTTGCAGCCGTCGACCTCCGAGTGACGGGCCGCACCGTCGCCGCTACGGTAGCCACGCGAGCGTCGGCGGTTGGCCGGAGCGCGCGCGCCACGTGGTCGTGAAGTCCCACGCGGCGAGCGGCGGATTCGTCGCCAGCGTGAAGTAGTCGGGCGTGACGGTGAGATCGACGCCGGTGCCCAGCACGATGCACGGCGCGACCGAGTCCGTGCACGAGCGATTCGACGCGTAGTAGATGTCGGTCACCGGCGTCGTCGCCACGCCGACGACGAGCCCGCACGAGCTCGCGGTGCACGTCAGATCCGCGTCGACGAAGCAGTCGGCGAGCGCGCCGGGCGCGACATCGTTGCCGACGAGCGCGCCGCTCGCGTTGCCGTTGAGCGCGACCGCGCCGCTGTACGCGAAGTAGCAATTCGACACGCTGCCTTGGTTGTGCCCGACCAGCCCCGCGACGCCCGAGCCATCGCCGTCGACCTTGCAGCTCGCCCACACGTCCTTGATCGCGCCGCTCAGCAGCTCGCCGACGAGCGCGCCGCGGTGATTGGCAAAGATCGTCGTGGTGATCAGACAGTTCGTGCCGAACACCGCGGCGTCGGAGAGCTGGCCGGTGAGCGATCCGACCAGGCCGCCGGCGAACTGATCGCTCGAGATCGAGACGTCTTGCATCGCGATGTGCGCGATCATGCCGCCCGAGACGTTGCCGAACAGCCCGGTGTACATCGCGGTCGCATGGTTCGTGTAGTTGCTGATGATGTGGTGCCCGCCGTCGAACGTGCCGGAGAATGCCGTCGCGGCCGTGCCGATCACCGGATCCGGCGCGGTCAGCGCCGAGAAATCGAGATCCGCACCGAGCAAGAAGCTCGCGCCCCAGCTCGTGGGGTTCGCCGCCAGGTCCGCCCACTGCGCCGTCGTGCAGATCAGGTACGGGCTCGCCGCCGTACCGGTGCCGGATGCGTTGAATGCCGTCGCACCGGTGAGGCCCGCGCACGGGCTCGCGGCGTCGATCGCCACGTCGCCGCTGGGGCTCGCGTCGACGTGCTGCTGAAAATCGATCCGCCCGCATGCCGCGGCGGCCGCACTCGCCGCGATCCAGATCCAGCTGGCTCCCACTCGTCACGATCATACGCCGTGATCGGACGTGGGCCGACGTGTTCCGAACTGCGACGATGGCGGTCTCGATTCGCCGCCGAGTTGTTTCCGAACGAGCTCAGTCCGGCGCGTACGCCACCAGGTAACCAGCCGTGCCGTCCGAGGTCGTCACGTAGAGCGAGCCATCCACGCCGATCACGGGATAGTCGAACGCCGGGCAGTCGACCGCGCCGACCGATGTGCGGGCGAGGAAGCGGCCGTCTGGCGACACGACGCTCAGCGTGCCGTCGGTCGCGAGTGCGTAGATCGTGTCGTCCTCGCCGATCGACAGCGGGCCACCGACCGAGCCGGTCTCGAGCTTCCAGCGCAACTGGCCGGCGCGCGTCACCGCATACAGCGCGCCGTTGGACGACCCGACGTAGATCGTGCCGTCCCCGCCGATCGCCGGGACCGCGAACGCGCCGACCACGCTCGAGAACGTCCACTGCAAGTTGCCGGCGGAATCGAACGCGTAGAGGAGACCATCGCCGCCGCCGACGTAGATCGTCCCGTCGGCCGCGATCGCCGCCGTCGACGGGTAGCCGCCGAGCTTGTACGACCACAGCGCGCTGCCCTGGACGGGATCGAGCCAGTAGACGTAGGAGTCACTCGATCCGCAGATCACCGTACCGTCGGCGGCGATCGCCGGGGATTCGTCGATCGCACCGCCGGTCGGGAACTCCCAGCGCTCGGATCCATCCGGGTCGACCGCATAGATGTTGTTGTCCTCGGCGCCGAAGAACAGCGTGCCGTCGTTGCCCAGCACGATCGAGCTATCGACCTGCAACAAGCTGCCGCCGAAGGTCCACTGCACGTTGCCGCCGTAGTCGAGCGCGACCACCGCTTGTTGCGCGCCACCGTAGAGCCGGCTCGGCCCGAGCGCGGCGGACGCCGTCATGTTCGCGACTTGAGCGGACCAGTCGAGGCCGCCGGTCGATGCGACCTCGACGATGCCGGCCATGTTGTCCTCGGTCCCGACGAAGATCGTGCCATCGCTCGCGACGACGGCCGACGAGCACGTCCCGGCCACCCCGTCGATCGCGGTCCGCCACGCCGCTGCCAACTGGTGCGGCCCCGAGCGAGCGCTGCGCCCGAGATGGGTCGGGCACCCTCCCTGCACCGGCCACGGAGAACCCGCCTGCAGCGACGCATCGTCGCACGGCGGCGGCGGCGGGATGCCCGGCGCCTCGAAGTCGACATGTCCGCACGCGGCGGCGGCCACCGCGCCGAGCGCGAGCATGACGCGCTGTCGCACGCGATGATCATATGCCGAGAATGCGTGCGAGCCACGGCGACCGTCCGGCTGTCACGGTCGCGTCAGCATTCGAATCTGAGATAGGCTCGCGTGATGGGTGCGCTGTTCGCGTTGGCCGTCGTGGCGATCTTGATGATAGGAGTCGTCCGCGCGGTCAGCGGCGGCGCGCGCTCGTACGGCTGGCTGACGGCGCGCGGCGTGCCGGCCCGCGGCATCCTCCTGCAGGTCGACTCGGTCGGCTTCGCGGTCGAGGGCCTGCGCTCGCTGCGCATCGAAAGCCGCGGCGTGACGATCGACGTCGAGATTCCGGGCCGCATGCCGTACACGGTCACGACGACCGCGTACGTCCCGCGCAACTTTTCGCGCGACGTCCTGCCCGGCGCCACCGTCGAGGTGCGCGTCGATCCGCGCAACGAGAACGGCACGATCGCGATCGTCGGGCCCGGTACCGGGTTCGCGGCCGCGTTGATCGATCAGCAGAGGGCATCATGACCACCTCGACCGAGAAATGCAGCGAGTGCGGCGCGCCGCTCAAGCTCCAGCGCGTGGGCGGATCGCACGTGTGCACGTACTGCGGCGCGCAGCAGCAGGTGGCGATCGACAGCGACCAGCTCGCCGCCGGGCTCCAGCTCGATCTCGCGAACGTCG
The DNA here is from genome assembly GCA_035500135.1 of Kofleriaceae bacterium. Lineage (GTDB taxonomy): Bacteria > Myxococcota_A > Polyangia > Haliangiales > Haliangiaceae > JABFXX01. The sequence goes on from DATJXL010000144.1 coordinate 9,490, forward strand.
AGGAGTTCATGCATTCGCTCGCGCACTCGTTGCACGGCCACTTCGGCGATCGCACGAAGCTCGTCGCCCAGGGCGGCCGCGTCGAGCTGTTCGAGATCAACCTCGACCCCGATCTGTTCCTGGCGCGGCGCGAGCGCGGCACCGTCGTCGCGCAGTACAAGAAGCTCGTCCGCGGCGTCGCGCTCAGGACCGCGACCCACCCGCTCGACCGCTGGGTCGAGCTGCTCGCGAAGGCGCTCGCTGCGCACGCGAACGAAAACGCGCGCGTCGCGGCCGTGCTCGCGCGCCTGCGAGGAGGCTGAACATGGCCGACGACGCACCGCACGCGCACCAGCGCCCGCAGCTCGACGACCTCCCGCAGCACGCGCGCGAGCGGCTGACCGGCATGCGCGAGCACCACTTCTTCACCAGCGACCTCTCGGTGAACGAGTTCTTGCTCGTCAAGGAGGCCGGGTTCCAGCCGCTCGGCCTGGTGATGGGCTCGTCGATCTATCACATCGGCTTCCAGCCGATCCGCCAGGGCGTGCCCGAGGAGCTGACGATGCTCACGCAGGCGCTGTACAGCGCGCGCGAGCTCGCGATGGTGCGCCTCGAAGAAGAAGCCGACGCGCTCGGCGCCGACGGTGTGGTCGGGGTGCGGCTCACGCTCAACATCCACGCGTGGGGCGCGAACGTGATCGAGTTCCTCGCGATCGGCACCGCGGTGAAGAGCGAGTCCGGCACGGGCTTTCGCGGCGCCGAGGGCCGTCCGTTCACCAGCGACCTGTCGGGTCAGGACTTCTGGACGCTGCTCAACGCCGGCTATCGCCCGCTCGGATTCGTCATGGGCAACTGCGTCTACTACATCGGCCAGGGCCCGCAGGGCCAACCGAGGTCCAACCAGGAGCTGGTCGGTCCGACCCAGGCGCTGTACGACGCGCGCGAGCTCGCGATGGAGCGCATGCAGGTCGAGGCCGAGGCGCTGGGCGCGGCAGGCATCGTCGGCGTCACCGTCGACGAGAACAACCACACGTGGGGTCCGAGCGTGCTCGAGTTCTCCGCCGTCGGCACCGCGGTCGTGCCGATCCGCGACGACCATCACATCCAGCGCCCGGCACTCGTGCTGACGGTCGGCGACTGATGGCGCGCGTCCCGATCGACCTGCGTGCGAGCATCTCCGCCGTCGCGGCCGGCGGCATCCCGCTGCGCGCACGCGAGCGGCTCGCCGAGGAGGCCGGCCCGAGCAAGCGGCTGTTCACGAGTGACCTCGGCGTCGCCGAGTTCTTGCTCGCGCGCGATGCCGGCTGCGAGCCGATCTCGCAGGTGATGGGCTCGTCGATCTTTCACGTCGGCCAGATCGCGGACTACAAGGGCAAGACCGGCGAGATCGAGGTGATCGGCGACGCGCATCGCGAGTCACGACGCGCCGCGCTCGCGCGCCTGTTCGAGGAGGCCGCGCTGCTCGGCGCCGACGCGGTGATCGGCGTGCACCTGCGCGATCGCATGATCACGATGGGCGCACGCGGTAAAGGCGGCGACGATGGCGGCGAGGTCCTGGAGTTCACGGTCGTCGGCACGGCGGTGCGCGCGCCGTGGATCCAACACCCGCCGAACCAGCCGATCGTGACCGACCTGTCGGGCCAGGACCTGTGGGCGCTGCATCAGGACGGCTTCGAGCCGTGCGGGTTCTTGTTCGAGTTCGTGCGGTATCACGTGTGGCACGTCACGAAGGACGTCGTGTTCGGGATGGGCTCGGGCGAGCTCGATCTCGCGACCAGCTCGGTCGATCGAGCGCGCGAGATCGCGGCGACCAAGCTGCTCGCGCAGGCGGCCCGTCACGACGCCGAGTTCGTGATCGGCAGCGATCTCGAGGTCAGCGCGCGCGAGGTCCCGTGCGGGTGGGGCGGCTGCCCGCTCGACGACCTCGACATCGACATCAGCTGGTTCGGCACCGGCGTGCGCCGGATCGCGGGCTGGCAGCCCAGGCCGCACGTCGTGCCGGCGCTGCTGCTCGCGATGATGCCGGTCGGCCGCCGTGCCGACGTCGCGATCGATGCCCAGGACGACGCCGACGACATCGAGATCGCGGCCGAGGAGGCCGAGGAGGCCGCGCTCGAGGCCGACGAGGATGCTTCCGAATGAGCGACGACCCGCAACTGCCCGGGGACTTGCCGGCGCACGCCCGCGAGCGACTCGTCGACATGCGCGCTCGCAAGCTGTTCACGAGCGATCTGTCGGTCAACGAGTTCGTGCTCGTGCGCGAGGCCGGCTTCGAGCCGGTCGGCATGGTGATGGGCACGTCGATCTACCAGGTCGCGGCGCGCCTGCCGTCGCTGTCGTCGAACGAACCCGGCTGCGAGCTCGTCGACACGACGCGCGCGCTGTATCACGCGCGCGAGCTCGCGATGAACCGCATGGAAGAAGAAGCCGAGGCGCTCGGCGCCGACGGCGTGATCGGCGTGCGGCTCGAGATGAACCTGTCGCTCGATCCGAACCGCCTGCAGTGGCAGCAGTACCGCGCGTGGTCGAAATGGTCGAAGCACTACGGGTTCCGGCGGCCGCAGGGCTGGAACATTCCCGCCGTCGGCTGGTGGCCGGACTGGGCCCAGGTCGCACAGGAGCAATGGTTCCGGTGGTGCCAGCAGATGGGGTGGTCGCAGGTGCCGCTCGCACCGTGGCAGCGCCCGCAAGGACGCGCGAGCTACAGCTTCGGCGCGAACGTCGCCGAGTTCATCGCGATCGGCACGGCGGTGCGCCATCGCCACGGCGAGCACTATCGCAATCGCAAGGGCAAGCCGTTCCAGAGCGATCTGTCGGGTCAGGAGTTCTGGATGCTGATCCGCACCGGCTTCCGTCCGGTCGGATTCGTGATGGGCAACTGCGTCTACTACATCCCGCCCGGCATGCTCGCGGCTCCGGCAAATCGCAGCATGGAGCTCCACGCGTACACCCACGCGCTGTACGACGCGCGCGAGCTCGCGATCGAGCGGCTGCAGGATGAAGCCGAGGAGCTCGGCGCGGCCGGCATCGTCGGCGTGACCGTCGACGAGGAAGAGCACTCGTGGCGCACGAACCCGTGGAACGTCGGCAACGCGGCGCTGCAAACGGGCGAGGTGATCGAGCTGTTCGTGATCGGCACGGCGGTGGTGCCGTCCGATCGCGAGGACCAGGGCGAAGGCGCAGGCAAGCCGCACCTCGTGCGACTCGCGAACGATCCGATCTCAGCCGCGGCCGAGGACGACGAATGACCGCGGCGCTGAGCGAGCTGTCGGTGACCGAGTTCGTCACGCTGGCGCGGCTCGGGTTCTACCCACGCGGTCTGGTCATCGGCTCGTGCATGTACTCGGCCGGTTCGCAGTACGACTGGGCCGTCGCGACCGGCGAGATCCAGCGGCTGTCGCACGCGATGCAGCGCACGCGCGAGCTCGCGGTCGCGCGCATGCGTGCGCAAGCGGTCGCGCTCGAGGCCGATGGCGTGGTCGACGTCCGCCTCGAGGTCGAGCACCACCTGTGGCGCGGCGCGCGCCAGGTCGCGAAGTGCATCGCGATCGGCACCGCGGTCGCGTTCGATCCGCGCCGCGCGCCCGAGGCGCTGCGCCACGCGCCGAGCCTGCGCCTGGCCGACGGCTCGCCGTTCGACAGCGACCTGTCGACCGCCGACTTCGTCACGCTGCTCGAGGCTGGTTACCGGCCGGTCCACGTCGCCACCGGCAGCTGCGTCTACGGTCTCGATCCGCGCATCCTGCGCGAGTTTCGCGGCCAGGACAGCGAGATCACGACCTACACGCAAGCGTTCTTCGACGCGCGCGAATCGGCGATGCAGCGCATGCAGGACGCGCTGTACCAGAAGTGGAACCTGGCCGGCCCGCGCGGCCCGGCCGGCATCGTCGGCATGACCGTGACCGAGTCGGTGTACGGCGGCGGCGCCGCGGCCGGGCCGCCGATCGTCGAGTTCACCGCGATCGGGACGGCGATGGCGCTTCTCGAGCACGGCGATCCGCGCCGCGCGGCGCAGCTGCCGAAGCCGAAGGTCGTCGTGCCGCTCGATCGCTAGCGGTCGTCGATCGCGTCGGTCGACGCGGTCGGGCGGGTGCACCGACGCCGACCCGGTCGGCGGTGCAGTAAGGGACACCGGTGTGTTGTCGCGACCTACATGGTCCAACGTGTATTCTTGTCGTCGATGTGGCCACGGCACGCGCTGTCGTTGTTGCTCGTGTTCACCGCGACCTGTCACAACAGCGCGCCACCACCGATCGGCGATGGCGGCACGGCCACGACGTGCCCGCAATTTCTCGACCTCCAGCTGCTCGGCACCGGCTCGCGGTTCGAACCCGGATGGAACGGATCGATTCACGGCATCGGCTTGCCCGTGGGCTCGCAGCTCAGCGTGCAGATCACCGGCTGCGATCCCGAGTGTCGGCGCTGCAGCTTCGATGGTCCGGTGCGCGGTCCCGGTCCGGTGATCTCTCAACGTTGCGTCGCGAACACGGCGATGACGTGCACGAGCGACGCCGACTGCGGTGCCCCCGACGTGTGCCGGTTCATGTTTCCGCCGATCTCGACCCCGGTCGCCGGTATCTCGACGTGCTCGCTGGCCTACTTCGAGCCGGTGTCGGGGACCGATCCGGCGCCGGTCCAGGGCGTGATCGATCTCGTGACCGGCGAATCAACGATGACGTTTCTCAACCTCGTCATCGAGGTCGCCGAAGGCCAGAACGGCAGCTGTGATCAATGCGCCGGCGATCCCACTCCCAACGACGGCGTCCAGGGCGGAACGTGCACGCCGGGAGGCGCGGTGTGCGATACGAACGGCCAGTCGATCACCGGGACGCTGGCGGAGACCAGCTTCGACTGCGCGCCGACCCCGCTGGGGCTGCAGCCGATCGCGATCCCCGCGAGCGGGGCGTCGACGCTTTCGGTGGAGTGGACGATGGACGCGAGTCGACCGTTCTGTACGTCGGGCGGCAGCAATTTGGCGAAGCAATGCTGGTGCGGCATCTGCAGCGACGGCACGCCGTGCACCGAGAACTCGCAATGCTCGGACAACGTCTGCGGCTCCGCGATGATCGGAAGTGCGTCGTTCGCCGTGAACAACAACTCGTGCGGCGGCGCGGGCTGTAACTGGGATCCGACGACGCAGAGCGGCACGTGCAGCGGCAAGAACACGTCGTGCTTCCCCGACACCGGATCGATGACCGCGACCGGCGCGGCCGAGGTCCACAACGTGCCCGGTGGCACGTACTACATCTCGCAGATCGCGGATCTCGTGTGCATGCCGTCGTTCACGGGGACCACCGGAACGGGCACCGGCGCGCTGATCGACAGCGTCGCTGGCTTCCCCGGCCCGATGCTGTTCGAGGCGCGCTTTCAGGTCAACACGCGGAGTGCCCCGTGAGTCTCGCGCGCGTCGCGCTCGTCGTCGCCTGTGCTGGCTGCATTCGAAAGACCCCGAGCGAGATCGTCGTGACGGTCGATACGACGTACGGCGTGCCGTGCGCGATCGACACCTTGCACTTCGAGGCCACCAGTAGCGCGGGCATGGTCAGCGACGACATCGCGGTCACGAGCTCGGACCTCCCGGGCTCGTTCACGCTCGTGCCGGAGAATGGGGCATCCGACGTGACCGTCACGGTCACCGGCATGCGGGTCGGCGTGCCGTTCGCGTCGGCCACGCACGAGCTTCACTTCGACAACGAGGTCGAGCTCGAGCTGCGCGTCGTGCTCGACGCGAGCTGTCTCGTCGGATCCGGCTTGCCGGGGCCGTGCGATGCGGTCGGCGTCGGGCGCTACGGCAAGCTCCCGTCGCCGCAGCCGCGCCCCGGCTGCGGCGAGAACGGCTACGCGCTGAACACGGCGAGCCTGTTCGCGATGCACGACGCGTGCACGTTCCCCAGCGCGACCAGCGTGCTGGTCAGCACCGACGAGGCCGAGGCCGCCTCGCCGCTCGCTCCGCCGACGGTGTTCCCGTTCTGGTTCTACGGCACGTCGATCACCGAGCTGTGGATCGGTACCAACGGCTACATCGGGCTCGGACCGGGGCAGCCGAGCTCGCTCACCAACGAGGTCGGCGAGCCGGTGTCGCTCGGCCAGTCGCCGCGGACCTTTCAAGGCCGCGGCGTACTGCCGTTCTGGGATCCGCTCCACACCGGGCCGCTCGGGGTCTGCGTCGCCACGACCGGCGATCCTCCGAATCGGCTGCTCTGGATCACGTGGGAGGAGGCGTGCATCAACCAAGGCGTGGCTTGTGGCAACCTCGCGAACGGCATCCTGACGTTCGGCGCGGCGCTCGAAGAGACCACGAACCGCGTGTACATCGGTTTCGTGCGAATGGATGGCTCGGGCGCCGGCTCCGACCTCGCGCATGGCGAGACCGCGACGATCGGGATCGCCGACGACGTCGCGCCGGGATGCCCGGCGACCCAGTGCACGAATGGGCTGTGCGCGGATGGCGTCACGCTGTGCGGTTACACCGAGTACTCGGCGCACGAGAGCCACATGCCGCCGCTGCCGACGCTGGAGTTCGATCCGCAATGACCGCGCGCAGCATGTTCGAGCCAGGCGATCGGATCGGACCGTACGAGATCCAGGGTCGGCTGCGCGCGGGCGGCATGGCGACCTTGTTTCTCGGCCGGCGCCACGGAGCCGCCGGCGTTTCCCGGCTCGTGGTGATCAAGGTAATCCACGCGCACCTCGCGGAGGACGAGCTGATCACGAGGATGTTCATCGACGAGGCGCGCATCTCGTCGAAGATCAGCCACTCCAACGTCGTCTACGTCGAACAGTTCGGCGAGCACGAAGGCGTCTACTTCATGGTCATGGAGTACGTCGAGGGCTGTTCGCTCGAGCAGCTGCAGAAGGCGCTGATCAAGAACGACCAGCGGATCGCCGCGGCGGTCGCGGTTCACCTCGTGCTCGAAACCGCGGCCGGGTTGCACGCTGCACACGAGACGTGCGACGAGGACGGCAGGCTGCTCGGCATCGTCCACCGCGACGTCAGCCCGTCGAACATCCTGATCGGCCGCGACGGCCGGATCAAGGTGATCGACTTCGGCATCGCGAAGGCGCACGGCCGACTTGGCGAGACCCGGAGCGGCGCCGGGCTCAAGGGCAAGGTGCGTTACATGTCGCCCGAGCAGGCGTGGGGGATGACCGTCGATCGCCGTTCCGACGTCTACGCGCTCGGTGTCGTGCTGTGGGAGCTGCTCACGCGCAAGGGGCTGTTCCGCGGCAACGACGAGCTCGCCGTGCTCGAGCTCGTACGCAATCCGAAGATCCCGCCGCCGAGCCAGGTGCAGCCCACCGTGCCCCCGGAGCTGGACGCGGTGGTCGCGCGGGCGACCGCGCGCTTGCCGGAGGATCGTTACGCGACGGTCGCCGAGCTACGCGAAGAGCTGCTGCGCGCGGTGCCGGATGCGAGGACCGTCGCCGACGAGCGCGTCGCCGAGCTCGTCGCGATGGTGCGGGAGACGTTTCCGCCGCCCGCGACCGAATCGGGGCCACGCCTGATCACACCACGGCCGATCAGCTCGCCGCGTCTGCCGTCGTCCTCGACGACCGAGGTCGACACGCAGGTCTCGCCGGTTCCGGCGTCGTCGGTGCGCACCGCGAACGGAGAGCTGCGAACGTCTCCGCCGCCCGCGCGATCGCGCGGGCTGTGGCTCGCGCTCGGAGGGCTGGCGGTCGCCGGCGGCATCGCGTCCGGGATCGTCGTGCCCAGCCTGCGCTCGTCGACGCGCGACGAGCCGATCGAGTCGCACACCAGCGCCGTGGCACCGGCGCTGCTCGCACCGCCCGATGCGGCGCCGGCCAGCGCCGCGGCGCCCGCGGATGCCGCGATGACCGTCTCGCCTGCGCTCGCCACCGCCACCGGCTCGGCGGCGACCAAGCCGCCAGTCGTGTCCACGACCAAGCCGCACACGCATACCGGCAAGCGACCCAACGCCAAGCTGGTCAAGCCAGCGAGCGTCGAAGCGGTCGAGGCCGACGGCGCGGTGCTCGCCGACGAGCCCGGTAGCCAGGACAGCAAGCCGGCGCAGAAATCGAAGGACTCCGTCAAGGCCGACGACGCGGTGCTGTCCAAATGACAGGGGCCATGCGCACGTTCATCCTCGCGTTCGCGTTCGCGGTGGGCGCTGCCCACCTGTGTCACGCCGACCCGACCGCTGCGGCGCTGAACCAGCAGGGTATCAAGGCCGCACAGGCCAAGGACTGGGAGCTGGCGCGCCAGCGATTCACCGAATCATACGCGCTCGATCCGCGGCCGACGACGCTCTACAACCTCGCCAACGCGCAGGAACGCACCGATCATCTGCTCGCCGCGCGCGACAGCTACACGAAGTACCTGGCCGCCACTCACCCCGGCGATCACGATGACTTCCGACGTCGCGCGACCAAGGCGCTCGTCGCGCTCGACGAGGCGATCCCGACGCTGCGCATCGCCGTCGCGAGCCTGCCTGCCACGGGCGTGGTGTCGCTCGACGGCGAGGACGTCACCGCCAAGCTCGACGCGCCAATCCCGCTCGACCCCGGCGAGCACGCGGTCGAGGTGCGCGACGGATCGGACGTGGTCGCGCACCGTGCTGTCAGCCTCGTGCGCGGCGCGCGCGAGCATGTCGAGCTGACCGGACGTCGGGTCGACGACACGGCGCTCGCTCGTCCCGAAGAGCCGCCGCCACCACCGACCGGTGCCGCGGTCGCGATCGCGACGAAGATCCCGGCTCCGGCCGCGGTGACCTCGAGCTCGCATCACTCGATCTTCGCGTCGGGCTGGTTCTGGGGAGCGACGACGATCGTCGTGCTCGGTCTCGCGGCCGGCGGCTACTACCACTTCGTCTACGACTCACCGGACACCACGCACGGCACGCTAGGCCACGGCGTCTACGGCGTGCCCTGAGCGAGCGCGGCGACGCCCTCGGTTCTTGGTTGGTCAGCCGACCAGCGCTTCGATGCCGATCTCGACGAGCTCGAGCGCGAGATCGGCGACGACCTCGGTGAGCTCCTGCGCGAACTGGTCCTCGAGCTCCTCGAAGAGCGCCGCCGCGAGCTGTTCGCCAGCGGCCAGGAGCTCGCTCTCGATGTCGCTCGACAGCTGCGTCGTGTCGACGAAGTAGCCCTGATAGTTGGCAATCGACGTACGACTGCAACGAGTTGCCCTCGTCGACCGCGCTCGATACGACCGATGCGATGGCGCTGGCGGTGTAGCGCAGCTGCGCGCTGTCGGCCGACGTCGCGGTCTGCGCCGTGTAGTCCGTGGCGTAGTCGCCCATCAAGCTCCGCGGCTGCCCCGAGAACGGCAAGTGCGACGCGGTCAGCGCGGCGGAGATCACGACGGCTCGACCGCGATCGTCGGCACGTTGGTGTGGAACGGTTCGTGGCTGACCACCGAGATGATCGCGGACGCGAGTGTCCCGGCCGCGGCGTGGAACATCACGAACGTGTGGCCGGCCGGGCCCGAAGCGTTCGGCTACTGATGCCGAGGCCGCGATCCCGACGACGTTCTCGTCGATCGAGTGGCAGTAGGCGAGGTTAGCCGGTCGTTGCCCGCGGCAGGGAATCTTAACAGCCGCTCGGTGACGGCCTCGTTACCATCGTTGTCATGCGAACCGCTGTCGTCGTCGCCACCGCCGCCGCGCTCGCCGCGTGCGCCCCACGTTATCGCACCGAGGTCGAGACCGTGCTGACGGCCCGGCATCCACCGGTGTCCGAGCCCGCGCACGACGCGCTGCACGCGCATGCCGGCGCCGTCGGGCAGTGGGCGCTGTACCGGATCTCGCGCGATGGCGCGCAGATCGGCTACCAGCTCGTCGACATCACGCGCGGCGACTGCGGCGTGTGGATCGAGGTCGTGTGGAGCACGGCCGACCATCGAGCCGTCTCGAAGGTGTGTTATCGCGAGATGCCGGATCTCGACGGCCACGCCGCGACGTGGCGGCCGCTCGTGCAGGCCGTCGTCGAGATGCACGACGACGAGTATCCGCTGCTGATCGATCTACGTCAGCCCGGCAGCGCGCCGTTCACCGCCGCGCTGCAGATCGAGAAGTTCGAGTCGACCTTCGACGGTGCGCGCTGGAAGCACGACGTGTTCCCGCGCGAGGACCTCACGGTGACGGCCGGGCAGTTCGCTCAGACCGTGCGCGCGAAGGACGCGACCGGGCTGACGATGTGGTTCCACTCCGACGTGCCGATCACGAACCTCGTGCGCAGCCACGCGCGCGATGGCAGCGAGCTCGAGCTCGTCGCGTTCAGCGAATCGGGAGCGACCAGCGTGATCCCCGACCTGCCGAACGATCGCGTTCACTACGTGGAGTGCAAGTCCGACTCGAGCATCGGTCACCTCAACGAGCGGCCGGTGTGCCGACACGAGCACAAGTGGTGGGCGCGCGACGAGCTCCTCGGCTCGCTGCAACACTATCGCTAGTCGCGAGCGTGCGCGAAATCCCGACGGTATCGCTTCGAGCGTATATAATGTGGGCTGATGGGGACGTACGCGTTGGTCGGCGCACTGGCGGGCGTGATCGCGTGCGGCGCGTGCGGCAGCAGCCACGGCGCGCACGGCGCCGATGCCGCGAACCCCGACGGCTCGCGCATCGACGCGCCGAGCGGGCAGGCCACGCTGCTGCACGTCAGCGCGAACAAGCGCTACTTCGAGGACGCGAGCGGTAATCCGTTCTATCTCGTCGGCGACACCGCGTGGTGCCTCGTGCCGGGCCTCGCGCTCGCGGATGCCAGCAGCTACTTCGAAACGCGCGCGAGCGAGGGCTACAACGCGGTGTTGCTCGACGCCGACGTCGAGCTCGGCGCGTCGCCGGTCGGTGCGCCGAGTCGCGGTCCGACCGACGTCGCTGGCAACGAGCCGTTCAACGGCAAGCTCGCGAGCGGCGACTACGACGTGAGCATGGTGCCGGCGGCGGGCGATACGACGAGCACGGCGGGCAAGTACTGGGCAAACGTCGACGCGATCGTCGCGGCCGCCTCGGCGCACGGCATCCAGCTCCTGTTCGACGTGTACGACAACTACAACCCGTGGTTCGGCGACAACGACTCGCCGAACTCGACGGCGAACCTCACGACGTACGGGCAGTTCCTCGGCCAGCGCTACGCCGCGTTCGACAACATCATCTGGATGATCGGCAACGACTACAGCGAAAATACCGCCGGCGACGCCGATCTCGCGGCGGTGATCGCGGGCATCCGCCAGTACGACACGCGGCACATCGGCTGGGCGTTCGACGAATACGGCGCCGGCTACGACAACACCGCGTTGCGATCGTCGTTCGTGCTCGACACCATCTACGAGTACAGCCCCGGGCCGTGGCGCAGCCTGTATCTCGCGCAATACGACCGCGCCGACTTCGGGCCGATCGTCAACATCGAATCCGGGTACGAGAACAACACCGCGATCGGCGTGACGAACGCGGACGTGCGCGAGGAGCACTACAGCTTCTTGCTCAGCGGCGCGACCGGCGACACGTACGGCAACGAGTTCGTGTGGCCGTTCGCCGATAGCTGGCAAAGCTGGCAGACGGCACTGACGTCGGAAGGCGCCCACGAGGTGACGTACTTCGCGCAGCTGGTGAATTCGATCGCGTGGACCTCGCTCGAGCCCGATCAGAACGGGACCGTGTTTCCTGGAGTCGGAACGCCCGAGGACTACTGCGGCGCGGCGTCTTCCGACGGAAAGCTGGCGGTCGCGTACCAGCCGGCGACCGGTCAGACGGCGCAGAGCTTCGTCGTGGACTTGAGCCAGCTCGCCGGTCAGGTCACGGCGCGCTGGTACGACCCGACGGCCGGCACGTACACCGCGATCGGCAGCTTCGCGAATTCCGGAATGCACACGTTCGTGTCGCCGAACACGAACGCGGCGGGCGACAACGACTTCGTGCTCGTGCTGCAGGTCCAGTAGTCCGAGCACGTCACTGTTCGAGCTGGCGCACGAACTTCATCGCCGGCGAGCCCCACGACAACAAGCGATCGTGATACGCGCGCTCGCTGAAGCCGGGCTTCGCCTCGGCCGCCTTGCGCAGCGCGAGGAACTGAGTGAAGCCGTAGAAGTACGTCGTGAGCTGCGCGCTGGTCAGGCGCGCGCGGCGCCACTTGCCGGTCGCCTCGCCGTCTTCCTGAAATGCCTCGCCCGTCATCAGCGCGCGCGCCGCCGGCTCTTCCATGGTTCCGGCGTGGATCTCGTGGTCGAGCAGCGCGTTCGCGGCGACGCGCAGGATCATCTTCTGGCGCTCCAGCTTCATGCGCGGGCCGACGAAGCCGCGCTCGGCCATCAGCCATTCGCCGTACACGGCCCAGCCCTCGACGAACGCGCCGCTCGAGAACACGGCGCGCAGCTTCGAGCGAAACCGATTGTTGTGCATCAGCTGCAGGTAGTGGCCGGGCATCGCCTCGTGCACGACGAGATCGGCGAGCATCGCGTGGTTGTACTCGCGGTAGAACGACTCGACGCGCTTGGTGTCCCAGTCCGCCGGCGTCGGCGAGATCGCGAACAGCGTCTCGGGCGTCGCCTCGAGCGGCCCCGACGAATCGCAGTACGCGACCGCGACGCCGCGGAGATACTCCGGCATCTCGACGACCGCGACCGGTTCGTCCGGAACGCGGACGAGATCGTGCGAGCGCACGAACTCGGTCGCCTGCGCGAGCAGCGCCTTCGCGTCGGCGAGGATCGTCTTGTTCGTCGGCCGATCCTCGGCGACGTGATCGAGCACGCGCTTGACGAACGCCTTGCGCTGCGCGGGCGTCGCGAGCGGCGGCAGCTTGCCGAGCTTGTCGTCGCTCCAGATCTGCTTCGCGGTCTCGACCATCTCCTCCTGCGTGCGCGTCAGCAGCTCGCGCGCGGCCGCGGCGAGCGCGTCGATGTCGATCGAGTCGTCTTCGAGCACGAACGCGAGCTTCTTCGCGAACAGCTCGCGGCCGAGCCGGAACGAGCCGTCCGACCGCGCGAGCAGGTCGTGCTCGAGGAACGTCTTGAAGTCGTGGAGCGCGGCTGCCGCCCGGCCGCTCGCGGCGGCGAGCGGCGCGCCGCCGTCGGGGAAGCGCGCGGCGAGCTCGTGCTCGACGAGACCGATGAGGCCGGCGGTCTGCGTGATCGCGGTCTCGGTCGCGACGCGCGGCGGATGCTGCAGCCGTGTCTTCGCGGCCGCGAGCACGTCGGGAAGCGCCTCGAGGCGGCCGATCACCGATGCGAGCCGCGACGCCGGCGTGCCGAAGTTACGGTTGACGAGCGGATCGAAGCCCTCGCCGACGAGCGAGGTGTAGAGCAACGGATCGCGGTCGCGCGGCTTGAGCTCGTCGAGCTGGAACAAGCCGAACCGGAGCTGATCGGCGAGCAGGGTCGCGTCGATCTGATTCTGCTGCGACAGCTCGCCGTGCGGGATGCCCGCGAGTGCGCGCTCGAAGAACGCGTGCAGCTTCGCGTCACCGGCCGGCGTGAGGTCGGGCCACGTCGCGTCCCAGCGGTGTTCGCCTTGCGTCGTGGCATCGACCGGGAACAAGCGCAGGTACTCGGCGAGGAACTGGTCGGCGTATGCGGTGAAGCGATCGTCGGCGGTCATCGTCGGTCTGGGGGGCTCCGTTGGCGGGGCGGGCACGACGGCAGGCGGTGCCGGCGCCGGTGCCGGCGGTGGAGGTGCCGGCGCCGCGCACGAGGCGGCAACGACGATCGCGAGGCGCTTCATGCGCGGAGCCTACCGCAGAGCGGTCGCTCGCGGTCCGCGTCAGTGCTTCGCCGCGATCACGCGCGCCGCAGCGTCCTCGGGGTCGTCGGTGAGCTGGAGTAGATCGAGATCGGCCTCGCCGATCTTGCCGCTCGCGAGCACGGTCTCGCGCAGCCAGTCGCACAGGCCTCGCCAGTACGACGAGCCGAACAGCACGACGGGAAAGTGCGAGATCTTGCCGGTCTGGATCAGCGTGAGCGCCTCGAGCAGCTCGTCGAGCGTGCCGAACCCGCCGGGAAAGATGACGAACGCCGACGAGTACTTGATGAACATCGTCTTGCGCACGAAGAAGTAGCGAAAGTTGACGAGCGTATCGAGGTACGGGTTGGCGGCTTGCTCGAACGGAAGCTCGATGTTGCAGCCGATCGAGCGGCCCTTGCCGTCGCGCGCGCCGCGGTTCGCGGCTTCCATGATGCCGGGACCGCCGCCGGTGATGATCGCGTAGTCGGCCTTCGCGAGCAGCTCGGCGGTGCGGCGGGCGGCGACGTAATACGGATCGGCCGGCGCGACGCGCGCCGAGCCGAAGATCGCGACCGCGCGCTTGATGTCGCCGAGCGCGTCGAGCCCCTCGACGACCTCGCTCGTGATCCGCATGACGCGCCACGACTCGGCGCGCCGGAAGTCGTCGTGCGCCACCGGCTGGTCGAGCAAGCGCTGATCTTCGGTCACGAGCGGCTCGGGATCGCGGATCGAATCGTCGACGCGCCACACCGCGCCGGCGGCGCGCACGCCGGTCGGCTCGCGACCGGCCATGCGATGACCTTCGGCGGCGCGCTCGCGGGCCTGGGCGACCGACGCGGCTTGCTTTGCACCGAGCTCGGAGCGACCCATGATGTTGCGATTGACGGCACGGCGGCCGGTGGTGGATCGTTTCGAGCGATGGCTGGGCATGACCTCGACATGGTGCAGGTGGCACGGCGCATCCTGCAAGAGAACGGCTTCGCGCCGGAGTTTCCACCCGGGCTCGTCGCTTCGATTCCGGTGCAGCCCGCGCGCGAGACCGCGCGCGATCTGCGCGATCTGCCGTGGTCTTCGATCGACAACGACGACTCGCGCGACCTCGATCAGATCGAGGTCGCCGAGAAGCTGACCGGCGGCGCGGTGCGCGTGCTGGTCGGCATCGCCGACGTCGACGCGCTGGTCGCGAAGGACTCGCCCGTCGATCGCTTCGCGTGCGCGCAGACGTGCTCGCTGTACACCGGCGTGCACACGTTCGCGATGCTGCCGCCCGAGCTGTCGTTCGACCGCACGTCGCTGCTCGCCGACGGCCGCGATCGGCTCGCGGTCGTGACCGAGATGGTCGTGCGCGCCGACGGCACGCTCGACGTGACGAAGACGGCAATCTACATCGCGCGCGTCGCGAATCAGGCCAAGCTCACCTACAACGCGGTCGGCGCGTGGCTCGAGGGTTCCGGGCCGCCGCCGCATGCGAGCGCCACGGTGGTCGACCAGCTCCGTCTCCAGGACGACGTCGCGCGCTGCTTGCGCGCGGTGCGCCATCAGCACGGCGCGCTCGAGCTCGAGACGATCGAGACGAACCCGGTGACGCGCGACGGCCACGTCGTCGATCTCGCGGTCGTGCGCAAGAGCCGCGCGAGCGACCTGATCGAGGACCTGATGATCGCGGCGAACGGCGCGACCGCGCGTTACCTCGAGGCGCACGGGCTGTCGTCGATCCGCCGCGTCGTCACGCAGCCGAAGCGGTGGGACCGCATCGTCGAGCTCGCGCGCGGCTTCGGCACCGCGCTGCCGGCGACGCCGAGCGCGAAGGCACTCGACGAGTTCCTCGCGGCGCGGCGCACCGCCGATCCGCTGCGGTTTCCGGACCTGTCGCTGTCAGTCATCAAGCTGCTCGGCCCGGGCGAGTACGTGCTGCAGCGCGCAGACAGCCCCGAGCAAGGCCACTTCGGCCTCGCGGTCGACGACTACGCGCACACGACCGCGCCGAACCGGCGCTACCCCGATCTCGTCGCGCAGCGGGTGCTCAAGGCGACCTCGCTCGACGCGCCATCGCCTTATCGCGACGACGAGCTCGCGGCGATCGCGGCGCATTGCACGGAGCGCGAGAATGCGGCGCGCAAGGTCGAGCGCACGATGCGCAAGGTCGCGGCCGCCGCGCTGCTGTCGTCGCGCATCGGCGAGATGTTCGACGCGATCGTCACCGGCGTCACCGACCGCGGCGTGTTCGCGCGCACGCTGCATCCGCCGGTCGACGGGCGCATCGTGCGCGGCGAGAGCGGCCTCGATGTCGGCGAGAAGATCCGCGTGAAGCTGATCGCGACGGTGCCCGAGCGCGGGTTCATCGACTTCGAGAGGATCTGAGTGCGCGCGATCGTCGTCGCGGCGATCGGCTGCTTCGCGATGCGAGTCGCGCACGCGGATCCGAAGCAGCTCCACGCCGCGGCCCAGGCGGCCGATACCGGGCACTGCAGTCCCGCGACGTGCACGCCCGAGATCGTCGCGTTGTACCAGCAGGCGGCGGACGCGTATGCCGCGTATCTTGCCAAGTCTCCCGACGACGCGGAAGCGCGGTTCCTGCGCGCGCAGATCCTCGACATGAAGCTCGGCAGGCTCGAGGAGGCCGGCGACGAGTACGCGCGTGTCGGCGCGTTGCAGGTGGTCGGCAAGTACCACGAGGACGCGCTGCTCGGCGCGATCGACGCGTACGATCGCGCGCGCGGAACCGGGCCGAGCGCGTCCCCGATCGACGACAAGCTCGTCGCGGCGGCGAATCGCTACGTCGAGCTGTTCCACGGCGGTCCGCATATGACCGAGATCATGTTCCGGCTCGGTCAGCTCGCTTTCGACCGCGGCCGGCTCGCCGATGCGGCGCGCATCTTCCAGACGATCGTCACGCGTTTCCCGAACGATCCGAACGCGGGTCCGGCGGGTGACCGTTGGCTCTCCGTGCTCGACCGCGCGCGCGACTGGGCCGGCATCGAGCGTGCTGCTGCGGTCCTGCGCACGTTGCCGGCGTTCCAGGCGCCCGATCGGCTGGAGCTGCTCGCGCACCTCGCACTGCAAGCGATCGCGAAGCAAGCCGAGGCCGCGGCGGACGGCGGGCACGCGCGCGACGCGGCCGCGCAGTACCGGCGCGCGTTCGCCGCGGCGACCTCCGACGACGATCGCGTGCGCTACCTGTACCTGGCAGCGACGATGCTCGCGCGCGCGCGCGCGTACGGCGATGCGCGCGCGGCGTACGTCGAGCTCGCGACCACGTATCCGCGCACGTCGAAGGCGGCCGAGGCGCTGTTCGCCGCGGCACGCGTGGACGAGGCGCGGTTCGACTGGGACGGCGCGGCGTCGTCGTACGAGCAGCTCGCGCGCAGCTATCCGCGCGACGAGCGCGCCGCCGATGCACTGTACGACGCGGGCGTGTTGCGGCGCGCGCTCGACCAGCGCGACGCCGCGATCGCGGCGTTCGGCGAGCTCGCCGCGCGCTACGCCGCGCGGCGCGATGCCGAGAGCGCGGCGCTGGTGCGCGCCGAGCTGGTCGGCAC
>DATJXL010000145.1:0-2240 GCA_035500135.1 Kofleriaceae bacterium
CAGAACGTCGCCAGCTCCTCGGGCGCCGTCGCCGCGCCTGCCTCCAGGCCGGTCGCGTAGTAGTCGCCCGCATTCGCAAGCTCACCGTTTACGGCAACGCCGCCCTTGCATGCGGGGAACGCCTTCGCGGCGTCCGGGTAGATCATGACGGTCTGCCCGTCCGGATACGTGCCGTAGATCGTCTTCCCGCTCGCGAAGTTCAAGTACCCCGGTGCGGTGCAGGTCGGCGTCGTGTTCGCGTTCACGCTGCACGGCCCGACGATGCATTGCTTCGATCCTCCCGGGTAGCTCGTGAAGTAACAGTAGCCGCCTCCCATCGCTGCGCCGGTCGCGTCCGGGCTGGCGACGGCCTCGCCGGCGTCCACGCCGTCATCGGTCGGTGTGGTTTGGTCGACAAACCCGAACCTGCCGCAGCCGGTCGCGGCGACCCACGCATACAACAGCGCGCTCGTGCTTCGCCATCGGCTCGCGTGGCCTGCCGTGCGAGTGCGCGAATGATCTCGAAGGTCACCGAGACGAGGTCTGGGCTTGAACGTCATCATCGCGATCGACCACTGCAACCGCCGAACCCGGGCGCGAGGCCCATAAGTGGCCGGAGATCGCCGAGCCGCCATCGCTTCTTGGTGAGTTTCGGTCCGAGCCAGTGTCGGCGATTCCCGACAGCTTCGCTTCGATCTTGTAGGGGACTACCTACCGTTCGTTGGGGTCAAGGCCTCCGGCGATGCGGCAGCGCTTCGCCGGTTTCGTACCATTTCGTCGAGCGGCGACATGGTTCGCCTGTTGCAACGTCCCGCGATCGCGTTTCGACGCGGACGACCCACCAAAGGAGCACCAGTCATGGAGCACCTCACCATGCGAGCAAGTCTTCTAGCAGCGATCACGACGGCCGGTCTGGTGGGCTGCGTCGGGCAGCTCGACTGGGATGGCTCCCCGAATCCTCGTGGATCCGGTGGTGGCAGCGGCAGCGCGGCGGATACCGCCCGCCTCGCCTTCGAGAACAACGTGTATCCGACGCTCGCCGCCAAGTGCGGCAGCAGCGGGTGTCACCTCGACACCGCGCCTGGCCCCGACAACGCCCCGAGGTTCTTCGACGCGACCGACCCCACCACCGACTCGAACCACACCGCCTACAAGACGATCGTCGGACTCGACAGCGTGGTCGGCGGGTTCACGTCGACCGCGCCGATCCTGGCCGTGCCGGAGGACGGCCACAAGGCGAGCTACACCGCCGACGAGATCGCGCAGATCATCAACTGGCTGGCGCTCGAGCTGGCGTGGCGCGACGCCGGGGGCACGCCGCCGGTCGATCTGATGGCAGAGTTCTCGGGCTGCCTGACGCTCACCGACTTCGACACCGCGAACATGTCGACGAGCTGGGCCCAGAACATCGAGACCAGCGAGGGCTACTGCAGGCAGTGCCACGTCAACGCGACGGCGCACATGATCGCGACGCCGCAAGACCAGTACATGTTCGACCAGATCACGACCGATCGCGAAGTGATGTCGACATTCTTCATGGTCGACACCACGCAGACGCCGAACAAGGTCATCGTCAACACCGCGCCGTTCAAGCTGGCGGCGGCGGGGCTGACGGCGAGCGGCCAGCACCCGAGGGGCTGGAATGCGACCGACAACCCCGGCATGACCGCGCTACAGCAATGGTACGCGGCCGCGGAAAGCGATCTCACGGCGTCGCCATCGACCTGCAGCGCTTCGACGCTGGGGGATTGAAACCTGTCAGGTGCTCGTCGCCAAACCGTGGCACAACCGACGAGCACGGCGAACGAGATCGAAGCAGCAACAGCAGCTGAGGCCGTGCGCGGAGCGGGACTAGAACCCGCACGAGACGAACCACGAACACGATGAGTCGCGTGGCCTTGCAGACGTCTCGCGCGGTTAGCTCGCTCGATGTTCATGTCACGTCCGGCCTGATCCATCTGGATCGGACCGGCCGTGGCAAATTTTTGCCACGCGCCCGCCGTCGGCGCTTCACCGGATCGGCGCGGCTGTTCCGGCCGGTCCGTCGAGCTTCTCGAGGTCGATCTGGAAGCGAGCTGCGATGTCGGCGAGCGCGGCACGCCGGCCGCGCGCCATACCGACACAGCCGCTCGAGCGCCTCGCGATCGTGGTCGGCGATCACGACGCCCGCGTGCAGCGAGAAACCCTCGTGCCACGCATGCAGCCGCTCCGCGCCGCGCACGGTCGCGCGACCGTCCGTAGGCGATCGCCACGTCGCCGCC
>DATJXL010000146.1:0-12420 GCA_035500135.1 Kofleriaceae bacterium
CGCGTCTTTCGCGAGCATCGCGTGAACGACACGATCGAGCTCGATCGGAACGTCGGGCGCGAGCTCGCGCGGCGATGGCGGCGGCTCGATCAAGTGCTGCGCCACCATGTCCATCGCGTTATCCGCGACGAACGGTGGCCGCCCGGTGAGCAGCTCGAACACGATCCCGCCGAGCGAGTAGATGTCGGCGCGGGCGTCGATCTCGCGGCCGCGCGCCTGCTCGGGCGCGATGTACATCGGCGTGCCGACCATCTCGCCCGTCGCCGTGCGTTCGAGGCTGCGTCCGGCGCGCCCGAGCTTCGCGATCCCGAAATCGAGCAGCTTGACGATCGTCGCCTCGCCCTTGACGTCGACCAGGAACACGTTTTCGGGCTTGAGATCGCGGTGGATGATGCCTTTGTCGTGCGCCGCGGCGAGCGCGCGCGCGAGCGGCCGCACGATCGCGCACACGTCGGGCAGCCTCAGCCGTTCGCGCGCGATGCGATCGCGCAGCGTCGTGCCCTTGAGCCACTCCATCACCAGGTAGCTGCGGCCGCCGAGCGTCTCGCCGAACGTGAAGATGTCGACGATGTTGGGGTGGCCGATCTCGTTGACGGCGCGCGCCTCGTTGATGAAACGCTCGAGCGCGATCGGATCCGCGCACAGCTCCTTCTTGAGCACCTTGATCGCGGCGCGTTTTCCGATCAGCGGATGGATCGCGGAGAACACGACGCCCATGCCGCCCTCGCCGAGCTTGCCCTCGATGCGGTAGTCGCCGAGCATCGTGCCCGGCTCGAGCGCGAAGCCATCGCCGCCGCTTTGCACACCCGTCGGTGTCTCGATGTGAAGATCCGCGTTGGTGACTTCGTCGGGCGGCAGCACCGCCTCGACCTGCTCGGTCGGATCCGCGTCGGATCCGCGAGGGCCCGACTTCTTGCGAGGGGTCACCTCCTGCACGTGTCGCAATTATAGAGGCTCGCGCAGCTCGCCGAGACTTCCGCGGCGAGCTTGTCATCCCACATCGACCCACAGCTTTGTTACTGGCAGCGCGTGAGCAGCACGCTCACGTTGTCGCTGCCTTCGTTCGCGACCACGATGTCCGGCCGGCGGTCGCCGTCGAGATCGGCGACCGCCACCGAATTGGGTTGCGTCCCCACGAGCGGGGCTGCCACCAACGTGAACGTTCCGTCGCCGGCGCCGTTTAGCACGGCCACCTGCCCGGCTCCCTTGTTCGCGAAGGCCAGGTCGACGTTGCCATCCGCGTCGAAGTCTCCGGTCGCGACCGACTGAGGTGAATCCGTCGACGCTCCGACCGAGAACGTCATCGGTGTCCCGAACGTTCCCCCCTGGTTGAGCATCACGCGCACGCTGGCGGTCCCCTGGCTCGCGACCACGAGGTCTGCCATCCCATCGTGATTGACATCTTCCAGCACCAGCGAGGTCGGCTCGGTCCCCGTCTGGGGCTCACCCCCTTCCAGGGCGAACCCTGCGGAGCGGCTTAGCAACACCCCCACGTCGCCGGTGCCTTGGTTCGCGACGACCGCGTCCGCGTTCTGGTCGCTATCGACGTAGCCGACCGCGACCGAGATCGGCATCGTGCCCCCGGAAGCGATGTCGACGCGTGGACCGAAACCTCCCGTGTGGTCCGACTTGTTGGGCAGCACGCTGACCATTCCGTTGCCTTGATCCGCGACGAGGAGGCTGGGTTGTGGGCCGGGGAGGACCGCCAGGGCCGTGGGGCCGCTGCCCGATCCGGTCGAAGGGACCGCACCTGCCGACAACGTCATGGTGCGGGTCCCGTTGCCGAGAAGCTCGAACACGGTGTTGCCGGATTGATTCGCGACCGCGACATCGAGGTGGCCGTCGCCGTCGAAGTCCGCGACCACCACGGCTTCACCCTGCAGCGGGCCGGTGTATTCGCTCGCCGCGGCGAACGTGCCGTCACCGTTATTGAACAGCACGCTGACCGTATCCTTGCCCCGGTTCGAGACCGCGATGTCGACATGGCCATCGTGATCGAAATCGCCGAGCGCGACCGCAGACGGCTGCGGTGGCGGCGTCGGAAGCGCCGCCACCATGTAGTCGCGCCGCTCGAACGTCACGCCATTGGCACAGTGCCCGGCGCTCGCGTCGATCGGGGCGGCCGTGCAATCCGCGCTCTCGGCCGCGCGGCACATCAGGTCTCCGCCGCACACCAGGCCGCCCGGGCAACTCCCACCGCTGGTGCAGGACACCGTGCACGCCAGCGGCTGGGACGCGTTGTAGCAACCGCCCACTACGACCAGCGCCAGCGCGAGCCGCCTCACGGCTCGATGATACACGCGCGCGGTGTCGATACCTACTCGCCCGGCTCGGCCGTGACGCGGGGCAGGTCGCGCGGCTCTTCGACGTTGCCGCGGCGGCGCTGGAACCACAGACGCGCGGCGCCGGCCCAGTAGTAGCTGACCGGCAACACGACGAGCGTGAGCAGCGCGGCCGAGATCGTGCCGCTGACGACGACGACCGCGATCGGGCGCTGGGTCTCGCTGCCGATCGCGTGCGACATCGCCGCCGGCAGAAGGCCGAGCGACGCGAGCAGCGCCGTCATCAGGATCGCGCGCACGCGCTCGCGCGTGCCTTCGATCGTCGCGGTCCATAGATCGTCGCCGCGTTCGCGCCGCGCGCGGATCGCCGACACCACGAGCACGCCGTTGAGCACGGCCTGGCCGAGGAGCGCGATGAAGCCGACCGCAGCCGACACGCTGAGCGTCATCGTCGCGGCGCCGAGGCCGACCAGGCCGCCGAGCAGCGCGATCGGCAGGTTCACGATGATGATCGTCGCGTCCCACATCGAGCCGAACGCGCCGAACAAGAGGAAGAACGTGAGCACGAGCGACAGCGGCAGCACGAGCGTGAGCCGCTTCATCGCGCGCTGCTGGTTCTCGAACTCGCCGCCCCACGTCACCTCGTAGCCGGGCGGGAACGTGATGTTGGCCTTGACGCGCTGCTGCGCCTCCTCGATCGCGCTGCCGAGGTCGCGGTTGCGGATGTTCGTGCGCACGCCGATGTAGCGCTTGCCGTTGTCGCGCGTGATCGCGCCCGGCGCGGTATCCATGTCGACCGACGCGAGCGCCTGCACCGGGATCAGCGAGCCATCCTTGAGCGGCACGCGCAGCTCGCGGATCGACGACAGGTCCTCGCGCGCCGCGCGCGGAAAGCGCACGGTGACGTCGAACGACTTCTCGCCGAGCCGGATCTCCGACGCGGCGTGCCCCGACAGCGCGGTGTCGAGGAAGTCCTGGAAGCTGCCGAGGTCCTGGTCCCAGCGCGCGAGCGCCTCGCGATCCGGCCGCACCGCGATCACCGGCTGCTCGGCCGCCTTGACGATGCCGACGTCGACGATGCCGGGCACCTTCGCGACCTCGTTCGACACCTTCTCGGCGAGCTCGCGCAGCTCGCGCGCGTCGTCGCCGTAGATCTTGATCGCGATCTGACCCTGCTGACCGCTGATGTTCTCGTTGACGTTGTCGCGGATCGGCTGGCTGAAGTTGTACTCGATGCCGGGGATGGCTTTGAGGTTCTCGGCCTGGATCGCCATGATGTCCTCGAGCGTGTGCAGGCCCGGGCCCCAGTCCTTCATCGGCTTGAGCTTGATGAAGACCTCGAGGTTGTTGAACAGCTTGGCGTCGGTGCCGTCCTCGGGGCGGCCGAGCTGCGACAGGATCTCGGTGACCGAGCTGCCGGTGCCCTCGCGATCCGGAATCGGATGGACGTGCTTGGCTTGTTCCGGCGTCATGTCGGGCAGCGGCTGCCCGCGCAGCAGTGCCACGACCTTCGGCGCGAGCTTGCGGCCCTCCGACAGCGAGTTGGTCGGCGGTAGCGTGAACGTGCAGTAGATCGAGCCCTCGTTGAGCTCGGGCAAGAACTCGCTGCCGAGGCGCGGCGCGAGCTCCCAGCCGCCGACGAGCAGGCCGGCGCACGCGATCGCGACCGCGAGCGGGTTGCGCATCGCGACCAGCAGCAACGGATCGTGGATGCGCCGCGCGAGCCTCAGCACCGGCGACTGGCGCACCTTGCCGTGCCGGCGCAGCGCGAAGAAGC
Organism: Kofleriaceae bacterium; assembly: GCA_035500135.1. Classification (GTDB taxonomy): domain Bacteria; phylum Myxococcota_A; class Polyangia; order Haliangiales; family Haliangiaceae; genus JABFXX01. Next base: position 4,060 of record DATJXL010000146.1, read on the forward strand.
ACAGCACGGGCACGAGCGTGAAGCTGACGACCATCGCGCCGATCAGCGCGCTCACGACGGTGTGCGCCATCGGCGCGAAGATGCGGCCCTCGACGCGCTGGAGCGCGAAGATCGGCAGGTACGCGGCGACGATGATGAGCAGCGAGAACAAGGTCGGGCGCGCGACCTGTGCCGCCGCGTGCTGGATCGTGTGAATGCGCTGGACGCTCGTCTGGTGCTGGTATTCGGGCCCGGCCGCGTGCTCGAAGACGTGCTCGACCAGGATCACCGCGCCGTCGACGATGATCCCGAAGTCGACCGCGCCCATCGACAAGAGGTTCGCGCTCATGCCGCGCGTATGCAGATAGATGAACGCCGACGCGAGTGACAGCGGGATCACGATCGCGACCACGAGGGACGCGCGCACGGACAGCAGGAACAGGAACAGCACGGTCGTGACGAGCAGCGCGCCCTCGGCGAGGTTGTGGAACACGGTCTCGAGCGTGGTGTCGACCAGCTCGGTGCGGTCGTAGAACGCGTGGATCGTGACGTCGGTGACGTCGGCGCCCTTCTCGCGATGGCGCGGCATCGCGTGGTCTTGCAGCTCGGCGACCTTCGCGCGGATGCCCTCGAGCACCTTCGACGGGTTCTCGCCTTTGCGCATGAGCACGATGCCCTGCACGGTGTCCATGTTGGACTGCCGGCTCACCACGCCCTGGCGCGGCGCGTAGCTCGGCACCACGCTCGCCACGTCCTTGAGCTTGACCGGCACCTGGTTGTGGAAGCCGACGCGGACCTGACCGAGGTCGGTGATCAGATCGTTCTCGGTCTTCTCGTGCCGCGCGTCGGGCTTGGCGTCATCGTCGTCCTTGCAGCGGATCTCGCCGCCGGCCTGGAACGTGCCCTGCGACTGGATCACGAAGCCTTGCTCGCCGCGCTCGACGAGGCCACCGCTCGCGTTGTCCGACGCCTTCGACAGCGCCTGGAACACGTCGTCGAGCACGACGCCGTACGCCGCCATCTTCGCGGGATCGGGCTCGACGTGGACCTCCTTGACGAGCCCGCCGTACGACGTGACGTCGGCGACGCCGGGCACGCGCAACAGGCTCGGCCCCATCACCCAGTCGTTGAGCAGGCGCAGCTTGAGCGGGTCGCACGTCTTGCTCTCCAGCGTGTAGCGATAGACCTCGCCGATCGGCGTGGCGAGCGGCCCGAGGCTCGCGTTCGCGTCCTTCGGCAGATTGGCATCGCCGAGCCGCTCGAACATCTGCTGGCGCGCGTCGAGGATGTCGATGCCATCCTCGAACGTCATCGTCACGACCGACAGCCCGAACAGCGAGATCGAGCGCTGGTGGATCGTGCCGGGTACACCGTTGAGCGCGCGCTCGAGCGGGATCGAGACCCGGCGCTCGACTTCTTCCGCCGGCTGCCCCGGATACAGCGTGATCACCTGAACCGACGTATCGGTCGGATCCGGGAATGCTTCGATCGTCAGATCCTTGTAGGCCGAATAGCCCATCGCCGCGAGCGTGAGCGCGCCGACGAACACGAGCATGCGCGTGCGCAGCGACGCGCTGAGCAGTGCCTCGATCATTTCGGCCCCTCTTTCGGCCTGTCCTCGGGAGGCAGCTGGTTATCGAGCAGCACCGCGCCGCGCGCGACCACCTGGTCGCCGGCGGCGAGGCCGGAGTGGATCGGCACGAGCTTGGCGTTGCGCGGGCCCGCGACCACGTCCTGGCGGCGCGGCACGCCGTTCTTGATCACGTAGACGTACGTCGTCGCGCCGTCGGTGAGCAGCGAGTCGGCGGGGACCGACAGCGGGCCGGTCTTGTCCTCGAAGAAGCGGATGCGCGCGAGCGTGTTCGGGCGCAGCGTGCCCTCGGGATTGTCGAGCTTGACGCGCACGGGCACGGTGTGGCGATCGGGATCGACGATCGCGGCGATCTGATCGACGATGCCGTCGTGGGGCTTGTCCGAGCCCTCGAGCGTGATCTCGGCCTTGCTGCCGGCGCGAATGTCGTCGACCGCGTCCTCGAGCAGGTCGGCGACGACCCACACGGCGGTGAGATCCGCGATCGCGAGCACGGCGCCGGCGTCGGGCGAAACCTGTTGCCCGGCCGCGACGTTCTTTTCGACGACGACGCCCTCGCGCGGCGCGGTGATCGTGAACGTCGTCGCGCCGCCCGACGTGACCTTGAGAGACCCGATCTTCGAGTTCGCGGTCTCGAGCGCGACCTGCGCCTCGCGCAGGTCCTGGGTCGCCGTGGTCAGCTCCTTGGGCGGCAGCGCCTTGGCATCGACGAGCTCCTTCACGCGCGTGTAGTTGGTCTGCGCAGCCTCGAGATCGACCTTGGCCTTGTCGCGCGCGCTGTAGAGGTCGGCCAGATCGCCGCTGGTGACGGTGACGAGCGGCGCCCCTTGCTTGACGTGCTGGCCGAGCTCGACGAGCACCGCCGACACGCGGCCGCCGAGCGGCGCGCCGATCCGCGACGTGCGCGTCTCGTCGAACACGATGCGTGCGGGAATCTCGTCGGTCCAGTGCGGTGGTGCGGCGCCGACCGTGGTGGTCTCGTAGACGGTCGCCGAGCCGCTCTGATCCTCGGACGGCGCAGCCTCGCCGTGATGGCCACAGCCGGCGGCGAGCGCGAGGACGAGACCGAGGCTGCGCATCAGTTCTCCAGCGCGATCTCGTTGTCGACGAGGATCGCGCCCTGCACGATCACGCGTTCGTCGAGCTCGAGGCCCGCGGTCACCGGCACCTTGCCGCCGATCACGGAACCGACCGTGACATCGCGGCGACGAAATACGCCCTTCGGCTTCTCGACGTAGACGAAGCTCTTCTTGCCGTCCGACATCACGGCGCTCGACGGCAGCGTCGCCTTCGTCGGCGTCGGATCGAACAGCCGGACCTGCACGTACGCGTTCGGGCGCAGCGTGCCCTCGGGATTGTCGAGCCGGATGCGCACGGGCACCGCGTGGCGATCCGGATCGACCACCGACGCGATCTGATCGATCGTGCCTTCGCGATCGCCCTCCGCGCCGTTGTCGATCACGACGCGGGCGCGCGCGCCGCGCGCGAGCCCGGGGATCGACGTGCGAAAGATGTCGGCGACCACCCAGACGCTCGACAGATCCGCGATCGCCATCAGCGAGCCGGAGTCGGGCGACACGGTCTGGCCGAGCGCGACCTGGCGCTCCACGACCACGCCGTCGCGCGGCGCGCTCACCGTGAACGCAGCCGAATCGCCCGCGCCGGTCACCCTGAGCGACGAACGCTTCTGCTGCGCCAGTCTCAGCGCGACCTCGGCCTCGTCGAGCTTCTGCTTCGCCGCCACCAGCTCCTTGCCCGGCAGCACCTGGGCGTCGACGGCGCGCTGCGTGCGGTCGTACTCGGTCTTCGCGGTCTTGAGCTCGACCTCGGCGACCTTCTGAGCGGCATCGAGCTCGGCGAGGTTCGGGCTCGACACCGCGAACAGCGGCTGGCCGGCCTTCACGGCCTGGCCGCGCTCGACGTACACCGCGCTCACGCGCCCGGCGAGCGGCGAGCCGAGCCGCGACGTGCGCGACTCGTCGAACACGACGCGCGCGGGCAGCGGATCGGTCCAGCGCGGCTCGGGCGGCGACGGCAGCGCGGTCGCGACGACCGACCACTCCGGCGCGCCCGGATCGAGCGACAGGAAGTCGCCCGTCTGATCCTTGCCGACCTTCATGCCGGGCGCCGGCTGTTCCGGCACGGGGGCCGGCCGCTGGTACGCGTGCGCGCCGACCACCGACACCAGCGCGATGGCGAGGCACACGGCGAACGCCGCGCCGCGCGCGACGCGCGTGCCGTTGTCGGTGCGCGCGGCCGGGAGCTCGCTCACAGCACCTGCCCCACGCTCGCCGTGGTCGCTTGCCTCATTTTTTTGCTCCCGCATCGCGCGCGACCACGTCGTCGAGACCGAGCGACTGGCGCAGATTGACGCGCACGTTGAACAGATCGAAGCGGGTGTCGAGCGTCTCGAGCAGGAGCTCGCGGTGCTGCTGCTCGGCGAGCAACAGCTCGGCGAGCCCGTACACGCCGATCTTCTCGTCGAACGCCTCGCGCGTCTTCTGCACGATGAAGTCGGATTTTGGCACCGATTCCTTCTCGAGGCGCTCGAGCTTCTTCTCGAGCGCGTCGCGCTGCTTGACGTACGCGTCGACGAGGCCGCGCTCGCTGCGCAGCGTCGCCTGCTCCTGCGCGCCGATCGCGCGGGCATTCGCGCGCGCGGCCGCCGCGTCGTGGCGCCCGGTGTCGAAGAACGGCAGCGGGATCGCGAGCGAGATCCCCAGCGTCTGCGGGATATCGCCGCCGAATTCGTACGAGTCGTACTCGTAGGTCACGCCGAGGGTCGGATCGGGGATCTTGCGATGCTCGGCGAGGACCGCGTCCTTGGCGAGCGCCGACGCCTCCAGGCGTAGCGCGGCGTGCACCGGCCGCGCTTCGATCGCCTGGTCGGTTTGAGGCAACGCGCCGGGCAACGGCGCCGCGGCGTCGAGTGCGCTGGCGTCGAGGCCGGCCGCCGTGCACGACGGCACGAACAACGTCGCCGCGCACGTGACCAGCGCCGCTTGCAGATCGGCATCGGCGCCCGCGAGCTCGATCTCGAGCGCCTCGGTGTCGAGCTGGATGCGCGAGAAGTCGACGCCGCCGAGATCCTTGTGCTCGAGTCGGATCTTCTCGTTCGCTTCGAGCTTGCGCGCCGCATCGAGGTTCTGCGCGACCACGTCGCGCTTGGCGGCGACGTACGCGAGCTTGCCGAGCGCGGTCGTCGCGTCGTTCAGCCGGCCGCCGAGCGAGCCGACGGCGCCTTCTGTCGCCTCGCGCGTGCGCAGGTCCGCGGCGGCGCTGCGCGGCCCGCGCTTGCCGAGCTCGATCAACTCGCTGACGCCGACCGCGTAGTTCGCGGTGGCATCGAAGCCGGTGGGCCCCGTCGGCATGCCGGGAAACTGGTTGCCGTGGCCGAGCGCGAGCCCACCGATGCCAGCGGACAGCTGCGGATTCGGGAACACGCGCGCCTGTTGCGCCTGCTCGTCCGCGGCAACGACGCGCTCCCGGTACGCCACGGTCTGGGGATCGTGATCACGCAGCCACGCCGCGAGCTGTGCCGGATCGGTCAGCAGCGTTCGTACCGGCGGTGGATCGTCGGCGTGGGCTGGCGCCCCGAGCGCAGCCACGACGATCCAGGACTTCGACCACGCGCGCATGCAGAATCAAGGTACTGAAAAAGGGCCAGTAATCATGCCTCAGGACCATTAGGCCACGATTTCTTAGCGATGAAGAAACCATGAAGACGTGTCGTTTCGACACGTGTCAGAGGGGTCTGCGAGGCTCCCCCCGTGCAGACCGAGCTCGCTACAGCGTCGACGACCACTTCCGCCCCGCGGTCCTTATCGAACGGCTTCGGTAACATCTTCATCGGCATCGCCGGGATGATCGGCGCCGGCAAGTCGACGCTCGCGGCGGCGCTCGGCCAGCACCTCGGCATCGACGTCTATTACGAGCCGGTCGCCGACAACGAATACCTCGCGGACTTCTACCGCGACACCGCCCGCTACTCGTTCGCGATGCAGGTGTACCTCTTGAACCGGCGCTTCCAGCAGCACCAGGAGATCATCTGGCGCGGCCGGTCGGCGGTGCAGGATCGGACGATCTACGAGGATTCGATCTTCGCGAAGATGCTCGCGGCGACCGGGCTCATGGACGAGCGCGACTACCGCACGTACATCGAGCTGTTCCGCAACATGAGCAACTTCATGTGCAAGCCGAGCGTGATCGTCTTCCTCGACGTGTCGCCCGAGGCGAGCGCCGAGCGGATCCGCCAGCGCAGCCGCGACGTCGAAGGCGGCATCGAGCTCGACTACTTGAAGGCGCTGTACGACGGCTACCAGGAGTTCGTCGCCACGATCTCGAAGACCATCCCGGTCATTCGCGTCGACTACGAACGCTTCGCGACCGCCGAGGCGATGGCGCGCGTGATCCAGCGCGAGTACCTCGACGCGAGCTTCTTGCGTCACGTCACGCGGTTCGATCCGGCGCGGTAAGCTCGCCCGGTGGTGCGAGCCTGGGCGCAGATCCGCGCGGGTGCGATCGCGGTCGCGCTCGTGGCTGGCGCCATCGATGGCTGCCCGGCCGATGCGGTGCGCGGCTCGCGGCCCGTCGCGTGGATCGAGCAGCACCTGCGCGTGACCGAGTGGTGGGCGATCTACCAGCACCCGGGCGGCATGCACTACCGGATGTGGATCGAGGGCGATGCCGGCGACGGCACGTGGCGGCTGCTGTATCGCGCGGGCGACGGCGAGCACGTCGAGGACGCCGACCTGCTCGACTCCGCGCGCGTGTGGGGCGCGTACACGCCGAGCGCCGGCACGCCGCCGCAGTACAACCCGTTCTGCGCGTGGATCATCGCGCGCATGCTCGCGCGGCACCCGGAGCTCGCGCGCGTGCGCGTGCGGCTCGAGCAGGTCGAGCTCGATCACGGCGAGATGATCCCGAGCGGAACGTTCGAGTACGCGATCGCGCGAGGGCGGCGATGAACGCCTGGTGGCAGCGCTGGGTCGCGCTGTGGGACCGCCGCGAGCCGCCGACCCAGCTCGCGCTCGCGCGGATCGGCGTCGGGCTCGTCGCGTGCGCGGATCTCGTGTACTCGCGCGCGGCCGGCCTCGCCGGCGTGTTGTGGTCGCCGTATCCAGCCGGCTACGCGACCGGGCGCGAGGCGTGGCTCGGCCTCGGCGGCGGCGCGTGGTGGACGATCGCCGTGATCGCGTCGGCGGCGATCGCGCTCGGCGCGGCGACCCGCGTCGCGTGCATCGCGTACGCGATCGCGTCGCTCGAGCTCGCGCGGCTCGCGCCGGCGTCGGAGAGCGCGCTCGACGTGCTGTACCGGATCGTGCCGATCGTGCTCGCGCTGTCGCGCTGCAACGCGCGGTGGTCGATCGATGCCGCGATCGCGCGCGCGCTCGGCCGTCCGCCGCCGGCGGAAATCCCGGCGTGGCCGCGCTACCTGCTGATGCTCCAGCTGTTGTGGGTCTACTTCTCGGCCGGCATCAACAAGACCGGCGCCGAGTGGGGCCCGCTCGGCGGTTTCACCGCGCTCGCCGATGCCGCCGCCGATCCGCAGGCCGCGCGGTTCGGGCCGGAATGGGCGCAGGCGCTGCTGCCGCTGACCCGGGTCGCGACGCTCGTCGCGATCGCGTTCGAGCTCGGCGCGCCGCTCTACCTCGCGTTCCTGTATTACGCCGACACCGCGGACCGCCCGGGCCGCGTGCGCCGCCTGTGCAACCGCCTCCACCTGCGCTGGATCTGGCTCGCGCTCGGCATCGCGTTCGAGCTCGGCCTCGCCGCCGTGCTCCGGCTCGGCGATTTCCCGTACGGGATGCTCGCGCTGTACCCCGTGCTCCTCTTGCCTCAGCGCGCGCGCGTCACGAACGTCGCTGCGAGCGCGACGTAAACCGAGTTGGACGTGATGCCGAGGCTGTCGATCGAGATGTAGTCGAAGCGGTCGCCGAGCTCGAAACCGATGCCGAGATTCGGGTGCACGAAGTACATCGCGCCGAGCGCGAGCGAGCCGCGCCCGCCCAGGCCCGTGCTGTTGCTGGGCGGCGAGCCTGTCCCCGGCTGGCGCGAGACGTCGACGCCGGCGCCGACGAGCCCGTACAGCCGCACGTCGCGGTCGGCGGAGCTCCACAGCACCGGCTCGAAGTCGACTCCAGCCGAGCTGCGCGTGGCGACCACCGACGAGATCGGCGCGCTCGCGACCGCGGTCGTGTAGTCGAAGTCGAGCGCGATCGCGTAGCCGCTGCGCTCGAGGCCCACGCGCAGGATCGGCAACGTGCCGCTTGCCTCGGGTGGCGCGCCCGAGCCCGCCATCACCGCGGCGACGCCGGTTCCGAGCGCGATCGCAGGCTGTACGATCAGCCCGGTCTCGGGTGCGGGCTCGTCGGCGCGCGAGCGCGAGGCCAGCACGGCGAGCCACGAGACCGAGGCCACGATCGCGACGCGTCCGCGCATGGCGCGGTGAGGTAGCATTCGCGACGCACGCGCCGCGTAACACGTCGGCTACACGTCAGCGCCGGAACACGCCGGCACCCGCGAACCGCGCCTCGTCGCCGAGCTGATCGGCGATGCGCAGGAGCTGGTTGTACTTCGCGATCCGATCGCTGCGCGACGCCGAGCCGGTCTTGATCTGGCCGGCGTTCGTCGCCACCGCGAGATCCGCGATGAACGAGTCCTCGGTCTCGCCCGAGCGGTGCGAGATGATCGCGGTGTAGCCGGCGTGCTGCGCGGTGCGGACCGCGTCGAGCGTCTCCGACAGCGTGCCGATCTGGTTCACCTTGACGAGGATCGAGTTCGCGATGCCG